>CAYYRP010000011.1:0-72448 GCA_964474235.1 uncultured Isosphaeraceae bacterium
CATTGATGCTGGTGATTTATGGAACGCTCCATTAACCGACTTCTTCGGCCGTGAACGAGTTGACGATCAGGGCACCACGAACACAGGAGCGAGTGTTTACAACGAAACGCAACAAGCAGAAAGCGGTTGGGAAGAAGTAGGCGATGCGATGAACTGGCGTCACTATAACAGTAGTTGGAACCTAAGTTTTGCAAACGACTTCATCTTCCCATTTGCGGGTACAGACTGGACAACAGTGCGAGTATCTGACAACGGTCTTCTACAATTTGGTTCAACAACTAATGTGACTGATACGACAAACACAACCGAAGAGTTGATGCAGTACACTCGAATTGCTCCGCTTTGGGATAACCTGCGAACAGATCTCAGTGGAGACGACATCTTCGTTAACCAATCTATTGAAGATGAAGTGACGATTCGTTGGGATGCAAGTCGATATTCAAGCGGTCACGATGTAAACTTTGCTGTCACACTCTACAGTGATGGACGCGTCGCGTTCCATTATGGTTCGGGGAACGAGTGGTTGAGTCCAACGGTTGGCCTATCGCAGGGTGGTGACGGTTACTCGTACATGTCGATGTACGATGGCTTGAGTGACTTAGGCGATCTTCCAACGGTTGAATTTGGATTCGCTAGTGGCTATGCTGATATTGGTGCCTATGAATTCACGGGCGACAGCGATGACGAAACACCACCAACAATTCTCGGGACAACACCAAGTGGAGTGCATGATCAAACAGAAGTTGGTTTTACAAACACAATGATCGAAATTTCGTTTAGTGAAGAACTTGATGTCATCGAGGCTGTTGCAGTTGGCAATTATGATTTAAGAAACAGTGGTGAAAATGGATTCTTCGGTGATGCAGACGATATCGTGCTTACTCTCGTACCGGTTTATGAAATTGGTGAAACAACAGTGACTCTAGAAATTGCCGATCAATTCGTAGATGGTGAGTACCGCTTGACAATATATGGAAGTGATGGTCGTAGCATACGTGACCTTGCAGGAAATAAACTCGATGGTGATGGCGATGGATTTGCTGGTGGTGATTATCAAAGAATCTTCTCGATTGATGCCCTAGGACCTGCTGGAGAACTGGTGAATCCAGTACAAGGTGCTGTACTTACAAGTGATCCAGGTAGCGTTGATATTCGTTGGAGCGATGAAGATTCTGGAATCGACGTGGATTCGATTGGTATCGATGACATCATGATCAATGACGGTGAAGTTGATATTGACTATGTACAGGATCTTGGCGAAGGCGTCTATCGATATGTCTACAACAACGATGGAGAAGTGCTTGGCGAAGGTTGGGTTTCAGTCGTTGCAGTAGCAGGTGGTGTGGAAGATTTGTCGGGTAACACAATTCTTGTTGATACGTTGATTGGTGACTTCATCCTTGATTACGATCTTGAAGGACCAGCGATTTCAAATGTCACATTAAACGGAGGTATTGACCAGAGATCAAACATGGCAATTATTGAGATTACATTTGACGAAGCTACCAATATTGATACATTGATTAGTAATGGTTCGATTGTAAACGCAGTGCAATTAGCACGAACAACGCATGAAGGCGGGACAGTGAAATTATCTGCTGCTCATTTCTCTTGGAATAAAGCAACCAATACGTTGACGATAGATCTTACAAGTGACGGCTTTGGTGGAAGCGGCGAAACAATCTTGACAGATGCACGCTATGAATTGCAAATCGACACAACAATGATCACAGATGGTACTGGAAATGCAATGGAAGATTCAGATGGCACCCCAGATGGTGTCCTTGCAATTGACCGCAGTACGGGATCTAGCACACAAGACTTATTCCGACTTGCAGGGGATGCCAATGGCGATGCGGTCGTGAATGAAATTGACCTTGCAATATTGCAAGCAGCGTATTTGCTTGATCAAAACAGCAATGATTGGGATCCAAATGCAGACCTCAACGGCGATGGCAAAATCGATATCTTCGATGCTTGGCTCCTTGCCCTTAGTTATGGAAACACGCTCTAATGAAATATATAACACTCGCCCTTGTAATATTTTTGTTTTCTCTGTTTAGTGCACCAGTTCTAGGAGAATTGACAGTGGAAGTGTCACTGCAGATTGATGCTGAGGAACTTGAAGTTGGCGAATCAACAACAGTACACGTGTATGGATTGGTTGACGAAGGCGTGACTGGGCAGGATGGCATTTTTAGTTTTTGTATGAATGTTACTTTTGATGTCCAAGGCGTATTCGAGATTGTTCCAGATACGATTGTGCATCCAAATGCATCCAACTTCGATGAACCGATGAGCAGCCTAGGCATCATCAGCGCCGATGGTCTTACAGAAAGCTACGATATGTATTTCTTCGATGACACATATTCGCTTGGTATTGGTTCACCCATTGAATTGTTGCAGTTTGATATTATCGCAGTGACAGAAGGCACATGCAATTTGCAATCTTCAGCTGCGGATACTGATGGCAACCATGTCAGTGATGGTACGGTGACTGGATTCCTATTGTTTAGTGGTAGTGATCACTTGGTGATTTATGAAGATTCCACAAGGGTGATTTCGGGTATCACGACAGGCGCGTGCTGTGTGGATACTTCTTGTATTGAATTGACACCTGCTGATTGTTTTACAACTGGTGGATCATATCTAGGCGATGACGTGTTATGTGAGGTTGAGAGTTGCGCATCGTCATGCCCTGCAGATTTAAATGGAAATGATGAAGTTGATATCGATGACCTTCTTTCATTTATAGGTGTATGGGGTCCTTGTGATGTTCCTTGTCCTGCAGATTTTGACGGGAACGGAGAAATTGGTATTGACGACCTTCTCATTCTGATCTCTGCTTGGGGACCGTGCTAATTTTGGTATGATGCCAACCTTCTAAGAAACCACTCTTTTAGTAGGAATACACCGTGTCAAATACATTCCCCTGTAAAATCGTAACTCCAAGCCAAGAAGCCTTTTGTGGCGAAGCAAAGTACGTCTCATTCCCTGCTTGGGATGGACAATATGGCATGCAAAAAGGGCTTTCCCCACTCCTTTCCACACTTGCCCCAGGCAGTTTGAGGATTGACGCAGAAGAAGGCGGTAGCCGCTGGTACCTGATTGAAGGTGGTTTTGCACATGTTGATGGCGATGGGCTCACGCTTGTGACCGAAGGAGCAACACCTGCCGAACAATTGCATCTTGATGAAGCAAAAGCAGAACTTGCAGGGGCAAATGCTCGTGTGACTTCGGATGATAAAGATCGCGAAAAAGTTGAGCGAGACCAACAAATCGCTATAGCAAAGGTTGCACTTGCTACTGCAGCCGCAGCAACTGGCCGCGCTGTATGACCACCCCTGAAATACCTTGCTTAAGTATCTCGCTTGAACAGCGTGTTGAAGCGCTCTTGTTTTCAAGTGAACGCCCAATTTCTGAATCAAAAATGAAAACCGTCCTTGGAATTGAGGATGAAGATGCGACCAAGCAAATCAAAGCAGCAATTGAATCGCTCAATGATACATACGATAAAAACGCGCGTTCTTTTCGAATCGAGCGTGTAGCAGGTGGGTACCGCCCGCTTACTCGTGAGGAGTTCGCTCCTTTGGTATCACGCTTGCATGCTGATCGCCAACAACAAAAACTTTCCCAAGCAGCGCTTGAGACACTTTCTATTATTGCCTACCGCCAACCAGTGATGCGAGCAGAAATAGAAGTGATTCGCGGTGTTGCATGTGGCGAGGTATTGCGTTCGATTATGGAAAAACGACTTGTAAAAATCGTTGGCCGGGCCGATGAGCTCGGGCGTCCGATGCTTTATGGCACGACTCGCGATTTCCTCAATATTTTTGGGCTCGCCTCACTCGACGATCTTCCTGATGTCCAGGGGCTAGTTCGTGAGGCATCTTGGAAGCCCGCAGCACCACCCGAGCCTGAAACTGACGAAAGCTCGGCAACTGAGGCAAGTCCCGAGGCAGTTTCAGAACCTGCAGTTGAAACGCAACAAACACTCGAATAAGAGTGATACTTCCCAAACTAGGCTGAACTACTAAAAAACTTACCTCCGGTCAGTTTTTTAGTGCCATCTCTTCAAGGCACTCGGAACCGTCCCCCAGAGTCTATTTTGCGGTCATAATCCACATATGGCTAAACGTCCAGTCCCTGTTCATCCGTTGGTTGTTGTTTTTGTATTGCTCTCACTTTTGGTTCCAACTGCGATTCGGCAGGGGAACAATTTGTCGATCTGGCTACTTGGCATCATGTTCATAGCATTGTTCTTGACATTGATATGGACAAAATTAACAATTCGAAATATACAAATAGATCGAGTCCACACCAGTCAAGCCAGAGTGGGGCAGCCTTTCACTGTTGGGTATGACGTTCAGAATACTGCTCGTTTTCAACCTGCTTTTAGTTTGTGGATTCAAGAACTTGATACGCGGAGAACTTGGTCAGATCGGTTTCGCAATGCAGTTGCATGGGTGATGGAAGTTGGACCGAAAGAAGTAGTTCGAACCGATACCATCTTTTGGCCAACAAGACGAGGCGTTGCTAATTTTGATCGAATTCGAGTGAGAACATCATTTCCATTTGGCATGATTCATTCATCTAAAGTCATTAACCAGCAGTGGCAAGTTCTTGTTCAGCCAGAAATTATTCAACTTCAACCGAGTGTCTTGCAAGCAGTCGTGTCTGATGGACCAATTGGACAAAAAAGTATGAGACGTGGAAGGGGTGGAGAAGAATTTTATGGTATCCGTGAATTTCGAAGCGGGGATAGCCTAGGAGGTATAGCGTGGAAAGCCTCATCAAAACGGGAATCACTCGTTTGCATTGAAAGATCTCGTCCATCACCTCCACGGTTGAGAGTAATTCTAGATCTCACCACTCCAACAGATTCCTTGCAATGTGAAGAAGATGCAAGAAATACTGAAGAAAAGACGATCAGTCTCGCTGCCTCTCTCTTAGCCGAAGCGCTTCGTCAAGGACATGAATTTGCGCTAACTGTTTTGGGAGTTCCAACACAACGTGATGTCGGCTTGCGTTCGGGCCCTCGCCATCTCGACCGTCTCCTAGGTGTACTCGCCCGTATTGACCTTGATCAAAATCGTGTCTCTGCATCTACGCATCATCTTCGTAATTTTGAGCGAGTTGGTCGGGTAGTAATTCGACCAGATCGATCACAAAAACTTGGTTTGTCGGGAAACACCTGGTTTTTTACAGGCTCTCAATTTGATGATTTAAAAGTGCACTCGAACGAGGACGTGGCATGAGAATATTGAAGCATTATCGATTGCTTCGTCTTGTTCTTGTGCTCTTTGCTGTCATTGCGCAATGCGTCGCACTCGGTAATGTATGGATGCTTTTTGTTTCATCCACACTTGTACTACTCGGTTGGTATTTCACGGAAGGACCTCGCTCAACCTTGCTACCAACATGGGCATCTCGGATTGCTGTTGCGTTTGCGTTAGCAATAACTTTATTTAATTCTCAACTAGCGATCGAGAATCTCACACAAATATTAGGACAATTTTTTGTTTGGCTTACTGTAATTAAACTTTATGGCGAAAAATCAGTGCAAAATGATGCGCAAGAATTAATTCTCAGCATTGTATTGATGACTCTCGCAGGTTTGTACGCAACCGATCTCCTTTTCGGTATTTTGCTCGTACTTTGGGGTGGTCTTGCTGCATGGGTCTTCATGTTGTATCAACTTTACTACGGTGTTGAGACAATGCGACTGGAGCGGTACGCAGCAGTTCCAAAAACACACGGTGTTCCTTGGACTCGCCCAGTTACTGGCAGAAAGGCGCGTGCAGCATTTCGGCGAACAGCGACAGTGTTACTTCTCGTTGGACTCATGTTCTCAGTTGTAACATTCTATTTTATTCCACGAAGTTTTACAGATGAATCGCGGCATCTGGGCAAAGTCAATGCTGGCATTTCCCGTCTTGAACTTTCTCCTGATCGCTACCTAACTATTCGCAAGGAACAAGTAATGGTTGTGCAACTCGTTGATAGCGATGGTGTGGTTTTTCAATTACCTGAACCATTGCGTTTGCGAGGCGCTGTTCTTGAAAGGTATGAGGGCGAAGGAGTTTGGGTTGCAGGTAGCCGTCTTACTTCAAAAAAAATAAAAGTAGATGCAGATACATATGCTCCATTTGTAATTGACAAAAAACAAAACTACTTCACCATGCGCGTAGCACTTCAGCGTCCTTCAATCAACATTTATTCACTTTATGAACCAGTAGGAATTGAAATAGATGAACCAGTAATGTTGATGTATGACAATTCACGTCATACAATGACTATTAGTCCTGTCTCAACATTTCCAAAACAATACAGTGTTCGAGTTGATCTTCAGAGATATATTTCATCCGATTCAACAGAAACACAACCGGGGCAGTATCAAAATGAAGCTGTCACAGAACTGGCTATTAGCATTCTTCAAGAAAACGAAATTAAAAGTGATTTTGTTTTAAAAGAAGATGAAGAGACAAAAACAAAAGTTTCGCAGTTATTTGTTGATTATTTGACATCGAACGCGTTTCAATATTCAACGGATCAGTCACTCCTTGCTCCTGATGAATATGCGTTTATGAATAATCACGAGGACCCAACAGAAGCATTTTTATTAACGATGCAATCGGGACATTGTGAATATTTTGCAGCATCAATGGTTGCAATGTGCGATACAGTTGGATTGCCTGCTAGAATTGTGACAGGCTACTTGACCGATCGGTGGGACGCGACGACCAATCAGTACATTGTGTTAGACAGCGATGCACATGCTTGGGTAGAAACAGAAGTTGCAGATGGTTTGTGGCGAGCGTTTGACCCTACTCCTCCTTTGACAGGATCCCCAACAGCACATCAATCCCTTGGATGGCTTGAAGCCCTGCGTTTCGCCTGGTTTCGACTTGATAGAGAATGGAAATTAGGTGTTTTAGGTTTTGATGCAGATAACCAACGCCACTTGATGGATAAAGTTTTTCCACTTTGGCGTGAAAAAACAGATGCAGTTTGGAGCAAAACAACAATTGTTGGAGCGGAAATTGTACATTGGTTTGACATTGGTTCGGGTGGTTTGCTGTGGATTGTCCTTGTTGCTGGTTCAATTGTTGGGACAACGATCGTTCTTGTTGTTGTGATTGCTCGTCGTAGAAGAGTTCGTAAAACACTGAAGTTGCATTCATCTGCATCTACATCAACTGTTATTAGCGTAGAGTTTTACGTGGAAGTCATGCGTATTCTTGCTACCGAAGGTTACAAAAAACCTTCATGGCAACCAGCAAGAACATGGGTTCAGTCGATTCACATCTCCACTGAAGCAGAAAGTTTATTGCGTACATTGACTAAAACGTATTATCACATTAGATTCGGTGACGCTCAATTAGGTAGAAAACAACGGCTCGCTATGTTGAAAATTGTTTCCGAATTTTCGAGTGCGCTGCGAACGGATCAACCATGAACGAGTGGATGCCAATGGAGGAAGAACTTTCTAAGGTTCAAATTAAAGAAATATTGTCCTTGCTTGGCGATTCTCCAAAGAGAATTCTCGAGATTGGGTGTGGGAATGGTCGCGTGTTGGTTCCTGCGGCACTTGCCGGACACGAAGTGACAGGAGTAGATAATGATCCAGATGCAATCAGCGCATGTGCGGCTGTATGCGCAGATGCAGATGTTGATGCGAGGTTGATTGACGGGGATGTGCTTGAAATGCTCCCGGTAGATGATCCTTTTGATGTGATTATTTGTTGTGGGAATACGTTCATGCTTTTTGCAGACGTACACGAAGGCGTGCACCTGTTGCAGATATGCAGGGAATCTTTGAGTGACGCCGGTATGATCATCATCGATGATATCCCGCGTGATCTTTGGCCAGAAATTGCTGAGGGGCGTTGGTGTAATGGTGTGAATGAAGAGGAAACCTTACAATTAGTATGGTCTGGAAATGATCCTGTTTTTACTATCCGCGAAGGTGATGATGTGCAGCCTCAAAATTGGGAACTTGGGAAAGATGATCGGTTCATGCGGCTATGGACGATGGGAGAACTTGAACTTGCTGCACGCTTGAGCGACTTATCGCCCCCAGAAAGCCCTCGGGTTATGCCGGTTGGTGGGGGAGTATTGGTCATGCGGGTTTCAAAAATCTGAATCCTCGAACGAGAATGCACTGTGTCATGAACTCTACCGATTGATTAGTAAGTGGCGACATTGTGTCGCACTTTCTTAAAGACTAATCCACGGAGTGTTAAACATGCCAGCACAACGATCCCGAACATCAGGATGGCGTCGATGCCTACAACAACTTGTCGATCACAAAGGTTCTTTACAAATAGCGTTGGCACCACCAGGTCCTATTGGGAGCGACTTTATTTGGAGGGCGAAATTGATCGGGATGACTGAAGATGAAATTTTAGTTGAGATGCCAACCGCTGCGGGCGAACCATTACCGCTGACGAAAGGTGTGCAATTACTAGGAATTATGGCAATTGGACAAAATCGTTGGATGTGCAGAACGAGTTGTGTGGGTACAACAATAGTTCGATCAAGAGGAAGGGAAGTTGCAGGACTTAAGCTTTCAATGCCTTCAACGATGGAGCGGTGTCAACGACGTCGTGATTTCAGAATTAGCACAGATTCTCTAATTCTCCCAGATGTTTCTGTTTGGCCGTTGCTTGATCCAAGATCAGTAGTGTTGGCGGAGCGGCTTTGTCAATTACGAATTGAGCGAATGATCAGCGGGTGTACTGAACCAGAATCGATCGATGCCGAGGACGCAATGCCTGATGTGGGACCGATGTTACCCGCTACTCTTGTCAATATTGGCGGTGGTGGCGTTGGTTTGCAAATAGCTGGTTCTGAAGCGAGTGGTATTGGGAGACATCGTCTCTTTTGGCTGAGATTTCCCCTACCAGGCGTAGATGGTCCTCCTCTCTGCGTGACGGCGAAGCAAATGCATTGGCATCTTGAAGCGGGTGGATCTACTTATATGGGTATGGCATTTGATTTCTCATTTAATCCATCCCACCGCAGATTTGTTGTGCAGCAAATTACCCGCGCTGTTGCAATTCAACAACGCGAACAATTCCGCGCTTCAGCATGATCCCACTCTGGAACCATTCCGACCTACAAAGGTTTACCCCAGGCTCTAGGACTCCGGACTCTTGGACCTTGACTCTTGGACCTTGACTCTTGGACCTGACCCCAGGGTCAGGTCCAATTCAATCAGGGTCGAGTCGCAGAATAGAAATTGTGTCTGGTCGGAGAAGTATTTGTGGAAAAAGTACAAAAGTGTAAAAAGTGACCAGAAAAAAGGCGTGGATTTCAGGAATGTAGAAATATGGCGATACATTTCGCACATGGCAAGACAAAAGAGAAATGTTAGGGACAACTCCTACTATCACATCGTCAACCGAGGCGTTGAAAAACGCACGGTTTATCTCTGCGCAAGCGATTATTGTAAATTCCTGGAATTACTTGAACGTGCTTGTGAAAAATACTCCGTTGAAATCGTCGCTTTTTGCTTCATGCCGAACCATTATCACATCATTATCAAATCAATAAAAGGGAAAGATGTGAGTTTGTGGGCAAAATGGTTTCAGGGTATGTACGCGCAATGGTTTAATCGAAGGTACGGCAGGGTAGGTCCGCTTTGGCAAGGTCGATTTTTCTCAAAGGAAGTTGGCGGCGGTGAGCATTTAGCAAAAACATGGATGTATGTTGTGCAGAACCCGGTAAAAGCAAGTCTATCAAGAACACCTAAACAGTGGAGATGGTCAAGTGCGTGGCTGAGGAACCACGGCATTCAGCCGCCCTATCTTGTTGAGCCTGATTGGTGGTGGACATCACTCAAACCACGGTGGTGGTCTGATGACATGTTGGCGTATAAAGAACTTATCAAGGTTCGAACTTCATTAAAACGCTCAGTAGTGGAAGAATTAGAAACTCCCTGGGAATTACCAGAATCAGTCTAAGTCGCGAGTCCTGCTGTAAAAATTGCCGACGATCGCAACACATTTGTTTTCACGTGCGATTCTTCACATTCCTCAGATACAACAGAATCCGCAACGATTCCACAGCCAGTTCCATATGCAAGAGAACCTTGAAATTGACTCGTTGAACCAGTCCCGTGAAACGCAGCTGTTCGAATTGCAACATTGAGCAACATAGAGCCGCCGATGATTCCAATAGAACCGCAATACGCACTTCGCACAGTCGATTCAAGTTCATCAATTATTTGCATTGCCCGAATTTTAGGTGCACCTGTAATTGAACCAGCAGGAAATGTCGCAGCAATCAAATCATACATCGATGTTTCAACACGCATTTTCCCTCGAACTTCACCTATACATTGCCACACAGTAGGATGCTGCTCAATTGCACGCGACTCCGTCACTTGCATGGAACCAAACTCGCACACTCGTCCTAAATCATTACGCATTAAATCAACAATCATGTGCAACTCCGCGGAATCTTTTTCAGAGTGAAGTAATGTCTCAGGAGTATCAGTAATCGGTCGCGTTCCCTTCATTGGTCTTGTCACTACACTACGTGAATTGCCGTCGAATTCTATAAACAACTCAGGACTTAATGAGAGCAGCGAGCGGCAATTGCCATCTGCAAATTCAATCCACGCACCAAACCACCCACCAGGAGTGGCAAGCGTATCGAGTGCAGCACTTCGAATATCTCCAGAGACATTTGCAGAAAATCGCCGCGTGATATTCGCTTGAAAAATATCTCCCTCATATATATATAGTTTCGTTTTCTCAACAGCATGTTCGAATTGTGCATCTCCTTCAACATCAATCAATTCTTCACACTGCATTTCATATTGGTCATGTCTAAATTCCTGCGGCTTAAAACCACCAACTGACCACCAACTATTGTCTTCTGAATCATGAACTAGGCACTGGTCACACCAAATAAAATCAGCTAATGGCCATTCGCTCTGTTTCTTTTTTGAAGCACGGACCTCTGGTTCAAAACATCCACCCAGTTCATATCCGAGATACCCAATCCATCCCGGAACCAGCGACTTGTGTGTAATCGAGTTCAGTTCCTCTTGAAAAACCAATAAGTCCTCTTCAGATAGTACAGTCAATCGCCTGCCGGTCGCAGGCGCTATGATCGACCACCTAGACCACCGACTCTCACCATTTCCAGCAATTAAAGCGATCAAAGGCTCATCTTTTGACCAAGATTTGGCAAGTTCAAACGGAGTTTTTGCGAAGTTATGCAACTTGACAGCATCTGTTGGGAGAACCGTAAATTGGTCAGAAGATAGATGCGTCATGAGAGTGTGGAGAGTGTACCTCTACGGTATCATCCGCGCTCTTGCGCTCAATTATGGAGAATTATATAATGGCCACAGCCACCGCAAAAAAGAAAAAAACGACTCGAAAGCCCAAAATGACGTACTGTTGGGGATCGCTCAAAACCGAGGGTAATGCGACTCAAAAGCAGTTACTTGGTGGCAAAGGTGCAAATCTTGCTGAGATGACATCAATCGGTTTGCCAGTTCCTCCTGGGTTTACGATTCCAACGACGATGTGCGAAGCGTACTACCGCGAAGACTCAAACATGCCTCGTGGTCTTAACGAAGCAACGATCAAAGCGATTAAACAACTTGAAAAAGAAACTGGCAAAAAGTTTGGTTCCAAAAGCGATCCGCTTCTTGTTTCTGTTCGATCTGGCGCAGCTGTTTCCATGCCCGGCATGATGGACACCGTTCTTAACCTCGGTCTCACCGACGATGCGGTGCTTGGCATGATTGAACTTACAGGCAATGCGAGATTTGGTTGGGATGCATACCGCCGTCTTATCAATATGTTTGGTGACGTTGTCATGGGGATGGAACATGAAGAATTTGAAAAAGAATTTGACAAGGTAAAGAAAAAACATAAAGTAACTTTAGATACCGAACTGTCCGCCGAAGGATTGGAGGAAGTTTGCGATCGATACAAAAAAGTGTATCGGCGTCACGTTGGAAAAGAATTTCCACAAGATCCGATCAAGCAACTTACACTTTCAGTCGAAGCAGTTTTTCGTTCTTGGAATACGCACCGCGCAAAAACTTACCGACAAATTAATGACATCACTGGATTACGGGGAACCGCTGTGAATGTTCAAGTGATGGTATTTGGCAATATGGGTAATGATTGTGGAACAGGTGTTGCATTTACTAGAAACCCATCAACAGGTGAAGATAAGTTTTTTGGAGAATTTTTAATTGATGCGCAAGGTGAAGACGTTGTCGCAGGCATCCGAACACCTAAACCGGTCTCTGAAATGAAGAAGTGGAACAGTCGTATTTATAACGAACTTCTTAAAGTAAAGAAAACTCTTGAAAAACATTACAGAGATATGCAAGATATCGAGTTCACAATTGAACGAGGTACACTTTGGATGTTGCAAACAAGAACTGGTAAACGGACCGCAGCCGCTGCAGTAAAATTAGCTGTAGATATGGTTCGAAGCCGCATGATCAAAAAAGACGAAGCGTTACTTCGAATTCCTGCAGTCGATCTTGTTCAATTATTACTTCCAAGTTTTACAGCGAAAAGCAAACACAAAGTTGAAACGCTTGCAAAGGGTTTGCCTGCTTCCCCAGGAGCAGCGACAGGAACGCTTGCGTTTTCTGCGGATGATGCAGTGCAAAGAACTGAAGCCGGCGAGAGTGTGTTACTCGTTCGAAAAGAAACTTCACCAGAAGATATCGATGGGATGCATCACGCTGTTGGTATTTTGACATCGACTGGCGGTATGACAAGCCACGCAGCTGTTGTTGCTCGAGGTTGGGGAAAATGCTGCGTTGCTGGTGTTTCAGCATTGCATATCGACGCAACAAAAAAATGCGTCACAATCGACGGTAAAAAATATACAGAAAAATCAGTGCTCTCTATTGATGGTGGCACTGGTGAAGTAATGCTTGGTTCTGTTGATAGACATGAGCCAAAACTCAGCGGTGACTTTGACACTATCATGAAGTGGTCTGACCAACGAAGGCGAATGAATGTTCGGACGAATGCTGATTCCCCGACAGACGCAAAACGTGCGCGTTCTTTCGGCGCTGAAGGCATTGGTCTTACTCGAACAGAACACATGTTCTTTGAAGGTGACCGTATCCTTGCGATGAGACGAATGATTCTCGCTGAAACAAAAGGAAAACGCGAAGAAGCGCTTGCTCGTTTGATGCCATATCAGCGAGACGACTTTATTGGCATCTTTACCGCGATGAAAGGTTTGCCTGTTACCGTGCGTTTGCTCGATCCTCCCCTGCACGAATTTTTACCTCATGATCGCGTGGGTCAAAAAGAAGTTGCAGACGCGATGGGCATCAAGCCCTCGAGAGTAAAGCATCGTGTTGAACAATTGCATGAATTTAACCCAATGCTTGGTCATCGTGGGTGCCGCCTTGCTGTGACGTATCCAGAAATATTGGCTATGCAAGTTACTGCAATAACCGAAGCAGTCATTGCGTGCAAACGAAAACGAATTGATGCGCGGCCCGAGATAATGATTCCTCTTGTTGGAATTGAAGAAGAACTAAAGCAACTTCGCAAACTTGCTGCTGAAATAATTAAAATGATTACGAAAAAGGAACGCTTTAAAGGGAAATTGAATATCCCAATTGGAACCATGATTGAAATTCCACGGGCTGCACTTGTAGCAGAACAAATTGCTGAAGTGGCAGACTTTTTTAGTTTTGGGACAAACGACCTTACCCAACTTACCTACGGATTTAGCCGAGATGACATTAATTCCTTCCTTCCACACTACCTAGATGGGGGTGTTCTCGAGCGTGATCCGTTCCAGCACCTTGATCGCGGCGGGGTGGGCAAACTTGTATCTATGGGTTGCAAAGGTGGTCGTAAAACAAATCCAAAATTGAAAATTGGTATCTGTGGTGAACACGGCGGCGACCCGTCTTCGGTAGAATTTTGTCATGAAGTTGGATTAGACTATGTGAGTTGTTCCCCATTTCGAGTTCCAACTGCGAGGCTCGCTTCGGCGCAAGCAGTAATTAAGGAATCATTACGATGACAACACTTTTTGAAAAAATAATTAATGGTGACATCCCCTGTCATAAAATTTATGAAAACGATCTTGTCCTTGCATTTCTCGATGTTGCGCCTTTAAGCAAGGGACACACGCTCGTGATTCCAAAAGAAGCAGTTGCATATATGCACGAACTTAGCGAACCATCCGGCGCGGCCCTAGGGAACGCGCTTGTAAAAGTCTCTGCGGCGGTTGTGGCAGCAACTGGTGCGACTGCGTATAACATTTTGCAAAACAATGGAGCAGATGCGCACCAAGCAGTTGACCATGTGCATTTTCACATTATTCCAAGATTTGGCGACAGGGGTCTCTCTATGGAGTGGATTCCCGAAGAACTCACTGATGGAGAAGCATTGTCGAATGAGATTACAAGCCATTTAATCGATAGATAAAATGGTCGCTTGTCAGGTATCATGAGAGCACATGTCTGATGAACCAATTACAGAATCAGGAACAGATTCAGGTGATACTGATCCGTTGGCGGAAACATTTGATGGTGAAACCGCAGATTCTGCATGGTTAGATTCAAAGGTAGGGGCACGGGGTGATGAGTGGATCGGTAGTTTTATTGGTCAGTTTGAGATCATCCGAGTCATTGGAACAGGGGGTATGGGTAATGTATATGAAGCGCGGCAAACAAATCCCCATCGATCCGTTGCCCTCAAAATTGTAAAGTCTGCAGCAGCATCTGAAACAACTTTGCATCGTTTTGAAATGGAGAGCGAAATGCTTGCCCGCTTGCAACACCCTGGTATTGCGCAGGTGTATGAGTCGGGTCATCAAGTTCACGACGGTAAACCATTGCCGTTTTTCGCAATGGAATATGTTGCAGGAAGTCAGTCAATTACAGAATACGCTGATGAATCAGAACTCAGTATCAAGGGACGACTAGAACTTTTTTTGTTGGTTTGTGATGCTGTTCAGTATGGACACGGGCGAGGAGTCATACATCGTGATCTAAAACCATCGAACTTACTTATCAACATCGCTGGTAAGCCAAAAGTAATTGATTTTGGCGTTGCTCTCTTTTCAGATTCAGATGAAGATCAAAACACAATGACAGCCGACGGCCGGTTCGTTGGAACATTGCAATGGTCTAGCCCAGAACAGTGCGGCGATGATCCGCATGACGTGGATGTAAGGACGGATGTGTATTCACTTGGTGTAGTGTTGTATCAACTGTTGTTAGGTCAACTTCCTTACGAATTGAAAGGCATTCCCCTTTACAAAGCACCAGAAGTTATTCGTGATACTCCACCAACAAAGCCCACATCAATAAACCAGCATATCCCTGTTGAATTAGAATTTGTTTTGTTGAAATCGTTAGCAAAAGATCGAGAAAATCGGTACGCCTCGGTTGCTGAATTCGGAGCAGATCTTCAACGGTATCTAACTGACGAACCAATTCACGCAAAACGCCCATCAACTTTTTCCATCATCCGCCTTTATGCTCGCCGAAATAGGCTTAAATTCCAGGCGGGTTTGATTGTTTTTGCTGCGATTATTATTGGAATGATCGGGTTATTGTGGGGATACATTGAAGCAGAAATTGGTCAGAATAAATTGGAAGAGGCATTGCGAGTGAAGGGTGAAAATCTGCTGATTACTCAGCAGAATGAATATGCAGCGAGACTTGGTTCTGCTCAGGTTGCGATGAGTAGCGGATCGTGGTCGATGGCAAGCGAACAACTTTTATTGGTAAATGAATTTCAGCGTGGTTGGGAATGGGAATATTTGAACGCTGAAACTGACCAGTCTGTTCTCCACTGGGGAATCGGTGATCGTCCAACAATTATTGGTACATTTAATTCTGGCGATCATGTTGTCGTGGCCGCAGAAGATGGCAGAACACTTATCCTTGACGAAAAAATGAAAACTTCCTCTGATTTGTACATGCCTAGCAAGGTGCAAACAATTGCTCTTTCAAGTGATGATTCTCGAATGTTTCTTGGGACGGTTGATGGACAACTTGGCTCATTGAATTTATCAGATAATACTTTGACAATAAAACAGGTTGACCTGCCTTCGTTCTCGACATCCACAATACTTGATGATGATAGAATGTTGTCAGGGCATGCAGATGGGTCTGTTAGGTTATGGAGTGCAGGTGGGGATTTTATAAATACAGTTTCTCAATTTGACAGTCTTGTGATGACTATAGATTGGAACGAAACTCTTCAGCGTGCAGCTGTTGGTCTTGTTGATGGTAATGTGTATGTGATTCATTTGAATCATCAAAAACCAAAACATCTTGGTACACATCATAAAAACATATTCGGTGTTGAATTTACAGACTCGAATACTCTTGTTTCTGCTGGTGGTGATGTTGTCAAATTTTGGAATGTTGAAACTGATGAACTTCTAGTTTCTGTTCAGTTGCAGCATGGAGATCCAGTAGGAATTGCAGTGGTTGGTGAGTATCTTGTTGTTGCACACGAGAATGGAATTTTGACAACGTGGTCAATTGCTGACCAGCAATTTGTAGACATGCTGCGTGGGCATATCGGTATGGTTTGGAGTGTAAAGAAACTCGATAACCACCGAGCAGTGTCTGTTGGCAAGGACGGCGAAGTGCGATGGTGGGAAATAGGGCAACCTCCAGTGACTTCGATTGATGTGGAGTCAGGTCTACCTGCTACAGATGTAGTTTTTACTGATGCAGAACATGTTGCCATTGTTTCACATGTCTCAAGTAATTTGCAAATCGTTGATATTACCACAGGGAAAATAACCATTATCCCAACTCCAACCTACCAAAAACTTACAGTCCTTGATGTCATTCCCACTTTAAACAAAGTGATAACCGGTGATATGTTTGGTGTAATTCGAATGTGGGATGTAAGTGGCCTTAAGGCAGGAGAAGTAGTTGGAGAGTTGAATTCGGAGATCACATCCATTTCTGTTTCATCAGATGGACTATATGTTGCTGCAGGTTCTGTAGATGGAAGTGTGAGTGTGTGGAATTTGCAAACATCAGAACAGTTGTTCGCAAAAGACTTTGGCGGCAGTTTAATTCTTGATCTTGACTTTTCTGTTTTTAACTCGCTGCTTTTTGTTTCTGCATCCGGTAAGGAATTGTCCGCATTTGATTTTCGAAGTGACAAACAAGTTTGGTCATCTGAATCTTTAAGATCTGACGTTTATGTTATGGATGTTGTTCCTCGAACAACTTATTTAATAGCAGTAACTAGTCAGGGCGTAGTGCAACTTCTTGAAGCAACAACAGGCAAAGTTGTAAAAACGGCCCAGTCAAAAGGTGCGTCTATAAGGGATCTCTCCGTAATGCCAGATGGAACTCGAATCTTGATGACAAGTCGTGATGGCGCTCTCCATATTTGGGACACGAAAAGGCTGCACAAAATAGTTTCGTTGCCGGTGGCAAATGAGCTTGATAAAATCGCAATTTCGCCCGATGGAAGCCGAGTTTCAGTATGCGGCGGTTCACCGATTGTTCATGTTCTAGATAGTGTTTCAAGGGGTGATCGTATTGAGGAGCATAGGAATGATTGATGATGTGGCACAACTTCTTTCACCTTCATGGTGTGAAGATTTGATTAATCGTTGTCTAGAAGAAGATGGTACCTCACAGGGTGATATCACTTCGGTTTCCATTGTGGATGCTAAAACGTTTGGCTCTTTTGTAGTAAATGCGAGGCAAGCGGGCGTTCTCTCTGGTTTACATGTGTTGATGCAAGCGTCGCATTTGTTTAGTGATGTTGTTTTACATCCAAAGTGTAATGATGGGGATCGTGTTGATGGCTTGATTGCTGTTCTTGAAGGTAATATGCAATCTATTCTTACTGTCGAGAGAACTGTGTTAAATATTTTGGGATATGCCAGTGGAGTAGCAACGCAAACCGCAACGTTTGTCGAAGCATTACGGGGAACGAACTGCGAAGTCTGTGATACGCGTAAAACAACGCCTGGATTGCGGATGCTAGATAAATACGCAGTAGGATGCGGGGGAGGAACCTTGCATAGACTTGGTTTGCATGACGCTGCTTTGTATAAAGATAATCATATAGCCGAAATTCCGATCGATGCGCTCGAAGATCGTTTGGGCAAAGCGATTGATCATGCAAGAGAAGATAGAAACCTGTCATTTGTAGAGGTTGAAGTTGACACGATGGAACAGTTTGCTGTTGTTCTTAAACTTGATGTAGACATTATTTTACTAGATAATATGAGTCCCGAGATGCTTCTTAAAGCAGTTGCTTTGAAAAATTCTCAGTCACCAAAAATATTACTTGAAGCATCAGGCGGCATCACAATTGATACAGCAAGGATGATTGCCGAAACGGGTGTCGATCGAATTGCAGTTGGTGGTTTGATTCACCGTTCTCGTTGGCTTGACATTGGACTCGATGCAATCGATGCGTGAAGTTGCACGTTGGGAATCGGTGATTCAGTGTGAGGGGCGTGTTGTAGTTCTTGAAGAAACAACATCAACACAGGATGCAGCAATTGATCATCAATTAAAAGTGGGAGATGTGTGCGCGGCATTACATCAAACTGCTGGCCGAGGTCGTCGTGGAAACGAGTGGGATTCGAGCGGTGGAGTTTCGGTGACGGTTGTTTTAAATGAAGCAACACCTCAACTTTCAATTGCAGTTGCAGCAGTGCTCGCTGAACGACTAGATTCAATAGTTCCGAAATCGGTTGGTATCAAGTGGCCAAATGATTTATATATAGATGGAAAAAAACTTGCAGGCATTTTGATCGAACAACGAGAGGGCGTTTGCCTTGTAGGTGTTGGGGTGAATGTTGAAAAAAATAATGTTCCAAATGGTGTAGTTCTTTCAGAACTTGGCTCTGAACTTAATCGAGCGAGTGTTGCAAACTTGATCGTTTCAGCCATTTTCTCCGCTCGCGATCTTGATAGGGAATCTGCAATTTCCCTCTGGAAAAGTCGAGACATCCTCGTTGGTACAACACAGACCTTTATTTCTAAAAATACCTCTATCACGGGCACCGTCCTCTCCATCGACCCCCTCCACAACCTCATTATTCAAACGGACGCTGGCCGAATCACCCTCAACGCCAATTTGACCCGTAGTCAAGTTGACCACGGGTCAAGTTGACTACGGGTCAAATTTGCTAGAATGCGAGGTTCAAGCATATGGATGACAAAAAAACAACAGAAGAGATTAAATGGACTGCATGCCCAGCAAAGAACCACCCCAGAAAAGCGGTGTTTGCGTGGTGCATCATTCTCCTTTGTGGGTCCCTGATTATCACTACCAATTTGGTTCTTGGGCTTTGCATGATCGCTGTTCTTGTCGGAACGCAATCGACATTTCTCTTTACAACCCGCTTTACGATCTCTGAAGACGGTTTGAAGGCTAAATATCCGCTTCGAACGAAGTTCTATACTTGGGAACAAATCAGACGAGCAACTTTTTTCAAAGAAGCGTGTTTCCTTTTCAGTCGCAAGAAGCCATCCAATCTTGACGGATGGTCAGGAATTGCGGTCTTTTATGGTGCTGACCAAGACAAAATTGTGGCAGCGATCAAGGCTCGTCTAGGAACAGAGGTTGCAATATGAAAAAAGGATGGAAACATGCATTTCATATTGAAGATCCCGGTTCAATTAATCCAACTGAGCAGCAAAAAAACGCCATAGACAAGCTTTGTAAGGGTATCATTCGCCGTGGATTAACAACGCCAGCGATCATTGGTGTAGAGATGGGTCGGCCCCTCAATTTTGTTGGGTCGCAGACAATGCATTTTTTTACTCCGCTTATAGCGGCCTTTGTCCCAGCGGACAGCTGGAAAGCAGTAGCGGAGTTTTTAGAACATCGCGGTTCGATTGATTGGATCCGAAACCGTATTGAAGAATTAGAAAACGAGATGGACGAGACTCCGAACAAACCAGAAGAACCCACATCATGACGATCGATTTAGAAAACATTAATGTCATTCTCGCAACCGATTGCGGAAGTACAACTACAAAAGCAATCCTTATTGAAAAAGTGGATGGCACCTATCGCCAAACATATCGTGGTGAAGCACCAACAACTGTAGAAAAACCATTTGCAAATGTAACAATCGGCGTAACAAATTCTGTTACAGAAGTTGGTGAACTTGCAGGCAGGCAACTTACCAACGAAGACGGAACAATCAAACAACCCGCTCAGGGCTCTGATGGCTGTGATTTGTACATCTCAACATCAAGTGCAGGCGGCGGTCTTCAAATGATGGTTGCTGGTGTGATCGCAGAAATGACTGCTGCGTCCGCAAAGCGTGCGGCACTCGGTGCTGGCGCAATTGTGATGGACGTTATTTCTTCAAACGATAAGCGTCGCTCACACGAACAGATCCAACGAATCCGTGAACTTCGCCCAGACATGATTCTGATTTCAGGTGGAACTGACGGTGGTACAACTGAAAAGGTTGTGCAACTCGCCGAACTCATCGCGCCCGCAAAGCCACAACCTCGCTTTGGCAGTGAATACGAAATGCCAATCATCTTTGCAGGTAACAAAATGGCATCAGATGAAGTGGAAGCAACTTTGCAGGAGGATTGGATTGATCTTGCGATCGTTGAAAACTTGCGTCCAAAACTTGAACAAGAAAACCTTGGCCCAGCTCGAGACAAAATTCATGACGTATTTCTTGAGCATGTGATGGCACACGCTCCTGGTTACGACATGCTCATGGATTGGACAGACGCAGACATCATGCCAACCCCCGGTGCAGTTGGTGACATTCTCCAAACAATTGCAAAGAAAGACAACATTAATGTTGTTGGTGTTGACATTGGCGGTGCAACAACTGACGTCTTCAGCGTATTTGACGAAACATTTAACCGAACAGTCTCTGCAAACCTCGGCATGAGTTATTCCATCTCAAATGTCTGCGCAGAGGCAACAATGCCAAACGTATTGCGTTGGGTGCATTTCGATATGGATGAACGACAACTTCGCAATCGCGTTAAGAACAAAATGATTCGACCAACAACGATTCCACAATCGCTTGAATCACTTATCTTTGAGCAAGCCGTTGCACGCGAAGCTCTGCGCCTTGCTTATAAACAACACAAAGAGTTTGCAACGACTCTCAAAGGTGTGCAACAACAAAGAACTGTTGGCGATACTTTTAGTCAACAAACTGCAGGTGCAACCATTGTTAATAACATGACACTCAATTTGCTTGTTGCCTCTGGTGGTGTACTCTCCCACGCACCAAGCATGAACCAAACAGCGATGCTCCTTGTTGATGCGTTTGAACCAGAGGGTTGCACAAACCTAGCCAAGGACTCAATCTTTATGATGCCACATCTTGGTGTGCTTTCCGCTGTTCACCCAGAAGCAGCCGCGCAGGTCTTTGAGCGTGACTGCTTGATTTACCTTGGCACTTGCATCGCAGCAAAGGGGCTTGGCAAAGAAGGCAAACCATGTTTCTCTTGGACACTCTCAGGCGACATGAATGCATCTGGCTCGTGCAACTTTGGTGATATTGAACTCATCGAAATGGGACCTGAGCAAACAGCAACTATTACTTGCGACCCTGCTCGTGGCTTTGACCTTGGCGGTGGTAACGGTAAAAAAGTTACCCATGAGGTTAGAGGTGGCACTGTTGGTCTGATTATTGATGCTAGAGGCCGTCCATTAGGGTTGCCAGAAGATAGACAAAATTGTCAACAAACAATTGCTAGGTGGGTTGAAAACATGGCGCTGTATGAAGAAGTAAAACAGGAAGAAGAAACGGAGCAAGCAGCAGTAACTGCATAATCATTATGGCACATGCATATACACCAGGACTAAAAGTAACAAACCGAATGGAGCACATCGTTGTTCGAATGCTCCCTATTAAAGGCGAAGTAATGGTAGATGTAGGTGACAAGGTAAACGCTGACAAAATCGTCGCAGCAACCTACATGCCCGGAGATGTATACCCTCTTAATATGGCAAACCTCCTTGCTGTTCCTCCAAAAGACGTCGCGGGTCTCATGCTCCACAATGAAGGAGACAAAGTTGAAGAAGGTGAACCTATTGCAGAAACGGCGGGCATCTTCGGTAAGTTCAAAAAGAAATACAATTCGCCCTACACTGGAACAATTGAAACTGTCTCAGATGTCACCGGTCAAGTGATCCTTCGCGGGCCAGACATTCCAGTAGAAGTAAAGGCGTATGTCACCGGAACAGTGACAGCAGTGAACCCAGAAATCGGTTGCACTATCGAGGCTGACGTTGCATTTATTCAAGGAATTTTTGGAATCGGCGGCGAGACATGCGGCCCAATTAAGTTTGCTGTAGAGAATTGCGATGAAACTTTAACTGCTGCGAACATTTCGGATGATATGAATGGTTGCGTTGTAATTGGCGGCGCTCGCCTTACCGACGACGGAATCGAAGCGGCTCGAAAGGTAGGCGTTGCTGCACTCATCGGTGGCGGGATGGACGATCAAGATCTCAAGGAATTCTTGGGTTATGACCTTGGTGTTGCAATTACAGGAAGCGAGAAAAAAGGAATTACAGTTGTTGTCACCGAGGGCTTTGGTGATATCGCGATGGCGAATCGAACGTTTGGTCTTCTTAAACGATTTGAAGGGCACGAAGCATCCGTCAATGGAGCTACCCAAATACGCGCTGGTGTGATGCGTCCAGAAATCATAATTCCCTTAGAGGCAGAGGATTGCGAAGAAGAACAAGAACACGTTGGCGGATATCTTGAAATTGGATTGCCGCTTAGAATCATTAGAGATCCGTACTTTGGCAAACTAGGAACGGTAAGTGGACTGCCACCAGAACCACACGTACTTGGCTCTGGCTCTAAAGCTCGCGTCCTTGAAGTGAAACTAAGTTCAGGAGAATCGGTTATTGTACCCAGGGCCAATGTTGAACTTATCGAAGCCTAACTACCGAAAGTGCCACGAAGTATCATGAGAACTCCTAAAAAAAACCTCATTGCATATGCACTTACGATGTCGATGACAAGCATTGCATTTTCTCAGGCACCAGCACCACCATCGAACTTGGTTGCCAAAGATGCACCAAACGATGCTGGGGAAGCTGTTGAGTTGCAATGGACGCTCTCATTTAATGATCCATTGAGTCCATTAGCTGGAGAGACTCAATCAGAAGACCAAAACGTAATCGTCGTGTCTTACATCATCCAGCGTAAAACAATTTCAGATAGTGATGGTCAACCTGTTGAAGTAGAGAATCCTGATACAACCCAAAATTCTAATAAGTGGGCGACAATTGGAGAGCCCGCAGCAGGTGATACTGAATTGACAGATCGTACTGTTGAGGTGAATTGGACGTACGCTTATCGAATCGCATCAGTTGATACAAATCAAAGCAAATCGGCTTGGCTAGAAACCCAAGTTGATGCCAAACCGCTAATGCAGTGGTTTAATACGTATCGAGGCTGGCTAGCAGTGTTTACGGTTATCTTTAGTGGTTTAGTCGCATACTTTATTAACGTTGCAAGAACTGGAAGGAAACTATGGGTTCGAAAAATTGCTGGACTTTCAGCTATCGATGAGGCGGTCGGAAGAGCGACTGAGATGGGTCGCCCTGTCTTATTCGTTGCTGGCATTCAAGATATTAGTGAAATTCAGACTCTTGCAGGTTTGACGGTTCTCTCTAGAGTGGCAAAAACTGCTGCTGAGTATGGAGCACAAATAGAAGTACCAACTTGCCGTTCCTTGGTCATGGCTGCAGCACGTGAAACAGTTGAAGCGGCATACCTTGCTGCTGGTGCTCCGGATTCCTATCAACCTGATCGTATTCATTACTTGACTGATGAACAGTTTGCCTTTGTTGCAGGTGTGACTGGATACATGGTTCGCGAAGAACCGGCCGCCTGTATATACATGGGTGGTTTCTATGCTGAATCACTTATTCTTGCTGAAACAGGGAACCATATTGGTGCAATTCAAGTTGCTGGTACCGCGATGCCGAGCCAGTTGCCGTTCTTTGTTGCTTCTTGTGACTACACTCTTATTGGCGAAGAGTTCTTTGCCGCATCTGCTTACCTTTCAGACGATCCACTTCAAATTGGTTCTCTGAAAGGACAAGATTGGGGTAAGTTCCTGAGTGTTGTCGTACTTATTGTTGGGTTATTCATTGCGACTGTGGCGGCCTTACCTGGCATGCCAGAGGAAGGCGTTTGGACGGAAGCAAGAGACTTTATGAAACAGAATTTACTTGGTAAAGATGGTTTTCTACCTGTAGAAACAGAATTACAAGATTCGGAAGGAGATCACTCTTGAAAAGACTCCTTCCCTTAACTATTGCGATCGTTGCTGGATTTGTAATTCTCGTTGCATATTTCATTCCAGCAATTCAAACATGGTCTGACACAGTACAGGAATGGTTTAAAATTCTTGCAGTTGGCGCCATGGTGCTAGGCGGCGGTAATCTAGTAAAACTACACTTGATGAAAGTGTCTGGTCATCGGAAGGGCTGGGGATACTCCGTTGTTACAATCGTCTGTTTCTTTGGTGTGCTTATTGTTGGCTTATTCAAAATGGGTGCACCGCCAAATGCGAATTTCCCAAATTACAGTTGGTCTGGGTATTACCTCACTCAGGGCTCAGGAGTTTGGTGGATTTACGAACATATGATTGTGCCATTAACGTCGATGATGTTTGCAATGCTTGCTTTTTATGTAGCAACAGCTGCGTTTAGAGCGTTCCGTGCGAAGAATGTTGAAGCAACATTGCTGCTGGTGACTGCAGGCATCATTTTGCTCGGCCGAACATATGCGGGCGTTTGGTTGTTTGAGGGTTGGTTACCAGAATCAATGCAATGGTTGAGATTCGATCATTTGACAGAGTGGATTATGGATGCACCAAACACAGCGGGTAACCGAGCAATCATGATTGGGATTGCGTTGGGCACAGTCGCAACCTCACTTCGCATTCTCTTTGGTGTCGACCGTTCTTATTTGGGGCAAGATTAATCCATGTTACAAAAACTACAAAATTTAGATAGACGATGGATTTTTCTTTCAATGTTATTGTCAGTTGCTTTACCTATTCTTTTTAAGTTGGATTTTCCTGAAGAAGTTTCTCCAAACACCGAAATGGTTTTTGATGCAATTGAAAAATTGCCTGAAGGATCGAAAGTACTGCTTTCATATGATTTCGATCCTGCCTCAGAAGGTGAACTTATGCCTATGGCACAAGCATTTACAAGACACTGCTCGATAAAGGGGCTCAAGCAATATTACATGGCGTTGTGGCCTTTAGGTTCTCCGATGGTTGATGAATCGCTGGTTACGATCCGGGCTGAATATCCTGATTTGGTTTACGGAGAGGATTTTGTTAAGTTTGACTATAAAGCAGGGGGCGAAGTAATTATTCGAGTGCTTGGAACAAATTTTAGAGAGGTTTTTCCAATGGACTCAACAGGATTATCATTGGATGAACTTCCAATGACAAAAAACATAAAAAACATACAAGATATGGATCTTATTATCAATGTGAGTGCTGGAGATCCGGGCACAAAACAGTGGGTGCAATTCGCCTCGACACCATACGATATTGCAACAGTATCAGGTTGCACCGGTGTTCAAGCGCCTCAAATGTATCCATACATCCCTGAGCAACTAGATGGAGTGTTAGGTGCAATTAAAGCTGCAGCAGAATATGAACAAGCAATTGATCAAAAATATCCGTCGATCGCAGCGAACCCAGATGCTCAAGAAGCAAAACGCAGAATGGGTCCACAGTTAGTTGCCCATAGCCTGATGGTCGTGTTAATTATTTTAGGAAACTGGATTTACTTTATGAGTCGTAAGCGGGGATTAAATACATGAACACGTCCCAACACACACCAAAAAGTTCTAACTCGCTCATTTGGGGGATTATTTTTGTGCTTGGTGCAATAATGCTCTTATTCAGTATGTTTACCTCTAGGACAGGGCAGGTTTGGGTTGAAGAACATAAGCATGCGTACCAACAAGTCGATGTTAGTGACGATGGAAAACCAGTGTTCGCAGAAATTGATTATGAAGAAGCAGACCCAGAAGATCCTAAGTGGATGACTTGGTCAAATGTTCCATACAGTCAAATTGATGCCCAAATTGAAGATGGAACAGCAGTATTCAGTTGGTCACGGACAATTGGTTTGTGGCTTGCTGCTATGTTTACTCTTTTTATACTTTCATTTTTAGTTGGCGATAATCCTGCGTATAAGTTTGCAGAAGCAATGGTGGTAGGCACATCGGCCGGTTATGTCATGGTTGTCGGTATTTGGGAAGTCTTCGTGCCTGACTTACTTGCGAAAATCTTCCCAGATACGATTCAGAGCTGGTTCTTGCCGGGATTAGTCATCGAATCCTTGGAAGGTTGGAGCTATGCTGGGAATCTCATTTTGTACTTGATTCCTGCAATGTTCATCGTCATGTTGCTCTGGCAACTACTTCCGAATGGTGGTTGGATTAGCCGTTGGCCAATTGCATTCTTTATTGGCATTACTGCAGGTTTTAGAATGATTGGTGCCGTTGAAGCCGATTTGCTCGCGCAACTTGAAGCGGGAATACAACCCTTGTGGCAAGAATCTGACGGTTCATTTGATTTATGGAAATCATTCGAGTACCTTGTCATCGCAGTTGCTACGTTGTCTGCGATGATTTACTTCTTCTTCTCTATTGAGCATAAGGGGTTTGTAGGAGTGACTGCCCGAGTTGGTATCTGGTTCCTAATGATTACATTCGGTGCTTCCTTTGGCTACACCGTGATGGGTCGTATTGCACTCTTGGCCGCTCGCCTCGAATTCCTCTTTGGAGAATGGTTGCACTTTATTCCTTCAAGCTAAAGAATCAACCCTGCGGAATGTTTTCGCAATTGATGGTAGTAGTTCAAGGTGCTTTTTAATTGTCCCATAGGTAGTTTTTTCCCGAAATATCGCCTTTTGACTCAGAAAACAACCAGCGGAGTTGTTTATTGGTACAATACCCAGTTCAACTTACGGTCATGCTGATGACCACAGGAACGAATAAAGGTACAAAGATATGCTCCCTAAATTACGAACATCTCCAGCACGAAAGCGAAAACGACGATCGCATCACGCTCTTAGCCGTGAAAATCTTGCTCTATGTCCTAACTGTGGCAGCAATCGTCAGCCACACCGGTCATGCCCAAGTTGTGGATACGTTCGTCCCGGACTTCAAGTAAAGGCTTCGGGTAGGTCCTAAAACAATATGAGAATCGGCGTCGATGTGATGGGGGGCGATCACGCACCACACCCTATTCTTGAGGGTGCGCTTGCGGCAATTGAACACCTGCATGACAAAGACATTGTTGTACTTTTTGGCGACGAAAAAATTATTGAAGATGGCGTAAAGAATTCTGGGGTTGATCAATCTCGAATTGAAATCGTCGGTACTACCGAAGAAATTTCTATGGACGAAAGTCCTGTAGACGCTGTCCGCCAAAAACAAGATAGCTCGCTCGTACAACTGTGCAAAGCAGGAAGTAAGAAATCAGAAAATCCAATCGATGCGGTCATTTCCGCAGGAAATACCGGCGCTTTTGTTGCTGCAAGCCAAATGTACTTGCGAAGATTACCAAAAGTGCATCGCCCCGGAATCGCAGCAGCAGTACCAACGTTTGCTGGAACAGTATGCTTTATAGATGTCGGTGCGAACATTGAACCAAAGCCAGTGCATCTTGCACAGTATGGTGTCATGGGAAAAGTGTACGCTGAGCGAATTTTGGGAATTGAAAATCCACGCGTTGCGCTCATGAACGTTGGCGGTGAAGAACAAAAAGGTACAAGTGATCTCAAAGATGCTCGCGATATGCTTCGCGACGCTGCTGACGTAAACTTTATTGGATACATCGAAGGGCGAACACTCTTTGATGGCGGTGCTGATGTTGTCATCACAGATGGGATCGTAGGCAACGTTTCAATCAAACTCGCTGAGGGGCTCGCAACTGGGCTCATTACAAAACTCGCAGGCGAGATCATGAAAACCGATCCAAAACTTGCAGAGGCCTTTAAACCAATTATCAAGAAGTTTTATGCGGATTATGATTACCACGAATATGGTGGAGCCCCACTACTTGGTGTCAACGGCGTTTCGATGATTACGCACGGCTCTGCAGAAGCGAAAACTATTGAAAATGCGGTTTGCAGAACGCAACAATTCGTTGATTTTGAGGTCAACGAGCACATTGTTGAGCAACTTACCTCAATTGAAGAACGAATCACCGTAGCATGACCACAATGAAACCTTGCGGCGTACGAGTATTGGGTACTGGGTCTGCTGTCCCTGAGTACATTCTTGGAAATGAAGAACTTGCCAAAGAGCATGGTGTCGATCCCGAGTGGATTGAGCAACGCACTGGCATTGTCGAGCGCCGAATATGCAATGAAGATGAAGGTACATTTGAATTGCAATGTCTTGCGCTCAAGGCAGCGCTTGCAGATACCGGACTCGAGGGTTCTGATCTGTCACTTATAATTTGCTCTACAGTTACTGCAGAAATGACATGCCCGTCAAACGCGTGCCGCGTTGCTGCAGAAGTGGACGCAAAACCTGCAGGAGCATTCGATCTTGTTGCAGCATGTTGTGGTTTTGTATACGCAATGAATGTAGCAGATTGTTTGATTCGAAGTGGCCAGTACAAAACAATCGCAGTTGTCGGTTGTGATGCAATGAGTAAACTGACTGACCGCAATGACCGCGGCACTTCTATTCTTTTTGGTGATGCAGCAGGCGCGGCAATTTTAACTCGGGATGATGACCCAGAACGAGGTTGTTTTTATCAAAAGATGAATGCCAATGGTGAACCATGGCCAGCTTTATACATTCCAACTAAAGAATCACAGATTGTGGAAGGCGACACAGCAACAACAGAGATAGGCATGCTTCGAATGCAAGGAAAAGAAGTTTACAAATTTGCTGTCTCTACCTTTACTAGAATTACTGAAGAACTACTTAACGAAACTGGATTGAAACCAGAAGACGTTACGCAATTTATATGTCATCAGTCTAATATGCGAATCATCGAATCCGCACAGGAAAAACTTGGGCTTTCTGACGATAAGGTCTATAAAAATATACGTCATTTTGGAAACAGTTCAAGCGGTTCGGCTGCTCTGTGCTTCGACCAACTTTGGCAAGCGGAAAAAATGAAACACGGCGATACAATAGTGATGCTCGCTTTTGGCGGCGGTCTTACATGGTCAAGTAGTGCATGGAGACTCTAAGAAATGCCTGAACAAGTCATTTTGCTTTGCCCAGGGCAAGGCGCACAAAAAGTTGGAATGGGTAAGGCATGGTACGACTCTTCTCACGCAGCGAAATCTATTTTTGATGAAGCTGACGAAGTGCTTGGCGATTCACTTGGTCAACCGCTTACAGAAATTTGTTTTGAAGATCCTAGTGGTGTAATCAATCAAACAAATATTTCGCAACCTGCAATTTACACAGCTTCGATCGCAAGTTGGCATGGGTTAAGTGAACATGGTTTCGCTTGCGAACCAATAGCAACAGCCGGTCTTTCGCTCGGAGAATATTCTGCGTTGCATCTTGCAGGCGTGTTTTCATTTAAAGATGGTCTAAAACTTGTTGCTAAGCGTGGTCAACTGATGCAAGAGGCAGCAGAAGTTGCGCCATCGACAATGATCGCAGTCATGGGTGATGATGAGGCGATCCTTTCGCTCTGCGAAGAAGCTCGAGGTGAAGATGTCCTTGTTCCTGCAAACTTCAACGCAATTGGACAAATTGTATTGAGCGGTTCGGTTGCTGCCTGCGAACGGGTTGCCCAGCTTGCCGGCGATCGGGGCGTACGAGCAACACCCCTTTCCGTTGCTGGGGCATTTCATTCACCCTTTATGAAAGCGGCTGCCGAGGGGATGCAAGAGTCACTTGCAGAAGCAACGCTGAACAATCCAACCATTCCAGTGTGGTCAAATGTGACAGCAAAAGCGCATGTTTATGGTGAAATATCAGACCGTCTCGTTGATCAAATCACAGGTTCTGTCCGATGGTCAGAACAGTGCGCCGCAATGGCAACAGAGTATGATGGTGCTTGGCATGAACTCGGCCCCGGAAGTGTCCTCCGCGGTCTCATGCGACGAATAGACAGGCAAGTAAAGGTGCAAAGTCATGATGAACCGTAAAATGTTAACTTCAACAATGTTGTGTGCAGCAATCTTTCTTGTTGGCTGCGGGGACGAAGAAGTGGTTGAAATAAAACCTGTCGTGAAAGCGCAGCCAAAAGCGCCCAAAGCACCACCGAAAAAAACACTCGCTGATGTTGCAATTGAAGTAAATGCAGACCCACGAATTATTTGGACTGACGAAGAAAACGCTGAATCGAATGTTGAGCGCGAAGCAATTTTTCGTTTCTTTACTGCTTTTTTACAAAATAATCACGTGCTTCTTGAGCCGATGCTTTCTCCTGAGGACCAACTTGAACTTGGAACGCTTGCAGATGCAACTAATTTAACTGAAACCTTAAACAATGTCACCAGGGTTGATATCCGCACAGGGGCAGACCTTGCATCAGGAAAATCTTGCGTCGTGGCTGTGTATGAAGTTGGCATGAACTACCAACCTCAACTGTGGTCTTTTGAAGAATCTAACGGCAGCGTGGTGTTTACATCACTCGATTCTCCTCCAGGTCTAATGGATCAACTCAGTGGTGATTGGGTAAAATCGTACTTTAAAAGGCGAGCAGAACTTTTAGCAAAAGCAGGGGATGATGATCAATCAAGTTCCTATCAACTCGCTGGCGAAGGAACGACGTCAAGTAGCGGTGGAGGCACACCAAGTATTCCTGGTAGCCCAGGAGGACCCGGAGACCCAGGAGGCCCAGGAGGACCTGGAAAACCCGGAGAGCCTACGAAGAAGCCCGGTCCCCCAAAAATGCCAGGTACTTCATTGAATTAACTTAAATAATTTCATCAACGGATAAGAAATACATGTCATCTGATTCAACACAAAAAGTAGCAATTGTCACAGGCGCAAGTCGTGGCATCGGTCAAGCAATTGCAATGAAACTTGCAACCGATGGTTTTCATGTAGTACTTGTAGCACGAGATGAGGAAAAACTATCCACTGTTCAAAAAGAGATCGAAGCCGACAATGGAAGCGCTACCTCGCACGTTTGCGATCTCGCCCAACGCGGCGCATTCGGTGCATTGATTGAGCAAATCTTCGATGAACACGGACGTATTGATGTGCTCGTGAACAATGCCGGCATGACCCGAGATGGCCTGATGCTTCGCATGTCTGATGAAGATTTTGATGAAGTCATCAATGTAAATCTTCGGTCGGTATTTGAAGGATGCAGGGCGGTTGCACGTCCAATGATGCGGGGCCGGTTTGGTCGCATCATCAATGTTACTTCGGTGAGCGGTGTTTCAGGGAACGCAGGCCAAGCGAATTACGCATCCTCAAAAGCCGGACTGATCGGCCTGACCAAAACTATCGCCAAAGAGTTTGGATCAAAAGGAATCACCGCTAACGCGATCGCGCCCGGATTTATTGAGACAGACATGACAGCAGCGCTTGGCGAGGAAATTCGAAAAGGTGTTGAAAAAAGTGTACCGCTTCGTAGATATGGTCAGCCTGAAGAAATCGCCTCAGCAGTATCGTTTCTCGCCTCTGACGGCGGTGGATATATCACAGGTCAAGTACTTGTTATAGATGGCGGTTTGACCTGTTAATCAGTTCACCACCAGCATTTTATTATCCGATATAATCCGCACTCCCAAGCAATGACGCTGAGGGATTCAAGGAGAACCTACGAATGACAATGACAAAAGCAGAAGTCGAAGCCAAAGTGGTCGACATCGTTTCAACCCAACTTGGGGTTGATAAATCAGAAGTTTCACTTTCATCAAGTTTTGCGAATGACCTTAACGCCGACAGTCTTGACACTGTTGAACTTGTGATGGAACTTGAAGATGCATTTTCAACTTCAATTCCAGATGATGAAGCTGAAAAAATCCAAACAGTTGGCAGCGCGGTCGACTTTATTGTTGGTGCTACCGAAGCATCTGGCTAAATAGCAGGGTAAATCGTGGCTGATCTTTCAAACCGGCGTGTTGTAATTACTGGTCTTGGGGCAGTGACCGACATTGGTCACAATGTTTCTGATACATGGGCTGCTCTCCTTGCGGGTAAGTCCGGGGTTGGTCCAATTACAGCGTTTGAACAAGATGATCAATGGACCACGACAATTGCGGGTGAGATTCATGACTGGGATCCAGCAGATCATTTAGATCGTGCAGCAATTAAACGAATGGACCGTTTTTCACAACTTGGTGTATTCGCTGCACAAGAAGCTATGAAACATAGTGGGCTAGATTGGGAAAACGGTGATCCATATCGCCGAGGTGTTTCCATCGGTTCAGGTGTCGGTGGTATTGCGACAATTGAACATTTTGCAAACGTCCTCCGCGACCGTGGCCCACGCCGGCTTAGCCCATTTACGGTTCCTCGCTTGATGGTAAACGCTTGTGCGGGGAATGTCTCCATCGAATTTAATTTACGGGGTGTAAACTCCGCAGTTGCGACGGCATGTGCCACTGGTGGCCACGCAATAGCAGAAGCATTCACATTTGTTTCTTCTGGGATGGCAGATTTTGTACTTGCTGGAGGTGCTGAAGCAGCGGTGACACCAGTGTGCCTTGCTTCTTTTTCAGCAATGAAGGCGCTCTCTACTCGAAATGATGAGCCAACGAAAGCATCTCGTCCTTTTGATAAAGATCGCGATGGCTTCGTGCTTTCTGAAGGTGCTGCTGTGCTAGCAGTTGAAGAGTATGAACACGCAAAAGCACGTGGTGCAGACATGCTCGCAGAAGTAGTTGGCTTTGGCATTACGGGAGATGCTGGGCACATTGCTGCACCAGATTCGCAAGGAACCGGCGCTCAAGCTGCCATGAAAGCCGCGATAACACACGCAGGCATTGACTCATCGCAAGTTGGATATATCAATGCACACGGAACTTCTACGCCTCTTGGTGACGCTGCTGAAGTTGCTGCTGTAAAGTCACTCTTTGGTGATCATGCCTACAACTTAGCAATGAGTTCAACAAAGTCATGCACGGGTCACATGCTCGGGGCTGCAGGTGGTATCGAATCGATTGCAGTTGTGCAAGCACTCAAAAATGGTGTGCTTCCACCGACAATTAACCTTGATGAGGCGGATGAAGGATTTGATTTAGATTTTGTTGCCAATGAACCGCAAGAGCGTCATATTGAATTCGCATTGAATAATTCATTTGGTTTTGGTGGGCACAACGTATCGCTTGCATTCGCGAAGATATGATTAAAACGGGAAAGTAATTCCCGACCACAACATTACACTGTCTCGTCCGGGATTTGTACTGTACGTGTTTGCATTTGAAATGTGATGCCAACGTAGCCCAACAAGCCAGCGTGCGTTATCACCTGCATCAAACGAAAAGCCTAGTCCAGCTTGTGGGGTAAAGTTAAAGTCAGATCCATCGGACGGAACATCATCTTGTGTGAAAAGTAGACCTGCGCCGCCTTCAAGAAAGAAAGACCAATCTTCTTTTGCGATGGCGTGCCAACGTAATTGCAAGGTGAAATTAAAACCATCGGTGTTTCCACCAGTTTGAGTGACATCGAGTAAATTGAGGCCTATGTCAAGGCTGAGTTCGTCTGCAATGAAGTAATCAAATTCAACGCCGAGGAGGATGAGTTCATTTTCATGATGTCTCATGTCTTCGCCATAACCACCGTGGATTCCCCATCGCCATGATCCTTCTTGTCCCCATTTTATAGCGATCGGTTCTTCGACTTCTTCGGGTTCGACTGGTTCAGTTGGCTGGGTGAAACTCATTGAACCAAGAAGCGTGGGTTCAAGTTGCACTTCTTGCAATTCTATATGTGTTTGTGTCGTAGCAGCGAATTGCAATGTGAGCATTGGGAGAATGAGTAGCATTCGGGTAGATCCTCGTTTGGCTTCTGCGATCTCAGTGCCCCTCCCTTTCGTTGGGGGGAGGATAGCGCTGCTTGAAGTGATCCCAAGGGGATTCGAACCCCTGTTCCCAGGATGAAAACCTGGTGTCCTGACCTGACTAGACGATGGGACCTAAGGCGAAGAATGATACCGCAGCCACGGCTTTGTTGCTGCGTGTATCCTGCTCAAATCTATGGTCCCAATGCATATTTTATTACTTTTGTGTATATTTGGAGCAAATTTCCCACCCTTAGAGGCAAGTGAGGCTTCAAGGCTTGCTTTTACGGTAGATGGTCGAGATTCTTTGGACGATGGATTTGCTGTTTTGGTGGAGAATGTACAAGAGTGGTCAGCAGAGTCAGAAGAAAAATCAAGTTCGGCGGAGCCTTTGATTCTTTCAAAAATCGTGGATGATCCAAGTGCGTATCGAGGCGAAGTGTTCACGGTTTCGGGTGTGCTTGAGCAGCGATCTGCATCATCACCACCTTGGGAATTTGTGGAAGAGTGGTTCGTGCGAGATTCTTCAGGAGTACCATTTTTGTTATATATCGTTGGGGAGACGAGCGTTGCTACAAAAATGAATATCTCAGCAAACGCTCGGTTTTATAAAACCATTAAATTGACGAGTCGAGACGGGAAAGCACGATCATTTGCAACATTTGTTACTTCGAACTTGTCGGTTTCGACGAAACGATCTGTCGGAGTTATTCCCACACCGCTCTTGTTGGTTCCTGTGGTAGTCGTAGGTGCAATAAGTGTTTTTTTGTTAAGCCGAAAAAAAGCGAGTCGAAGATTAAGAGTTCGCGACGTATCCTTACACATTGATGAAGTGATTGATGCGGTGCATGAGACCTCGATGGATCTTCCAGAGGATCCAGCAGATGCCTTGGCTTTATTACACGAAAGTGCCGAAGAACTAACATGAATTGCGTGCAGATAGAACTTGGTGATCGTTCGTATGAGATGCAAATAGGGGCTCATCTGTTGAAAGAGATGCTCGGTGATGTTCAAGGCCGCGCGATGTTTGTAGTGGATGACAATGTGATGCCGCTCCTTGGGGACACCCTGTCGCTTGGTGAAGAACAATCGCTGATAACCATGTTTGCTTCTGAAACAAACAAAACAATTGGATCTGTTGAGAAAATTTGGGATGCAATGCTCGATGTAGGGCACGACCGCGCGACAACGCTTGTCGCAATTGGCGGAGGAATCGTAGGTGACGTTGGTGGCTTTGCAGCCGCGACCTTTATGCGGGGTGTGCCACTGATTCAAGTGCCAACAACGTTGTTGGCGATGGTTGACGCATCTGTCGGCGGCAAAACAGGGGTGAATACAACACGAACGCGCAGCGATGGATCAAAAATATTAGGAAAGAATTTGGCTGGTGCGTTTTGGCAGCCCCAGAAAGTGATTGCAGATGTTCAGATGTTGGAATCACTTGATGCGAGGCAGTTGCGATGCGGTCTTGCTGAATGTGTAAAGCATGCGATGCTCGGAAATGCTGAACTTCTTACGTTTATTGAAACAAATGCTTCGTCGATTTTAGATTGTGAATTGAAAGTGATGCAAGAGTTGGTGTTTCAAAGTGCATCGATCAAGGCAAAAGTGGTTTCATGTGATGAGCGAGAGGGCGGTGAACGTGCATTGTTGAATTTGGGGCATACATTTGCACATGCGATGGAGCCAATGCCTGAATTGGGATTGCTTCATGGCGAAGCAGTTTCGATTGGACTTGTGGCCGCTGCAACTTGCTCGGAAGCGCTGGGGATGGCGAGCGATGGTTTCGTTGATAGTACGAGGGAATTGCTTTCAAAATTGGGTCTTCCTGTACGAATGCAATCAGCTTTGCCAGCGGTTGATTTTGTTTCGATGATGCAATTTGATAAGAAAAATCAAGATGGTCAAATGCGACTCGTGCTGCCCATAGGTGATCGTGGGGCAGTCATTACCGACGACGTTGATCTTGCAACAATTACGCTCGCTCTACGGGCAGTTGGCGCTTGTTGATTTTTGGCTCGGAGCCAACTTGACTCGGAGCCAACATGACTCGGAGTTAAGGAGACCCCGAGACGTTTTTCATGAAAAAATGTGCTCAGTTCCGATAAGGATAAGGTTGGAGTTCAAGGATGAGCCCACATGAGAGGATTTTTACTGTGCGTACTATTGCTATTGTGAATCAAAAGGGTGGTTGTGGGAAAACAACCACCTCTATTAATGTTGCGGCGGTCTTTGCGAGCCGAGGGCTTCGGACCTTACTTGTCGACCTAGACCCGCAATCCCATTGTGCTGCTGGGCTTGGCGTTCCTGAAGAACAGATACAAATGAGTATCGGGGACGCGCTCTTGGCTCCACACGATGAAACTCTCGACAAGGATGAGTTCCTCTGGCAAGTCACGAAGAACTTACATCTTGCTCCCTCTACGATGATGCTCACAGCGATTGAAGCCGCCGGTGGTGGACTGCAATCGATGCCTGACAAGGATCGGAGGTTGGAAAGTTTGCTTCATCACTTAGATGGTTCATTTGATCGTTGCGTCATTGATTGCCCGCCAAACATTGGGCTTCTCACGTACAACGCGCTCCGCGCTGCAACTGAAGCGATCGTTCCAGTGGAAACTGGTTATTTTTCACTTCGAGGTGCTCGGAGACAACGAAAAACAATTGAAGCGTTGATTGCACGGATTGGTAAACCAATCAAGACACGCATCCTTCCGTCAATTCACCGTCCATCCCCACTTGCTAAAAAATTATTGGAAAAACTTCGCGAATCTTTTAGAGATGAAGTTGCACCAGTTGTGATTCGTGATCACGAAACATTGCGAGAAGCAGCAAGTTTTGGGCAACCTGTTGTGGAATTTTCTCCCGGCTGTGATGCTGAAAAAGATTTTGTCGCACTCGTTGACTGGCTCGAAGAGATTTACACGCCGGCTGCACCATTGGTGGAGGTGCATCCGGTCGGAAACGGAAGAGCCGCTGAACTTGCTCGAAGAGTCGCAACGTTCGACACTTCGGCGCAAGCGCCTAAAATTGCTGGACGAATCACACCAACAGAGGTGACTGATGGCCGCGAACTCTGATTACGCACATCTTGCGGAACTCTTTACGACGGTTGATGAACCGACGCCTGTTCGTGCATCGGTAGATTTGTTGTTGCTTGGACATTTGCCGGTGCAGGGTGGGTTGTGGCTCATTCCATACGCTGGAAGGGAATCAACTACCGGCATCGGTGCACTGATTCGAATGCATGATGACACTGTTGATCTCGCTATTGTCGGTGATACTACTATTGACATTTCTCAATGCAATTCTCTTGAAGAGGCGTTTGAAATGCTCGGTGCAGAGGTTACAAACTGGATGGTTCAACCACCATCAGATGCAGATTCAACAGCACTCTTACATTGTGATGCAGATCGAATCACGTTACTTTCTGGTGCCGATCAAGCAGCAGTTGTGGGTGCATATCGTTTGTTGAAGGGTCTTGTTGTCGCTTCTGGAAATGTTGAAGCAACACCTGCGATGAACCTCGTGATAGTCGGCACAGAAGAGCGTGCAGCGCAGGATGCAGCAAATCGAATTGTTCAAACAGCGCATCATCAACTTGGCGTGCAACTTTCTGTGAGCCAACCATTACCTGCAATGGGATCAACAAGCAGAGTCGCATCACAAGGAAGTTTTCAGAGAACAAGCGGCGTTGTTGATATTCTTACTCGCATTCGCGCAGCGTCACAGAGAACTCTTGAATCACAAACGACGCAAGAAGTTGAACAAACAATTCCACTTACTACACGGAAAGTTGTTGAGATTATAGAACCAGTTATTGAAACACCCACGATGGTCACACAAGAAAACCGAGAGAAACAATCGTACGCTTCTTACGTTGATGGTTTGATTGGAATAAAACCTCGTTGTCCAGAGCATGAAGAAGTTGAACTTGCAATTGACACCGATGGCAAATTGCATGTTCTTGCAGATGCAGAAGATTTTCGCGACGCAACGATTGTTTCTGGTTGGGTGATGCGACATCGTGAACTGATAACGATGGCGTGCGGCGCGATGGAAATTGACACATCACACTCGCCACAGCAGCATGTTTTCACGGACAACGCACTCTCAGTTGCCGATCTCCATGGAACAGGCCTTGCGTTGCATCTCCTGACTGAGGTAGATGTTGACGGCAATACTGGTTGGTTCTGCACTCCTCTCAATTAAAACGCCAATGATTTCAAGTGGGTATCCTGTACCGACGCATGGAATCGGATGTCGAGTCAAATTATTCACCATCGCCAAGATCAAGGCGTATGCAAGCCTTGTTTGTTGGAATAGGCGCAATCGCCATTCTCTCCATCGCAGCATGGCTTTCACCCTCAGCCGATGGCGTGGGCACGCATAAGCAATTAGGTCTTCCCCAGTGCGGCTGGATTGTCGCTGTAGATCTTCCATGTCCCACTTGTGGGATGACAACTGCTTTTTCTTACACTGTGAGAGGAAATTTTTTTTCGGCGTTCAAAACACAGCCATTTGGCATGTTTCTCGCTGTTTTTGTTTCAATAATAGGGGTATTGGCCTTCACACTCGCCCTGACAGGTCGCCCAAAAACAGCGTTTTGGTACCGTTGGATGACAACAAAAACACTTTTTATCGTCGCAGGTCTAGCAGCATTCGCTTGGGTGTATAAAATCCTTGCTCATCGAGGATGTTTTTTATGAAAAGAATTCAATTAAGTCTCTCTCTCTTGGTTTGCACAATGTTGTGTGGCTGTTCTATTTTTGCATTTGGCGGTGCTGTGAAGCAGTCGTTTGAAGATCAAAAATTGGTGGAGACACATCCACAGTACAGCCTTGACGGTCAAACTCTTGCAGTTGTGATCACTGCTAACCTTTCGGTTCACTACCAACATCCCGGCATTGCAAACTTGATTGCTGAAGGTGTAGTTGCACGCTTGGCGAAAGCATCTTCAGAAGGAAAGCAAGGTGTACAAAACGTTCGAATTCTTGCACCATCACGCGTCGCGCAGTGGCAATTTAATACGCCGCAGTGGTCCGCGATGCCAACGAGCGAATTGGTTGAAACGTTGAAGGTTGATCGTGTTATTTACATTGACTTACATGAATTTCGTTTGACACCTCCTGGTAACGAATGGTTGTGGGAAGGTCTTTGTGAAGCAACTATTGGAGTTGTAGAAAAAGGCGCGTACGAACAAGATGGATTTACTGATGTATTTACAATCGCCGCAACATTTCCTCGCCGCCCAAGTGTCTTAGCAAGGCAAGAAGCAGACGAAGCAGATATAGCTCGTGGTTTGCTCACTGAATTTATGAAGCAAACAGCGTGGCTCTTTTACTTTCACTTGGAACCAAAAAATCCAGATCGCTACCGCCCGGAGTTAGAAACATGAGAGTTTTACTCATTACCTGTTCGATTGCTCTCGTAGCATGCGTACTTGCATCTTGTAATGTTGTTGCAGGTGTCGCGTATGTGGTTTCACCTGACCCAGAACAAATTGCTTTATACGAGTTACCCCAGAAAAAAACTGTTGTTTTTGTGGATGATCGTCATAATGTTATGCATCCAAGCAGGCTCAAAAGTGTCGTGGCAGACAAGATTACTTCTGAATTGCTCGGTCGGGAACTTGTAGTTGACATGATTTCTCCACGCGATGCCATGCGGTACGCTGATTCACAAGATCGAAATGGGGCTATTCTGACAATAGGTGCGATTGGAAAAGCAGTTGGCGCATCGGTTGTTATTTATGTTGAAACTACAACATTTATTATGTCAGTGGATGGACACAATCCAGCTCCGCTGGCAGGCTGTAGCGTGCGAGTTGTCGATGTTGATACGAGGGAACAACTATTTCCAGCCCCAGATTCAATTGATGCAGCGCACAAGGTGCGTGCAGCGATGCACCGTGTGAATTCACATCAGGTATCAAATGTGAGTGAAACTCGAAAGTTATCTATTACACTTGCTGACAAGTTAGGTGATGCTGTAGCAAAGTTGTTCTACACACATACAACTGGTCGCTTAGGTGAAAACCTAGAGCGAAAATAAGTTGCCATTTCTGCACGTCATCGCCCCTTTTTCGGAGCCGTCGTCGAGTGCAATGATCGGTTTGTTAAAATTGGTGTCCCACCGGTTGCCAAAAAAACATCATGTTCTTGTGCTTGGTGATGAGATGGAATCAAATCAGTTCCGCACGCAAGGGCTCTCGGTTCTTGGATCGATTCAAGGTGTAGAAAATAATTCCCGCACACTTGGCGCTCGTGTGAAGAGGGTGATTGGAAAGGTTGGAACAAAGAAGGATCAACTCATTGCGTGGGGGTGGCATGCAACAGTAGCAATTTCAGGTATTCAGTCAGTACATAAAACCGTGGCCTACATCGACTCGATTGATGCGAACCGAGTGCCGCCCATTAAAGTTGATTGTGTCATCCCTACAACTTGGACTTGTGCAGAGGAGATGAAAAAAAACAGAAGTTCCACGCAAATTGTGATGGAACCCCTTGTTGGTATTGATGCGAAGTCACTTGTAGTAGATCGATCCTCCGTTTTAAACATGCTAGGTGTTCAATCAAATTCACTGCTTGTTGCTGTCGTCAATGATGTTGGAAAGTGGCAAGAAATAATTTCGTTTGTTGTACAAATGGAAGAGATGGGTGTTGAAGTAACAATCGTCGTATCAGATTCGTATGCGTTTTATTCAGAACTTTATTTTGCATGTAAAGAACATCGGTTGCCAAATTGTTTGCGACAAATCGGTAGTGGATTGCGACTTGTCGATGTTGTGTACGCCGCTTCGTTTGTCTGGGCTCCAACTTCAGTTGTTCGTGGAACACTTGAAGGTGTGCTTGATTTATTGTCATCCGCCGCAAGTGGAACACCAATAGCTGCATCAATTGATCATGCAATCGCAGGCATTCCAACGATCGGACAGCGGATAGCATGGGTTTCATCGGTTTGTGAATTGAGTGCGTGGTCGATTCGATTATCTAGAGATCCAAGTTGTTTTTATGATCAGGGATTAGAAATCGCATCAAGAGTACGTTCAGTTGCATCACCGTCTAAATTTGTTGAAGGGTTTCAGTTGCGGTTGCAATAGTTACGCGTTGCGTTTACTCGCAACTTTTTTTGGAGTTTTGCGTCTGGTTCGATGATCTGGAACAGGCGCTACAACAGCAACCGGCTTGTCGATTTTTAGCTGTGTATGTATTTTTGCGGCAACAACACGCCCGAGATAGAGCCGGCAATCGGCATCGGGAGAGAGGTGCCCTTCAAGTTCGCAATCGAACCACCCTAGCGCGTTTTTTAGAATTGGAGCGCCAGTGATCGCGGTATCAAATTCAATCGAAAGAAATGGGTCATCATCCCTCTCAAGGGGTTTTCCAAATCGCCGAATAGAACGCCGGTCTCCAGCAGGCATCATATTGAGTACGAAACTTCGAGCATCTCGGAGCAGGGGTTCGATGGTTTGACCCTTTTTGACTGCAACGACAAGCATTGGTGGCTCACTACTGCATTGCTGCACCCAACTTGTGAGGATGCCAGTGCGGTATTTATCGAACGCGCATGTCAACACAAATAGCTCGCTTGGTAGTGTTCGCAATGCATTGTGGATAATTTGTGGATCCGTAGCCATTTTCTCTCTTCACATTTTCGCACATAAAATGCGCGCAAGTACTGTGCCTCACTATACTTAGAATGCCACAATTATGAAAGAAAGCAAGGTCTGATAACAGAAGAGTTCAGCTTTTTTTAAGAAAGTGTTGCGAGGTGGGTAAATTTGGGGTACCGTGGGGGCGATAGATAATGGAATCCCACAAAGCAACCTATGTTATTTACAGGCAACACCGAGAGATCAATCGACGACAAGCAACGTTTGTCAATACCGACAGAAATGCGGTGTGGTTTTGCAATGGGATCGGGATCAAGCGTGGTCTATGCTTCCCCAGGATCAGCGGGGAGTATTTTTCTCTGGTCGGAATCAACCTTCGAGGCGATGTCAAAATCTCTCGATCATTCATTGTTGCCAGACGAAGACGTGATGGAATACGAACAATTGCTCTACTCACAATCAAAGCGGATCGAAATAGACAAAGCAGGGCGAATTCGTTTACCGGAGCCGCTTCTGGAATACGCTGGGATTGGAACCCAAGCAGTTGTGATTGGCGTGCGGGATCACATCGAAATAAGAAATGCAGCGCAGTGGAAAGCATCGCTCGGGGAAAAACTTCCAAAACTTCCGGAAATATGGAATCGAGCAAGAAAACAACAGATTGCAAAATCAAAAGATCCAGCAAGGGGAACACAATGAAACACCTGTTCTATAAGGCTAAGCAGGGACGCTTAGCCTGCGAGGGGCTCGGCGTCATGGACGATGCCTCCTCTTTGTATCTTGAAACAGCGATCAGGCCAGAGATCGCGCTATGTGGACCACGGACGGTCCTCCAAGGAGAATGTGCTCGCATGGAGGCGAAGCACTAACCAACATCGGTTCTCGACATCTCACCGTGTCGAGAACCATTCCTCAAGTCGACCGGATTTACTTCCGGTCCCCCTTCCCCGGTTCGCAGCATGCCCCACCACTTGCTGCGAACCTTTTTTATAGTCCGCGAGCCAATTTTTCATAATGAACCTGAGCCCCGAACCTGACCCCCGGACCTGACCCCGGGGTCAGGTCAAAGGCAATGCGCCATTGCATACCACAGCATCCATCAAAGGTGGATGGATGAGAATGTTCGAAGTAGTTTCGAATGCGTTATTTGTTAGAAGCTGGGCGGATCTTGCCTGCGATTGACGGTCCTTGCGTCGCAATTTGATTTGCAACCTCAGATCGATGCACAGGAATATCTCGAGGGAAATCTAAAGCAATCCGAACGCGATCGCCTTTAATTGAGGCAATTCGCACTACTCCAATTGGATGTGCTGGATCCCCGATGACAACTTCTTCCCCTTCTCTTCGTGTAATAACTAACATAATGCGGACCTCCTGCCGCTCATTCCAATACGAAACGCCGCGCGACCTGCGCGAACCCACCAATCCCCCTCACCCACGACCATATAGCCTACCAAAAAAATGATACTGGTTCAAAATGAAAAGTAGTCATTTTAGTTAAATACATGCCGTAACCTATTATATTGCAAGAGGTTCAGTCAACCGCAAGAACCGCTGTTACAGCGTCAATATGTTCTTTAAGTGTCTTTTCAATGCCGTGCTGGAGGGTCATATCACTCGAAGGACACCCGATACATGCACCAAGAAATCGAATTGAAACGACTCCAGCTTTGTCAATCGAGACCAATTCGATATCCCCGCCGTCGGCCTGGATCGATGGTCGAATGAGCTCAAGCACTCCAGTCACTCTATCGTAAAGCGTTGAATTTATATGTTCAGGTCTCACAATGCGATCTATGGTACGCCGAACTTGCCTTCTTTGCACAAACGGGGAGCAGGTACACTGCGTGCATGAATCTAAAAATTGTAGCTTTGTGCATTCTTCTCATCGGATGCGGCGGACCTAGCATTACGAATCCCTCTGCGACGCTGAGAGAAACTGGTCGACCGCGAGCAACTCACCTGCAAGCCATGGAGATGCTTGATGGTCAAGTTGGACTCGACAACACGCAGTACAGAGAAACCCTTCATCGAATGCTTTGGGTTGCAGGGTACACCAACGATGCTCGGCAAGCAGCCCTTGATCGGTTGTGGAATGTTGATCGCGAAGGCGTTATCAAAACAGTTCGGCAACGACTTCCTCGCATGGACAACTGGACATGGATTGAACAATTATGCGATTGGATTGCAATAGAAGAAGTTGTCGAACTTGATGCTGCACTGATCAGTTCTTGGTCGCAGCCAACAATGCGATACGAAGAAACAAACCGACCCGATCGACAAGCGTTGGTTGCAATGTACGGCGAAAAGCCGCTCTCTACACTCGTCTTTCAATCACTTCTTGCAACAAATAAATCTTGGCAGCAGGGATACCGTACGCGGTGCTGGGAATTGCTGCTGAGGATTGGCGCACGTGACAAGTTGCTCTCGCTGCTGACTGGTACATCAATCCCAGAAGATGACTTGTTTTTACTTGATTTACAACGCGCAACAATAGAACTTGGCATTATGCCCCAAAACAAAGAGGAAATATTGTGGGTTCGCGAATTGTGCAAGCCTGAATACAAAGAGTTTTGGGATGAAGCAGTCGAAGCACTTACACTATTAGATGACAATCGCCGAATTTCTCTTGAAATTCGGGACGTTCCAATCGCAGTCACTGTTGCAAGGCATTGGCCGGAGCTTGCCACCAAGTCAACGAGTGCACTTGTTCACTCTTTAGAAACTAAGTTACACAACCGAAAACATTATTTCGAGTATGAAGGTGGAGGAAACGCATCAACCCAGAGCGAACTTTTCCCTACCCATAAAAACAAACTTTCATGGGGTGACGCGGTTGCGATTCGTGTTGCGCTTGCTGCAATGGAAGTTCCTGAGGTGCAAGCACACTTTTTTGATTACGCAAACCGAGATCGACTCGATACTTCGACAGAGTACGGAGGTGTTGTAGAATTTGATAAACAAGGGCGATTTGTGATCCAGGAATTCGAACCTATTATTCGAAACCACGATCGAAGATTCGATGCACCGCAAAAAATGTTTGATGCAGCCTACACCTCACTTTTTCATTTTCATTTTCATGCACAAAAACACAGGAATGGCGATCATGCTGGTCCTGGGCTGGGAGATAAAAATTACGCAGACAACACACGGGCGAATTGTCTTGTGCTGACATTTGTAAATTCTAAGACTATGAACGTTGACTATTATCGTCACGGACACGTTGTAGTTGATCTAGGCACGATAACGATCAATTAACGATGGATAATGTTTTTATGCATGGCACTGGTAATCGGTTTTTAATTCACTGTGGTGAGGAAAACCCAAAAGCATTGTTGCAAAAATTACAGGGCGCAGACGGTTTGCTTATTCTCTGTGAAGATGAAACTGCAGACCTACAAATGAAAATATTCAACGCAGATGGAACAGAAGCAGAACAATGTGGCAATGGACTTCGCTGCGCGGCTTTGCATGCATATCGAAGCCAAATTGTTGCAAACACAACAATGGTCATTCGTACACTCGCGGGTCTTAACAACTGCGTGGTTCATCCCGAGCGAAACGAAGTTGATGTAACAATCGGTTTTGCAAAAGTTGGACCACTCTATTGTGATGTGCAATTAGACATGATTGAGGAATTGCCAAAATTACAATTTGTCAATATTGGAAATCCGAACGCTGTGTTATGGACTGAGAATGACCCAATTGAAATACGAGAGGAGCTAGGTCCTGTCGTTGCAAAACATACAGGATTTACTGAAGGAATCAATCTTCACGTTGCAAGACTTGACGCACCAAATCACGCAACAGTTGCATCTTGGGAGCGAGGAGTTGGTCCAACACTTGCCTCAGGAACAGGTGGCGCTTCTGTTTTTGTTTCAAGTACGCAGCCATCACAATTTGTTGTGACTAGTGTTGGCGGGTCATTGACCTACTCAAAAACAAGGGACGGTCAAATAGTGATGTCTGGTCCAGCGGTTTATGGTTGAACGACGCACACTTCGTGAGCTGTAACACGAACAACACGGCCCGCACCGCAGTCAAATTCACGAGGTTCTGTAGATGAATCTGTAATTGCCGCAGCGATTGCTTGCACAGTTTCAAATGAAGCGTTGTTGCCAACCGCTTTGTGCACAAGCGATGCGACGATTTCTGGAGAAACAATAGCGAGCGTTTTTCGGTTCCAGCGATGATCTTTTTCATATAGCATCGTTTTTGCATCAAGTGCGTCTGCTGCTGCTTGCAACATCACAGAGGCATTTGCTGCATGACGATCAGCAGCAGGCCAAAGTTCACGAAGTTTTGGCAACACCTCTAGTCGAAGTTTACCTCTTGGTGTAGTTGGGTCATTGTTCGTCGGATCGTTGCACCACGAAACTCCCGCAATAGTACAGATGTGGCGCAGATCATGTTGATCTGCATGCAAGAGTGGACGCGACAATGAAATATCATCGGTTAATTTTCTCTCTGCAGCCATTCCGGATAATTTTCGAGGACCGCCTCCTCTGCAAAGTGCCATTAACATCGTTTCGAGTTGATCAGTTGCGTGATGCGCGACTGCGATCTGCGTAAGATCATTGTCGGTTGCAATGGATGCAAGCGCGTCGTACCTTCCTTTTCGCGCACCTGCTCCAAGCGATCCATCAAGTGCCGTGACAGTAATTTTTTTAGAAATGCAAACAACTCCAAGTTTTTCGCAGAGCGTCTCAACTATTTCTTGTTCTGCGTCGGATTCACTGCGGATGCCATGATTGATGTGTCCTGCAACTACTGTTAAAGTTGAGGATTGTTGCAGCGAAACGGCGCAGCAGAGAAGAAGAAGGGCGGTGGAATCGGCACCACCACTGATTCCGACAAGCACGTTGTCGCGGAGTTGGTTGCGTACCGAAGCTACAAGTTTGTGTCTGCGAACTTCAAGTGGAATCGCAGTTTTATTCATACTGGTGCGTGTGCTGGTTCAAGGACATCCACTGACATGTATGGCTTTAGACAATTTGGAATTCGAACAGTTCCATTTTGTTGTTGATGCATTTCAAGCAGTGGAATTAAAATTCGCGGGCTTGCAAGCACGGTGTTGTTGAGTGAATGCGCAAAAACGGTTTTGCCATCTTCGTCACGGTACCGCATGTTTAGTCGTCTACATTGATAATCGTAAAGTCTGGAAGCTGAATGCGTTTCGCCCCAATCACCGAGTGGTCTTTTTTGATCGTCGAGTTCTCCGCGACCAGGCATCCAGCATTCGATGTCAATCATGTCAGCATTTTTTGAACCAAGATCGGCCGTGCAGCATTGCAGCAACCTGTACGGCAAACCGAGTTGTTGTAATAAATCTTCAACGATCGCAAGCATGTCTTTGTGAAGTTGACGACTCGTTTCTTCATCTGCCTTGCAAATGACAACTTGTTCGACTTTTTCAAATTGATGGATGCGATATAAACCTGCAGTGTCTCTTCCTGCTGCACCGGCCTCTCGTCGGAAGCAGGTTGAGATAGTTGCCATTTTGATTGGTAAATCATTGGAGTCAATGATTTCATCGGCGTACATTCCCATGAGGCCAACTTCTCCAGTGCCTGCAAGAAACAGATCATGTCCTGAACCGCGCTTTGATTCTTCAATGTGGTACGCCTGATCTCGTCCGGTTGGAAAAAATCCTGTGCCAACCATAGATTCTTCTCTGAGAATAACAGGTACAGACATAGGTTTGTAACCATATTTATCTGTGATGAGATCAAAGGCAAAACGTAACATTGCTTGTTGAAGACGCATGCCGTTGCCGGTGAGCATGTAATGCCGAGTACCCGCCATTTTTACGCCACGTTCAAAATCAACAAGTCCAAGTGATGCAACAAGTTCAAGATGTGTCTGAGGTTCGAAGCCGAGATTTTCTGCAAAAGTTTGCGTCAAGTCGAACCCTTCAGGAGCCCATGTACGTAATTGGACGTTGTCATCGGCAGAGTTACCTTTTGGAACATCGTCGTCGGGTGGTTGAGGAACTTGTAACAGCAACGTGTTCCAATCAGATTCAATCGCAGCAATGGATTCGTCAAGCCGTTGAATTTCTGCTTTGAGTGTTGCTGGTTTTGCTTCGAGTGCAGCAAGTTGGCTTTCTAAGTCATTTTTTTCCTCATTAGAAGCACCTTTGAGTTTCCCTTTGAGTTTACCAATTTGCGGTCCAACTTCTTTTGAGATCTGATTTTGCTCAGCGCGATGATCTTCCTTTTGCCGTTGCAGCAACCTCCGTTGTTCATCAAGATCAAGGAGTGTAGAGATGTCAACGGTGATATTTTTTGCTTTAGCACCGTCAATAAACCGTTGTGGATTTTTGCGAAGTAATTTGAGGTCAATCATAAAGAGTCAGTTATTTCTATGAGTTCTGGTGGAGCAGCCCAGTGAAGTTTATCAACGAGCGTATTCCAATACGTATTTGAGGGATTGAGCACAATGGAGAGCGTATCACTTGCTCGTTTTGTTGTAATTTTGGTTCCTTCTTTGATGTGACATTTTACTTGCCCATCAATAATAAGTGAAGTCCCTTCATTTGCTTTGCAAAGCGTAACTTTTATAGACGCATCGTCTGCAAGGACAACAGGCCTGACGGCCAATGAATGTGCTGCCACTGGTGTGAAGACGATGACCCTAGAAGTTGGATCAACAATTGGCCCACCTGCTGAAACATTATGCGCTGTAGAACCGATTGGAGTAGAGACAATCATTCCATCGCCTCTAAATGTTGGTGCGTCAATTCCATTGATGGAGAGATCGAATTCTAAAATTCTAAATGGATGTCCCGCTGCAATCATTGCTTCATTCATCGCGACCATGGGTTCTTCTCCATCAACACTGATTTCTAGCAATATGACAGAGATCGACTTTGCAGTATCTGAGAAAACTTCATTTCGATGTTGAATAAGAGAATCAACATCAAATGTTGCAAGAAAACCTAATCGTCCACTGTTGACGCCAATGAGCGGAATGTTTTCTTTTGCAAGGAGGGGACCATAGTGAATGAGGGTTCCGTCCCCACCAATTGCGATGGCTCCATCACATGGCGTATGTAAATCATCACCAACATATTCGACAACATCAGTAAGTTGTGTTTCAAGTGAATCAGCGATTGATGCAATCGTTTCGTTCGTACGATCGGCAAGCAAAATGATGCGTTTTTTTGCCATATGTGGATTGTAACTAGATGCGAGGGGTTGGGTTTAACTAACTAAGCCTTTGGTGAGCCTCATAAATGCAGTTTCAAGATTCACTTGCTCGCCTTGCATTGAAAGAACTCTGAACCCTCGAGCGATTAAACGGTTTGGAAGTTCTGATCGATCGAGGTTGGACTCGGCGCTGATCGTCACGTCGATGCGATGTGCCCCGTTGTTTTCAACAACGTCAACCATTGATATGCCATCGACAGTTCGTAATAAGGTTGCAGCATCTTCGGAACGCTCAGTCACTTCGATGTGAACGAGTTGCCCAACTTTTGTTTTGGAAAGAATGTCCTCAACTGATCCAGAGAACAACAGTTTTCCTTGTTCAATAATTCCAACGCTTGTGCAAAGTTCCGCAAGTTCGTGAAGAATGTGTGAACTGATGAGAATCGTTTTTCCCATCCGGTGTAGTTCCTTGAGCAACGCACGTATTTCAATTCTCGCGCGAGGATCTAGACCAGAAGCTGGCTCGTCTAGCAACAACACTTCGGGGTCATGCAACAGAACTCTTGCAATTGAAAGTCGTTGACTCATACCGCGGCTTAAGCCGGCAACCTCCGCGTTTGCTTTGTAATTCAGTTCAGTGAGTTCAAGGACGTCGCCAACAGCGCGATGACGTTGAGAACCACTCAGCCCATAACAACTTGCAAAGAAATCCAGGTATTCACTTACAAGCATGTCATCGTAGGAGCCCATGAAGTCAGGAACGTATCCAATGATTGGACGAATCTCAGCGTTCTGATACCCAACAACTTTTCCACAAACACGTGCTTCTCCCCAAGTCGGTTTGAGAAGTGTCGAAAGGATTTTGATTGTTGTCGTTTTCCCAGCGCCGTTAGGTCCAATGAATCCATAACATTCGCCTGCCGCGATCTCTAAGTTGAGATTGTCGAGGGCGACGAGTTCACCATACTTTCTTGTGAGATTAATCGTTTGAATCATTGCGTAATTCCTAAAGGATACACCCAACGAACCATCGTCATGCCATCACTCTTCGTTATTTCTTCATCATCGACTTCAATAGGAATAGGAATAGACGCATTTTTTACAAACCCCATGATGATGATGCATGGTCTGCCAAACCAACTTGCCATGTCAAGTTCTCGCCCACCTTCACGAATAATGGCGTGTGAGGGTGGAGATTTTTTGCTCCCCGCTCGCTTTTGATAGACCGGAGGTTTCAGGTGGGAAAAGAGTGATAGCATTTCAAGGCGTTTTCTCATTTCAGCCTCCGGCATTGCCGCACCGTTCCCATAGGCATCCCAACGATTCTCTTGTTTGTATCGTTCGTCAAACCCTTTTTCGAGTAACACATCTTTTGTTGGTTCGAAAGCGTAAAGTGAAAGGTGTTCTTCAGGATCCCAACTGCTAGAGAGTCTCCACGAATATACAACGTTAAGTGGTTTACCGCTTTCCGAATACGTAGTCCACGGAAGCTCTTTGCCGTTGTCATCTTTCGCAAAAAGTGCTGGCGTAATTTTTTCATCTGTAACCCAAATCACAGTTAAGTCATGCATTGAAACGCCCATTTTATTTTCAACTAATCCTGCAAGGCCAATGGACGCGCCATTATCGAGTGCTCTTACTCGAGGTTTTTCATCAACGCCGACACGAATAAGTGACTTGTACGTTTCAGATTGCATTCCACCTGACCAGTTGTATTGAAAGTTCGCAGTTGTTGCTCTTGAGGGTTGATCAAAAAAAGATGGAACTAGATCAATATTGACGGAAACGTGTTGTGTGTCGGCAAAACTTGGAGCCTTCAAGAGTTCGGGAGGCGTCCAAGGCATAAGTAAATTTGCATGACCTGCGATCGAGACTTGATTGGTACTGTAATTTGGTAGGTACAGTGAGAACCAACCATGTGCTTGTTGTTTTGGTGCGCCGTACACTTGATCAATGATTGAAAGATGTCGAAGGGGAGTTACAACGGTAGATGTTGTTTGTGCAAGAACCCATGTTGTTGCTGTAAAAATAACTGCAGTTGTTGCAAACCACATCCATGACCATCGCAGTTTGTTCTTTTTACGAAGTACAAAATACCCTATTGGACCCCCAATAATAATGTACGCAATGACAAGAATAAACACGGTGCCAAGCCGTCCGCCCGCAGCAGTGGACATTGCAATTGTTTGTGCAGCGATAGAACCCATAGGAAGTGTTGTGCTTGTTGGAATTGTTCCGGAAAGCATTGAAAGATCGTCAAGTTCTTGCAGAGTCATTGGTGTTGGTGTGTCGCCGCGCCTTCCAAGAATTCGATTCCAAAAAACATCGCCTTTTGGTAAACCAAGCGCGGCGAGTCGTCCATCAGCAATATCAATGCCAATGATCGAGCACATTCCCACGTCAACATCTTTTGTTATTGCAATGACACGAGAGTCTGGCAAGGTGAAAATTGGTGTGTAATTCTTTGCGTCGAAGGAGCGAACAGTAAGCATCAAAGGATTGTTGTTGCGGGGCTTTCCAAGAATAGTTTGAAAGTCCGAGACGGTAGCATTCCCAAGTGTTGGTTCGATATCACCAAGGATAGAAGCGAGCGGGCTTTGCTGCGAACCAACTCCCCAAGGATTTCCGATGGTAGGCAAAATGATCACCAAGTGCCCACCTCGCGAAACCCACTCTTCAATCGCTTTTGATTGTCGGTAATCTAGTTCAGGTTGTGCGTCAGCCCAGACGAGCGTGTCGATCGAATCAAAGCAAGGCCATGTGTCTGGTAAATCATCAGGTTGTAAACCAGAAATAACTGAAGTAGGCTCAAGAACCGTGACGGCTTTTCCTGCTCCCGCTAAACTTCCAAGACCAAGCCTGCGAGTTCCGACGACAGCGATAGCACCATGTTGTTGAGAAATAGGTGCAGCACTTACAGATTGCGCAGAAAAACGAAATGACGAAAGTTGTTCGCTTGGTGTGCCGTCAATAAGTGTGCGAAGGCGCAGCGTCCACGCAGTTGTTCCGTTTGCCCACGGTTGCACAGGGGCGTAGAGCCACGTTGACACATCTTGGTTCGGTGTTAATGTGATTGGTCGTCCCCACGCAACAATGTCCCCGTTGCCATCGGGAACGTCCCAAGAAATCCACGCGGAGATTGGTTCTCGCTTCGTGTTGGAGACAGTGATGTGGAGTGGCGTAATGTCACCAGCTCGCCATGCATTTCCTAGTCCAAATGAATCAACAGAAATTGTGTAGTCACCCCCGGCTGTGAGTAATGCTGCAGCAAGTACACAAGAGATTCCAATCATGATTGGATGGCTGCGTACTTATCAAGAATGGCTGCATGTGCAAGAACGCCATTGTGGAAACATGAAAGTTCAAATTTTTCGTTTGGTGCGTGAATAAGATCGTCATCAAGTGAAAAACCCACAAGGACAGCATCTACACCAAGAATTTCTTGGAATGACCCAACGACAGGGATTGAACCGCCAGAACCAATGAGGACCGCAGGATTTGGAAAAACTTGTGTTAGCGCATCGCTTGCTGCAGAAAGCCACGGGGAATCGGTTGGAACAGAGATCGCAGGGTTGACGCCAAAACTTGTAATGTTCCAGTGGCAACCTTTGGGTGTTCTCTCTTCAAGAAATGTACGCAAGTTGTCTTCAATTTGTTGGGGTTTTTGGCTTGCAACAAGTCTGCAACTAATTTTTGCAGTCGCTGATGCTCCAATGACGGTCTTTGCGCCTGCGCCCGTGTACCCAGCGAAGAGACCGTTGATGTCACACGTTGGGCGAGCCCAAAGTCGTTCTAAGGTTGTAAAACCTTCTTCTCCAAACGTTGCTTTTGATCCGGATGATTCAAGGAGAAGTGCGTCGGCATCACCAAGTGCGTCCCACTGCGCGGATTGTTCGTCGCTGACTGTGTCAACATCATCGTAAAAGTGTGGAATTTGAACTCGTCCGTTTGTATCGAGAAGTTGTCCAAGAATTTCGGTGATTGCATTTGCAGGATTGACAACCCCGCCGCCGTAACTACCACTGTGAAGATCGTGTGACGGGCCGTGCAGCGTTGCTTCGATGTACACCAACCCACGGAGCCTGCTCGTGATTGCAGGGGTATCAATATCCCACATGCCGGTGTCGCAGACAATGCACGTGTCAGCGAGCAAATCTTTTTTGTGTTCGTTGAGAAAGGGTTCAAGGCTTTCACTGCCACATTCTTCTTCCCCTTCAAACAACATGACGACGCGGACGGGGAGTTTACCGTGCACAGCCTTCCATGAGCGGATCGCTTCCACAAACGTCATGAGTTGTCCTTTGTCATCTGCTGCGCCCCGAGCAACGATGCGTTTGCCGTGAGCGCCTTCAACAACTGCTGCTTCAAAAGGATCTGCGTCCCACTCATCAAGTGGTTGGACAGGTTGCACGTCGTAATGTCCGTAATACAACACGCGGGGTGCGTCTGAGCCAGCTGAGTCGTCAGTCGCGACGACCATTGGATGTCCCTTGGTTTTGTGCACGGTTGTAACAAGTCCAATGGATCGCAAATCATCTGCGAGATGTTCAGCGCATCGGTACACTTCGCTTGCGAATTCTGGATCTGTGCTTACGCTTGGAATTCGAAGCAATGCTTGCAATCTTTCAACTGCTGCATCAAGGTTTTGATCGATGTGATCGAGGACGGGTTGTAATGTTTCGTTTGCTACCAGTTCAGACATTGTGGACTTTCATACTCTTCGTTTTCGTTTGCGCATTGAACGATTCCATTTTCAATTGCCACAACAAGCGGTGTGCCAATGATCCAGTCGACGCCGATTGGAAGTTCAGTTTCTTCGCAGTCAAAGCAGGGGTTTTCAAATAATCCTTCAGTAAAGAAACCTTCTTTTGATTCTGGAATAGCCACAAGGGTTGTTGGGACTCTCAGATCAAAAAATGTGTCTAAATACAAAAGACTTTCGCAATGGTCACAAGTTTTTGCGTAAAAAATGACGTAGTGTTTTCCTTCATGGATATCCTGTGGCCAATTCTCAATCCATCCGAACAAATCAATCGTATCGATGGATTGACCAACCCACGCAGAAACATCTTGTGGGTACCAAGAGTCAGGAAAGTTCGAGTCATTTTTTTCAACAGTATAAAAAATGCTACTGAACGTGAAAGTGCTTGCGAGCAATATAAAAATACAAGCAGTGATTGGCGCCCGTGCGCCTTTGTTCATGTGGCACTTGCTGAGCCTTGGTTTGAAAAGGATGATTCCAAGGAGCAGACTTGCGTCAATGATGAACATGGTCCATGGCGGAAGTGAATGATCGCCAAGGCAGCCGCAACTTGTTTCGCCCCTAGAAATTGCGATGATGAGAACAACCAAGAAAGCGCTGAGCATGACAACGGAAGCAGTTCTTGCAAGTTTTGGCATGAATAACATGACACCAACAAAGGCGAATTCTATAGCGGTGAGTATTGCAAGGAGAAGATGGAGATGGTCGGCAAAACCGATGGCTGAACCTGCATCGAGGATTGTTCGTGGAAGTGATTTTGGAGAAGCGCCGCTTGCCTTCGTGAAGGCTCCAAAAAAGATCCACGCTGGCACGATCAGACGTACAAGCAGGGCTCCAATCCAACCTGTGACTACGTTCGTTGTCGAGGTTTGTTGTATTTCATCCATCCCCCCATTCTATTGGCTCCGAGCCAAGTTGGCTCGGAGCCAAAATTACGGAGCCAAAATTAGTTGCGTCGGCGGCGGCGATTGAGGGCGAAAGCGGTCAATATGAGTGCCGCAGGCGGTGCTGGTACTACAGAGCCTGTAAATACTTGACTTCCATCATCTTTGAAGCCATCTGTTCCAAGGGTTGACCAACCATTGTCCCAACTTACAAATTGGAATGCTTCTGCATCAAGACCGGCATCACCCTCAACACTTGAGAAGTTGTAGGAAAGTGCATCTCCGAATTCCATTCCAGCCCAACCGAAGCCATCGCCGCTTCCAATAGATCCCCACGCAAAAGTCGCACCTAGTGATTGAGACCCGAATGGTGGCTCGATGAGATTCCAAACGTCTTGAGTAGAGTCGTTGATATACAGAGAAAGGGAATTAGAAGCTGTTGAGACAACACCAACTGAAGCATCAATACCGGAATCACCACCTCCCAGTTCTTGGTCCATAAGCACAAAGAGGGCTAGCCCTGCTGGTGTATCGATTGGCAGTAGAGTGATTTTCCCATCTGTGCTTACGCCCCAACTATTCAAATCTTGATGAATTGCAGCAAGATCAGCTGTAGAGAGATAGGGAGATGCATCATCTAGAATTCCACTGATTGCATGAGATCGAAGTTGATACGATCCTGCACCATCAATTTGAACAATGTCAGCGATGGCATTGGCTGCAAGGAGTGTTGGGATGAGAACGATTGCGTGTTTTGTATACATAGTGCTTCTCTCGTTGGAGTGGGTCTAGACACAGTATGTTTCGGCATCTCCATACGGCTCTCTGAAGAGATGTAGCCATCTCAACCATAGATAAAAGAAGAAAAATGCGAATCTGTTCGGGTTGTATCGATTATGTTCACATCTTGGCAAATTGGGTAATTTGCAGACTCCTCTGATGCATCGTCGTCTGAGTGGTACTATTCGCAGCATGATTAATGTATTACTCGCTTCAGTAACGGATACTGCCGTAACAAATCCGATTTCCACTTGGATTGACACCTTCGCATCTGACTGGATGAAGCAGGACTTCATAGGTTTGGAATATTGGCGATGGGGGGCATTGGTTCTTGCAATTGCACTTGGCCTTGCAGTCGATCTTATTGTGCGAGTCGTGCTTCGTCGAGTTCTCCGTTCGATTACCCACTCTGATCGACCTGACTCTGAACTGAAGAAAATTCTTCGTCAAGTCCCTCGCCCAGCTGGCGTCGCAGCAGGGGGTGGAATATGGCTCCTTCTCCTTCCAGTTGTTGGCTTACCTGATTTTGCAAATGGAATCATTGAACCAGCGGTCAATGTCTACATCACTCTTGCTGCAATATGGTTTGGATTCCGAGGAACAGATTTGATTGCTTGGGTAGCCGCCCAAAAAGCACAAAAATCTGAGAACAAACTCGACGACTTGCTTGTTCCGCTCCTACGCAAAACACTCAAAGCAGTAGTGCTTGTGTTTGGCATAGTATACCTTGCAAGTTCAATGAAGATCCAACTCGCGCCGCTTGTCGCAGGATTAGGAATCGGTGGGTTGGGGTTTGCTTTCGCCGCGAAGGATACACTCGAAAACTTTTTTGGTTCAATTACTGTCATTATCGACAAACCGTTTTCGATTGGCGACTGGATTGTGGTTGATGGCGTTGAAGGAACAGTCGAATCGGTTGGCATGCGATCGACGCGAATTCGCACTTTTTACGACACAATTGTAACCATGCCAAACTCTATTTTAATTACTACAAAATGTAACAATTATTCCAAACGAAGATATCGTCGTTGGAAACAAATGGTGAGTATTGGATACGATACTCCTCCAGAAAAAATAGCGACGTTTTGCGAGGGAATCCGTGAACTCTTGCGTATTCATCCTTACACACGAAAAGATTATTACCAAGTGTGGCTTAATGAATTCGCTGGATCGAGCCTGGATATTCTGGTGTATGTTTTTTGGACAGCGCCAGATTGGCAAACAGAGTTGCGAGAACGGCACCGTTTCATGCTCGACATTATTCGCCTTGCGGGTGAGCTCGGAGTGGAATTTGCGTTCCCAACTCGCACGCTCTACATTCGAAAAGAAGAAAACTGGCAAGAGGGTGCGAAATCGATTCCAGCAAAACGTCCTGCTGGCTGGGTAGAAAAAGCAGATGAAGAGGGCAGGGAACTTGTCGAATCGTTTACTGACGGTGATGATTGGCGATCGCATCTCCCGCCGCCATATACGTTTACTGGCGCGCGAGATGGTGGTGGTGGTAACGAAGGCGGAGAGGGTTAAGTTATTTGCATAAAGGGCTGTGCAATGTGCAATCTTGTTAAGACTCGCCACTGAGACCCTTTTTAGTTTTAGATCATTGACCCCCGGTCAATGATGGTCTCTACGTCTCGTGCCAACGAAGAAATGCAAATAAACATTACAACTTTAGCAATGCAAAGAATGAACAGGTTCGCGTGCTGCGCATCGTTCAATTGCAGCAACAAGATGTCGCACATCTTCGACCGCATGAAACGGACCGAGTGACACTCTCACTGTTCCGCCACAATCAGTTGTACCCATCGTTTGATGTGCGAACGGTGCGCAGTGCAAGCCTGCTCGACATTTGATGCCTGAAAGTGTTTCTAGTTTTTTGGCAGAAATATGTGGGTCTTTTTCAAAAGTTAATGAAAAAACACCGCACCTATTTTCGGTTGTTTGTGGTCCAATTATTTTTACGCCAGAAACATCGTGAAGGCCTTCAATAAATGCGTCACACAAATCCATTTCGTGTTGGTGGAGTGTTTCCACACTTTGTTCCTTGATCCATTGCAAACTTGCGGTAAGACCATAGATGCCGACCATGTTGTGAGAGCCAGATTCATATTTGTCAGGTAAATTTGTAGGTTGCGATGGATACTCGCTTGCACTTCCTGTCCCACCAAAACGGTGCGGCACAATGATATGCTCAATCCCGCCTTGCATGATTAATCCACCAGTACCAAGTGGTCCAAGTAATCCCTTGTGTCCCGGAAATGCAAGAAGGGCAATGTTCATCGCTTGCACATCAATCGAGGTATGCCCCATAGTTTGAGCTGCATCAAGGAGCAGATGTGTATTTCCACAAACCCTGCCAATTGCAGCAATATCTTGCACAGTGCCCGTGACATTTGACCCATGTACGACGGCAACAAGTTTTGTTGTTGGTGTGATGGCTTCTGCGATATCGCTTGGGTTCACCAATCCTGTTTTATGACACGCTTGAACAACTGTGTGGGAAACGCCCTGTTTTTCTAATGCGTGCAAAGGGCGAAGTACGGAGTTGTGATCCATTGCAGTTGTCACAATGTGTACGTCTTCATGTTGAAAATGTGAAGCAATTCCGTTGATTGCAAGGTTCAGTGCATCTGTGCAATTCAAGGTGAAAATACAATGCGAATCTGAGGGCGCGTGTACAAGATCACACAGTAGAGATCTGCAATTGTCGAGTACATCCGTTGCTTCAACGGCTTGGGCGTATGCTCCACGCCCTGGGCTTGCGCCACACTTTTCGTGGTATGCAATCATTGCATCAATGACACATTGCGGTTTTGGAAAAGAAGTCGCAGCGTTATCGAAGTACAACTGCATTGTTAGACCGCAAGTGGCTCAAATTCTAAACCATGTGCTTCTGCAACTGGTTGGTTGGTGAGCGTCCCACGGTTCGTGTTGATTGCATTTGCAAAATGACGGTCACGTTTTGCAAGTGTGTCTGCATCTGTAGTAGCGAGTTTGATGACCCACGGCATGGTTGCATTTGTAAGTGCTTGGGTCGATGTTCTTGCTACAGCGCCCGGCATGTTTCCGACACAGTAATGCACAACACCATCAACGGTATAGATTGGGTCAGTGTGTGTTGTTACTTTTGCAGTTTCAACACAGCCGCCTTGGTCAATTGCAACATCAACGATCACGGAACCAGCATCCATCAACGAAAGGTTTTCTCTTGTAATAAGGTTCGGTGCTTTTGCGCCAGGAATAAGTACTGCACCGACGACGAGATCAGCCCATGAGAGATGATCGCGAATTGCTTCTGGATCAGAGTAAATGGTTTTGCAATTTGGCGGCATGAATTCGCCGAGTTCACGCATACGATCAATGTTAATGTCCATGATGACAACGTCTGCGCCCATGCCAGCCGCAACACTTGCAGCGCACGTGCCAACAACACCACCGCCAAGAACAAGAACTTTGCCAACTTCAACACCTGGCACACCGCCAAGCAAAATGCCTCGACCGCCTTGTGGTCGCTCTAGATATTTCGCGCCTTCTTGCACAGAAAGTTTTCCCGCGATTTCACTCATCGGAGTAAGTAGAGGGAGATGACCAAGATCATCGGTAAGCGTTTCGTACGCAACTGAAATACACCCTCGGTCTAAACAGCCAACCGTGAGATCTTTGTCGGCTGCGAAGTGGAAATATGTAAAGACAGTTTGTCCATCTCTGATGAGCGAAACTTCTTGTGGTTGAGGTTCTTTAACTTTTACGATTAGATCAGCGGTTCCCCACACGTCTTCTGCGGAATCGACAATTTTCGCTCCTGCAGCAACGTACAGAGAATCGTCGTACCCACATCCAACACCCGCTCCAGATTGGATCAGGACGGTGTGGCCGTTTCGTACCAATATCTCAGTACCGACTGGTCGCATGCCAACTCGATATTCATCTTTTTTAACTTCTGTGGGAACACCAACTATTGTCATAATTTACTCTCCATTTGGGATTGTCAACGGAGAATGATATCGCAGAGGAGCGGAGAAGGCTATGGCGGAGCCTCGCATTTGGTACACTCGTCATCCCTTAGAAACTCATGACAAAGGTACCCCTTATGATTCAACGAATTCTCATCTGTATTGGCACTGTTTTACTTATCCCAACTCCCCTGATTGCAGGTGGTCGAGATGATGTTATTGCCTCGCTTAACGACTCTGACCTTGTCAAAGGCACTGAAGAAGCGATGGCATGGAGTATTTATTTTGACGGATGCTTAGATTTAACAGAACCTCCACAACTGCTGAGCAACACGTTCAATATGAACACAGTTTGGCCGGAGATGGACGGGTGGCAGAGTGTTGCAAGCTGGGCTTCAGAGAACGAACATATGGAAGCGGCGATCATTACTTCTGCAGGAAGAATTATTATTGGTCTTCCATATGGAAGCGAAAGTGTCCCCGCAAGTTATCGGGACGCGGGTATTTTTGTGGAGATCGGTGAGAATGAACGGTTGCATGACATTGATTTTTCGTACATTGAAACAGTACAACTTGCATCACTTTGGGCAACTGCGGAAAGTTATCGTCTTCTCGAAAACGGTGAGGCTGACCGCGCTTCGAAACTTGCAATGGCGCAATTGATTGTCCTTCGTAAATTTTGCGATCGAATATTTCTCGATGAAAAAATTGCGTTTATGAAAATACTTGGTGATGGACTCGCGAACTTTAGAGACATGATGTACCTATACAGCGAAGCAATATCACCAGAAAAATTTCGCGAAATAGCAAGAGAGTGGATTCCTTATCTCAGAGCAGATTCATCAAGGTTACTCTTGCCAGTTGGCGACCAAATTGTTGCCAAGGCGTTACTTGATGAACTTTTTACGACTCGTGGTGATGCAGATTCAGCTAAATTTAGTGAAATACTCACTGATATCCAAGTGAAAGAAGAACCACTTACTCGGTTCGGTGCTGCGAGGTTTTGGGAATCGATGGCGTATATTCATAGTGGGCATGATGCATCTGTTGAACGTTTAGGAAAAATATATGACGATTGGTGGAGACGCTGGAGATTACGAGCATTCCATCCCCAACTCGGTATTGATTCTGAATTAGAAAAGTCAAATCCAGTTCGGTACGCTGCGGTTCGCCTGGTCGTCCGTGATATTCAATATTTGTTTTATCAACGCGATGTTCTTTGGACGCAAATTAACGGCACTGCTGTTTCTGCAGCACTTTGTGGATATAAAAATCATTATGGTATATACCCAAAAAGTTTGAAAATGTTGTACGCGCAATTTTTGCACCGAACAAGCAATCTCGATCGATTTAAAGATTTAGAAAAACGGACAGATTCCGATTGGTCTCTCTACAACGCACCAGTTGGTCATTTTCATTATCGCCGTATTGACAAAAAAACAGCATTAGATACAAAGAACAGTGATCGCCTTTGGATTCAGCAAGGGTCATGCATTCTTTACAGCGTTGCTGCAGATCATGAAGATCATCGTGGAAGCAGTGAAGCAAAAGATATGATTTTGTGGCCACCCGTAAAAGTGTTAGAACGTAATGAAGGAATTGTGAAGTAAGCATGTCTGAAATAGAAAATGTTGTCATTATTGGTAGTGGTCCTGCAGGTTGGACTTCAGCGATCTACGCGGCAAGAGCCGATCTCAACCCGTTGTGTGTCATAGGTGTCCCAAAGAGCACCCCATCGATCGTGCTTCCTGGTGGCCAGTTGATGTTGACAACTGAAGTTGAAAATTACCCCGGTTTTCCTGAAGGGATTACTGGCCCTGAATTGATGGCTGGTTTTCAAAAACAAGCTGAGCGATTTGGAACGCGGATTCTCTCTCATGATGTTGTTTTCTGTGACTTCTCTAAGCAGCCATTTTCGCTTACCACATCTGGAGGCGAAACAATTCTGGCAAAGTCAGTCATTATTGCTACGGGCGCAACTGCGAACTGGCTTGGTCTAGAAAACGAAATGCGCTTGGCGTTGGGGGGGGGAGGCGTAAGTGCGTGCGCAGTTTGCGATGGCGCATTGCCTGTGTATCGCGATCAACCACTGGCAGTTATTGGCGGGGGCGATAGCGCACTTGAAGAAGCGAGTTACTTGACAAAATTTGCTTCCGAAGTATTTATTATTCATAGGCGCGATGAATTTCGTGCATCAAAAGCAATGCAGCAACGTATTTTTGATTCAGAAAAAGCAACGCCTGTGTGGAATAAAACCGTACTTGACGTTCTTGGGGAGGACTCGATTACTGGTATTTTGCTGAAAGATACTGTGACGGGCGAAGAATCAACAATTGAGGTTAAAGGTATGTTTGTCGCAATTGGGCATACGCCTGCGACTTCATTTTTGGAAGGCAGTGGAATTGCACTTGACGATAAGGGATACATCAAATTAGAAACTCGTACGAGCGCTACAAATATTGAAGGTGTCTTCGCTGCAGGTGATGTCGCAGATTCTCATTATCGCCAAGCGATCAGTGCCGCGGGTATGGGATGTATGGCTGCGCTCGATACTGAACATTACTTAGCAGTGTAAAAGGACACATGTTGTAATCTTTTTAAGACACGCCACGGAGACACGGAGGCACAGAGAATACAATTGGTTTTAAGACTTCGTAATTGAACCAATCAGAGTCTGTGTAAAGCATTCACCCCAAAAATCTCTTTTCCGATTTCTGTGGCTCTGCGTCTGTGGCAAATAAAGAATGCACAAGTTTATTCAATATAAAATAATTGCAACAAACTTACTCATCTGGTGCAAGTTTCGTAATAATCTTCGCGCCCACTGCATCTCCCCAGACATTCACTGCGGTTCTGAACATATCAAGGATTCGGTCAACGCCGATGATGATGCCAATAGCAGCGATAGGCAATGGGCCGCTGCTTGTTCCTGTCAGTGAACTATTGACTGCACCGATTACAATGACCATCGTGACTAAGCCCGCAGATGGAATGCCAGCAGCGCCGACTGCCGCAAGGGTCGCAGTGATCACAACAACAAGCAATTGACTCATTTCAAGTTCAATACCAAAGAGTTGAAATAGGAATACTACTGCAACAGCTTCATATAACGCTGTGCCGTCCATGTTGATCGTTGCGCCAAGTGGAAGTACAAAATTCGCTGCACGTTTGGAACACTCGCCTTCGTTTTCAGCAGCATCAATTGTGACGGGGAGTGTCGCTGAACTTGAGTCAGTGCCGATGGCTGTCATCAGCGCTCGTTTCATTCGCCACATGAAACGGAACGGCTGTTGTCTTGTAAACAACCACAGTACGAATGGTAACACGATCAGACCATGGATAAACAATCCTGAGAGGACCGTTCCCATGTACATTCCAAGTGGACCCGTAATCGAATTGAAACCAATACGACCGACTGTCCATGCGACTAAGAAAAATACACCAATTGGCGTAAGCCAAATTACCCAGTGCACCAAAATCATAATTGCCTCAAACGCGCCACTGCATGCGTCACGTGCGACTTTTGTTTTCTCGCCACCCGCTGAAAGCGCAAGTCCGATTGCAATTGCAAACACAATGATGCCAAGGGGTCTCCCGTTTACCATGTCACTGAATACATTCGTTGGAACAATTTGATGCAGAATGTTCATCCAAGAAGAGCCAAGTGTTTGCACATCACCTGCGGCAGATTGCATTGCACCACCACTTTGTCGGAGAACTTCTTGCACTTCAGGTGCGAGTACGCCAGGCTGAATCCATGAGACGAGGGTTGTGCCAAGAATGACTGCGATCAACATCGTTGCGAAGTAATACAGCAGCGTTGCAGAACCAACGAGTCCAAGTTTGGCTGGATCGCCAATGTTTGAGATGCCGGCGATCACACTGAACAAAATGAGTGGGATGATGAGCAATTTGAGCGGGCGAATCAAGACGAGATCACCTGCTTGCTTGAGCCAGTGATCTCCATCGATGGATACACCTGCTTGAAACAACCCAAATTCGCCATAGAGGGCCCCAAGTACCAACCCAAGAAGGATTAAAAAAGTCAATAAATTCGTTCGCCGTTTCTTCATGTTAGGTAGGCTACCAAGCATGTGCGGTATTGCGGGCATTTGTAGACGAGATGGACGACCAATTCCTGAGCATTGGGTCGCAATGCTCGATGATTCGATCGCGAGACGCGGCCCCGATGCCGCTGGACGGTTTCACGACCATGCAGATGGCGTGGAAATTCTCATGCTCCATCGCCGTTTGAGCGTGATTGACCACACTGGGGGCGGGCAACCCATGGTTTCGTACGAACATGACACTCCAGAAATGGCGATGGTCTTCAATGGATGCATCTACAACAATAGTGCGTTGCGGAAAGAACTCAGTTCTCTTGGTGCAAGGTTCACCAGCGATCACAGTGACACAGAAACGTTATTCAAGGCGTATGAACAGTGGGGGACGAATTGCACAGAGCATCTAGATGGTATGTACGCCGTTGCAATGTGGGATAGAAAGACGTTGCAACTTTCACTATTTCGAGATCCGTACGGGCAGAAGCCATTGTACGTTTTGGATTTAGGTGAGGCGGGGGATGGCTGTGTTTATTGTTCGAATCCGGCACCACTGCAAAAAATTGCGAACGAACTTGGGCTTACACATTTTTCATCAAGTGCTGTGCAGCGATATTTACAACTTGGATATTTGACAGGTGATAGAACATTGGTTCAGCCAGTGGAATGCGTGAACCAAAAAGTTGTTTCTCTGCAGCCAACAAATGAAACTGTTGAAGGCGCAATTCGCGGAAGTGTGATTGATCACCTTGAATCCGATGTTCCACTTGGATGTTTTTTAAGTGGTGGTGTGGATTCATCATTGATCGCAGCTTTTGCGCAGCAAGAACTTGGAAATTTGCAAACGTATTGCGTGAAGATGGATGATCCGGATTATGACGAGTCATCGTATGCATTGGAAGTAGCAAAACATTTGGGTACTACGCATGAAACACTGCGCGTCTCAATGGAACCCGCTGAAGATTTGTTGACACTCATTGGGCAACTCGGTCAACCATTTGCTGACAGTTCGATTTTGCCGACATATTGGATCAGCAAGGCAGCAAGAAAAGAAGTTACAGTTGCGCTTTCTGGTGATGGTGGTGACGAGTTATTTCTTGGTTACAATCGATATCTCGCGATCAATACAATTTCAAGATGGCATGCTATTTTGGCACGAATCCCTTGGGGCGGAGGCTCAAAACCAAGTTCTATTACAGAAAAACTTGGAAGGATGGCAGATGCTGCAAGAGAGTGGCCGCTTTGTAATGTTGCTTCAATTGAATCGATCTTCTCCAAAACGGAAATAGAATCGTTGACAGGTGAACCATTTGTAGATGCGGTGCATCCAGAAATCACAGGAACACCGCTTCGACGATTGCAACAATTTGATATTGAACATTACCTTTCAGGGGATTTACTACGCAAGGTTGATACTGCTTCGATGGCGGTTGCTTTAGAAGTTCGTTCGCCGCTCTTATCGATGCGCGTGCGAAATGCAGTAACACCGATGACAACCCGAGAGCTTTTGGCTGATGGTAGAAAGGGTGTGTTACGAATAATTGCAAAGAAATATTTGCCAAAACACATCGTCGATCGCCCGAAGATGGGATTTGCCGTGCCACTTGCAAGTTGGTTGCGGAACGAACAGAGCAGTCTTGGAAAACTTGCGAGCGATGTTTTGCTTTCATGCGATCCTTTTGTAGAACTACCAATCGATAAGAAAATAGTCGCAACGATGTTGCATGAGCATCGCACTGATCGGCGTAATCAAGAACACAAATTGTTTGCTTTGCTTACTCTTGCTCTGTGGTCACAGCAATCTCGCACATCTTGATGCCCAACTCTTCAAGTTGAGCAGGATCGGCAGCGCCGGGCGCTTCACACATGAGGTCGGCACCAGTTTGTGTTTTTGGGAATGCAATCACATCGCGAATATTTGTAGTACCGATCATCATCATGACCAAGCGATCAAGCCCGAACGCTACGCCACCATGGGGTGGTGCGCCGAATCGAAGGGCATTGAGCAAAAATCCAAATTTATTTTCAGCTTCTTCTTTCGACAAACCCAATAAACCAAAGACTTTAGATTGTATTTCGGGGGTGTGGATACGAATAGATCCTCCACCAACCTCTGCGCCGTTGATGACGAGGTCATATCCAGAAGATAAACAATTACCCGGATCAGATTCAAGCGTATCAAGATGTGATGCTAGGGGTGCGGTAAACGGATGGTGTTCACTGACCCAACGCTTCGCGTCTTCGTTCCAATCAAACATTGGAAAATCAATCACCCACAACCCCCGAAACAGACCTTCTGGGATGAGGTCGAGTTCTTTTGCAACAGCAAGACGAACTTCGCCAAGGGCAGTACACGCCACGCGGTACGTTCCCACTCCAAACATCACAAGGTCGCCATCAACAAGACCAAGAAGTTCAACCAATTCTTCTTTGATTGGTTCAACAAATTTCGCCACGCCAGTTGCAAACGCGCCATCTTGATATTTCACAACAGGTAATCCACCTGCGCCGTACGTTTTTGCAATTTCTGCAAACCCATCAGTCTTTTTACGTGTCAACTTTTCAGCGCCACCGGGAACGCGCATCGCCTTCACTGAAGCGCCAGAATTACATGCTTCTGTAAAGACATTGAACTCAGTTTTACTTGCAAGTTCAGTCACATCGGACAACTTCAAATCAAAGCGAATGTCTGGGCGATCTGAACCATAGTCGTCCATCGCATCTTTCCAAGACATGTGGGGGAGTTCGCCCAGATCAATGCCACCAACTTCTTGGTATAACTGCTTAGCGAAATCGCCCATGATCTTGAGAACGTCTTCTTGTTCTACAAAACTCATTTCAAGATCGATTTGTGTAAATTCTGCTTGCCGATCAGCACGCGGGTCTTCATCCCGCAGACACTTGCAGATTTGCATGTACTTGTCGCATCCCGCAACCATCAAAATTTGTTTGAAGATTTGCGGACTTTGTGGAAGAGCGTACCATTGGCCTGCTTGGTGCCGTGAGGGAACGATAAAGTCTCTGGCACCTTCGGGGGTTGGTGTAATAAGCAGTGGTGTTTCAATTTCAAGAAAACCGTTGTCAGCGAAAAAATTGCGTGTGAATTGCGTGATTTTATGTCGAAGTGCTAGAATTTTTTGCATGCGTGGACGGCGAAGGTCAATGTACCTGTGTCGCAATCTATGTTCTTCACCGATTTCATCAGCGTCGTGATCATCTGGAAGAATCGGAAGTTTCGCTGTGCGATTGATGATCTCTAGTTTTTGTGCGACAAGTTCGATTTCGCCTGTTGCGAGTTTCGCATTAGGCTTCCCATCGCGAACTCGGATGATTCCCTCGACAGAGATGACATCTTCGCGCCTGAGTGTTGCCCCAGTAGCCATTATTTCCGAAGGGGTGTCTTCGCCGTCAAAGACGATTTGGGTCATCCCGTAGCGGTCACGCAAGTCGATGAAAACGAGGCTTTTACCTTGGTCTCGATAGGTATTGACCCAGCCACTGAGAATGACTGTTTCGCCAGCTTGTTCTTTTCGGGAGTCGCCGCATGTAGATGTTCTTTTTAGCATTCGGGTATTGTATCTATAAATCTGAGCCCTTATAAGAGTCTAGCGAATGTCTTCTGATACCTCCAAAAAAATACTTATGACAGCATTTGAACCAAGCGGTGATTCGCTTGGTGCGATGGCTGCTTTTGGATTGAAGCAACTCGATAAGAATGTGAAAATCTTTGGGTTTGGTGGTTCTCAGATGGAACAGTTGGGGGTTGAAATGCTGGCAAAAACAACACATGAAGCAAAGATGGGGATTGGAGCAATTTCAGAAATCAAACGAATTAAAGGACTCGTTGATTTGGCTGCGAAGTGGATCGATGAACACCGTCCTGATGTTGTCGTTGCCGTTGATTCGCCAGCAGCAAATTGGCCAGTGTGTAAAGTTGCCAAACGTTATGGATGCAAGGTTGTACATCTTGCAGCCCCGCAACTATGGGCATGGGCGCCATGGCGAATTCACAAAATGAAACGCTTGAGCGATCATGTGATGTGCTTGCTTCCATTTGAACCAGCGTGGTTTGAATCAAGGGGGATGCCAGCGACGTTTATTGGACATCCTGCGATGGGGCAACATGATATTCAACCAATTGACTTACCCGAAGGCGAACCAAAGATTGTGTTGCTTCCGGGTTCTCGAAAAAGTGAAATTACAAAAAATTTACCGATGCAACAAGAAATTTTACAACGCATCTGCACGGAATATTCTCAAACCTCAGCTGTTATTGCGTGCCGAAGTGAAGATATAGAACGCGTGCAACCGTTTGCAAAAGATGTACAGATTATTGCTGATCAATTACCAACGGTGTTAGAATGGTCGGATCTTGCGCTGAACGTTTCGGGCACAGTTTCTCTGCATGTCATGTGGCACGCAACGCCAATGATTGGCATGTACAAAACGAATATACTCTCAAGGCTCGCAGCAAAGATCGTGTTGAACACACCGCACCGATTGCTCCCAAATCTTATCTCGGGGGAACAAATTGTTCCAGAGTTTATTCCTTGTGGGAATATCGCACAAGAAATAGGCGATCTTGCTATTGCACTTCTTGATGATGAGGTAGAAATGAACGAAATGCGATCGCAACTTCAAAAAGAAACAGCGCTGTATATAGACCATGTTCCGAGCAAAGAAGCAGCAGAGATTATTCTTGGTTTTGCGTGAATTCGCCTCGTTTTAGTTTTGCAATGTACGAGTGATATGCTTTCATTGCTTTTGGTCCGTAGATCCACATGATTGGAATGTTCGCTACAAGCATCGCGCCCAAACCAAGCGTTGTCCACATATCGAGTTCAGCATCTGTGGTGATGAACCCAATTGTCGACACCGCAACGAGGATGGTGTAGGCAATTCGATAGAGCGTAATGGCAAAAGTTGAAATTGCACCTTCCTTACCAAAGACGTAGATGACACCTTGTTCTCCATAATAACTCCATGAAATCATGGTTGAAATTGCAAAGAGCCAACATGCAATCACGACGAGCCATTTACCTAACCCCGGAATGGAACGGTCAAACGCGTGCGCGGTTAAACTCGCTCCAGGGTAGTTTGCCCATACGCCGTTGCTATCTAAAGAAGCGGGGATGATTTCGTCATTGTCGTCTCGTTCAACTGAAATTGAATTCCAATTGACTTCAAGATCGCCATCGTCATTTTTAATCACAGTGCCAGAAATTCTGTGAAGATTGTTGCCTGAATCTTCATTTTCCCCAGCATTGACCATCATGAAGACAGAGTCGTTGAGTGACCAGCCAGTATCTTCGTCATTCACTCGATTAATTGTTTTTGCTTCTTCGTTTTTGTGTGGAAGGACTGGTGTTGTCAGGTTCCATGCGTCGCCATCGAGCGTGAGCGCAACGGTTGCATCATCTTCAAATGTTGCTTCTGGTCCTCGATTCCACGCCCCAGTTGCGAGAATGATCAGAGCAGTCACAGTACAAACAACGAGCGTGTCAACAAAAGGACCTAGACCTGCAACAATTCCTTCCCGAACTGGTTCTTCACATTTTGCCGCAGCGTGTGCGACAGGTGCCGAACCCTGACCTGCTTCAGAGGAGAAGAGGGCGCGTTTGATGCCCCACATCATTGCGTAACCAAATGTACCGCCAATGAATGCACCGCCGGCTGAAGCATTTCCGAAGCCAAGTCCGTACTTGAAAATTTCCATAATGATTTCTGGAATGACGGCAATGTTCATTATTAACACGATGATCCCGGCAATAAGATAAAGCCCGCACATAAACGGAACGAGCTTTCCTGCGACCGAACCGATTCTTTTGATTCCTCCGATGATGACGCTCCCCACGATAACAGCGAGGAGAATACCAATTGCAAATGTTTCTGGATTGAACCCATCTGTTTTTGACATTTCGGAAACACCTGGAACATCAAAGTATTGAGTAGTGACTGAAGCGACATTCCACGCTTGGAACATATTTCCTCCAGTAATTGCTGATAGGACGAGAGTGATGCAAAAAATGCCACCAATAGTTGCGCCCAAGCGTCCGCCCGTTTTCTTGAACAAGCTGTCAACTACATACATTGGACCGCCATGTGGATTGTCAGGATCTGAAAGGTCGCGGCTTAGCATTGATTGAGTGACCTCAGTCATTTTGAGTGCCATGCCAAGAAGGCCGATTACCCACATCCAGAAGACGGCACCGGGCCCGCCTAGTGCGATAGCAAGGGCAACGCCTGCGATGTTACCTAGGCCGATGGTTGCGGAAAGAGCAGCAGACAACGCTTGAAAGTGGCTGATTGCGCCGGGATCATCTTTTTTATCGAATTTGCCTCGTGTGACTTCGACGCCGTGCGTGAGTGCTCGGTACTGCCCAAATCCAGTCCACAGGGTAAAAAGCACGCCTGTTGCGAGGAGGGCGTAGACAACATTATCGTGAAAGAAGATATTGTTGATTGCGCTGATGACATCGTTCGTTGTGAATTCCATGGGAGGTTCCTATTCCTGTGGGGAGCGTTTGTGTGTCTACTTGATGGTATACGATACTGCACATGCGTGAATGGTATGAACAAGGACTTTGTTTTTCATGTCAGCAGAGCGGTAATTGCTGTACAGGCCCAGAGGGGGCTGTTTGGTTCAATGATGGGGAGGGTAGGGCGATGGCGAAGCAGTTGGGGGTTGCAGTCGAGGCGTTTTACAAACGATTTGCCCATAAGATAGGAAGCCGCTGGTCACTTCGCGAAAACAAGATCGAAGGTAAATATGACTGTGTGTTTCTTGATCGTGCAGGCAAGAAACCTGGCTGTAAGTTGTATCGGAGCAGACCATTACAGTGTCGAACGTGGCCATTCTGGAAAGAAAATTTGCAGTCTCCCGAGGCATGGGCAAGAGCAAAAATCGAGACTCCTTGCGATGGCATGGATTTTGGCAAATTGATCCCGATCGAAGATATCCGTATCCAACGCGACCAAATCTGACCCGTAGTCAATCTGACCCGTAGTCATATTTCGCAATCCATTTAATAGCCATTTTGTCTTCGAGTTAATGTAGCTCCGAGTTAATTAAATATCGACAATTTCTCCGAGGTCTGGGATCATTTTTAAGACCGAAAAAACGGGTTATCCAGTTGACAAAGGCTGTTTTTTCGCCATCGGCTGCAATGTAAGAAATGAACTCGGAGTCAATTGTTGGTGCGTGGAGGGTATACTCAAAAACATGAAATTATTTTGTCCGATTTTAGGTCGCGAAACTCAGACTGAATCAACCCCTTTTTCACGAGATCAATGGAAAATTGTAAAGTGTGTTGAAACTGGGTTTTATTTTCTCGCGGATCCGCCTGAGTACGAGATGCTTGAAGTTGAATATGAATGGGACAAATCGTATTATGAAGAGCGAGAACGAAGAAAAAGGGAAGAGCCTGTTTATATCGGCATATCTGAATTTTCAAAGCGGATTCGTAGGCTTTTTACTCCACCAAAGCGAAACAAGTTTTATTCAATAGGGAAAAAGATACTTGTAACATCAAACAATGCTAAACCGTACGCAATCGTAGATATCGGATGCGGAACGGGTAAACTAGTGCAACAATTATCTGAACGATTTCATAGTGATGGTATAGAAGTTTTGCCTTCAGGTATTGAAATTTCAGATCATCTTTCTGAAGTTGCCGGAAAGGTTCTTCGATCACTTGGGGGTGATATTATTCACGCAAGTGCGGTTGATGGTGCCTTGCAATGTACTGAGGGGAGTTTTGATTTAGTTGTGATGAGATCATTTTTCGAACATGAACGAAGACCATTAGAATTGCTACGAGCTCTCAGAAGAGCACTTTCTTCTGATGGAGCAATCATTATTAAAGTCCCGAACTTTGCTTGTTGGAATAGATTGGTGCGGCGGTCCAAGTGGTGTGGATTCCGCTACCCTGATCATGTTAATTATTTCACCCCCAAAACGATAAAAATCCTAGCGACAGAAGCTGGCTATGTGATGGAATCTGGGTTTCTAGATCAATTCCCATTGAGTGATAATATGTACGCTGTTCTTCGCCCAGTTTCATGAGAGAATTTGATGCTTCGATCGCTTTTACCTATTTGATACCCATTTGCATAGCAAGGGTTTATTCAATCGGGCTGAGAGGATTTGAACCTCCGACCTCCTGACCCCCAGTCAGGCGCGCTAACCAAGCTGCGCTACAGCCCGTTTTCTCTTCCAATCGCCAATCATACCCTTGAAAGAGATTCAATGCCTTCTTCTCTGGCTATACTGCACCTCACACCAGATGGAAAAAACGATGATCATTTGGAGATTTACAGACGGCAAACTCGGGCATGAGAACCAAACAAGTGGTCTTGTTGCAGCGTTGGGATTGAAACGAGATATTAGGGTAATAGACGTACCAATAGCTTCCTTGCCAAGTGCTCCAAAACTTTTACTTCGGGCGTTGTTTCGAAGAAAAATCTCCGACTTCCCTTCTGAGAAACCTGACTTGATTATTGGAGCTGGCAGGGCAACGCATATTCCGATGGTGGTTGCGAAATCACAGTGTGGTGGCAAATCGATAGTCCTCATGCGTCCGTCAATCCCATTTAAATTGTTTGATCTTATTGTTGCGCCGGAACACGATAAGGTTTTCATAAATGAACAAGTAATCGAAACTATTGGTGTACTTAACCCAGTGCAATTTGTAGAAAACAAAGATCAACACAAAGGCTTGATGCTCATCGGCGGTGAATCATCACATTTTGTCTGGGACGATGCACGCATTGCAAATCAAATTTTGCACATTGCTGAGCATGATCCACAACTGCAGTGGACTCTCACAACTTCGCGGAGAACCCCTCAAAGTTTTTTACAACATATTAAGGAAGTTCCTGTTGAAATCATTCCAGTTGAAGAGACAGATCAAAAATGGATGCAAGCACAATTTGCATCTTCAGGGCAAGTGTGGGTGACACCCGATAGTGTTTCGATGATCTATGAATCTTTATCCTCTGGAGCAACAACTAAAATATTTTCACTTGAGCCAACAATGAGAGAGTCGAGGGTGAGAAGAGGATTAGAGGCGTTACTTAAAAATGATTCAATAATTACATTTGAAAAATGGAAACAAGATCCAACAAAAAAACAAACTCCACGTTTTTTTAATGAGTCTTCAAGAGTAGCTGATTTCATTTTGGAGCACTTGTTATGACAAAAAAATTAAGAGTCGTGCAAATGCTTCCCGAACTTGAAAGTGGGGGGGTTGAGCGGGGTACACTTGAAATTGGAAAGCATCTCGTTGAGA
>CAYYRP010000012.1:0-70192 GCA_964474235.1 uncultured Isosphaeraceae bacterium
GCATAAATAATGTCGAAGCCAGCAACCCAACAGAGTACCGCCCCCGAAAGCAGCCAAATTGGTAGATGCGTAAGTGTTTCGGGCTCAACTGCAATTGCAGCAGCAAGTGGACTCAGGGCGAGGGCAGCGCCAAGGTAGATGTGACAAAACCAAGTGAACCGTTTAAACAGTGGATAGGCAATGAGCCAACAGAGAACCAATACTGAAAGGTTCATTGGGTAGGTATTGTCCCAAATTCGAAAAAAGCATGTTAGAACAATAAAGAAAATGGCATTGCATGAAAGGTAGACACCAGCAACAGCCGTAGAGACCTCACCACTCGCAAGTGCTCGAAGTTTGGTTCTTGGATTGTTAGCATCAATATCTCTATCGAAAATACGATTCGCGAGCATTGCAACATTTCTCGCAAAAAACATACATCCAACAATCAGGAGAAGTTGCCAACAGAAAGTTTCCCAATTGATTGCATGCGTATCAGTAGCAGCCATAAAACCACCTAGAATTGCAAATGGCATCGCGAAAACAGTGTGTGCAATCTTGATATCTGAGAGAAGTTTTACGAACGCAGTTGCCATGGTGTGAGCATGATAGAATCTAATCACTATGGCACAACAGAAACAGACGAAAAAACCAAAGACAGCAATTGTTCCAACTCGAGCAGATGATTACCCGCAGTGGTACCAAGAAGTCATCAAAGCCGCTGATCTTGCAGAAACCTCTCCGGTTCGGGGCTGCATGGTTATCAAGCCTTGGGGATATGGGATTTGGGAAAACATTCAAAAAACGCTCGGCGCTCGTTTTAAAGCAACGGGGCATAAAAACGCATATTTTCCACTTTTTATTCCACTGAGTTTTTTGCAAAGAGAAGCTGATCACGTTGAGGGGTTTGCAAAGGAATGCGCGGTCGTCACGCACCACCGTCTTGAGCCTGATGCAGATGGAAATTTACAACCTGCAGGTGAATTGGAAGAACCACTGATTGTTCGTCCAACATCAGAAACAATTATTGGCGAAATGTTCAGCAAGTGGATCGAGTCGTATCGCGACTTGCCACTGTTGATCAATCAATGGGCAAATGTAGTTCGATGGGAAATGCGAACTCGTTTGTTTTTGCGAACCGCAGAGTTTCTTTGGCAAGAAGGGCACACCGCCCACGCGACGGAAGAAGAAGCGATTGAAGAAACGTTGCAGATGCTCGACATCTACAAAGACTTTGCAGAAAACACGATGGCGATGCCAGTCATTACTGGTGCCAAAAGTGAGGGCGAGAGATTTCCGGGCGCTGTTGAAACGTATTCAATTGAAGCGATGATGCAAGATGGAAAGGCGTTGCAATCTGGAACGTCGCATTTTCTTGGGCAAAACTTTTCCAAGGCGCAAGACATTTCGTTTCAAAACGACAAGAAAGAAGTAGAGTTTGCATGGACAACAAGTTGGGGTGTTTCAACTCGTTTAATTGGTGGATTGATCATGACGCACGCCGATGATGATGGGTTGGTTTTACCGCCTCGGCTTGCGCCATCGCACATCGTCATTATTCCAATCACATTCAAAGCCGATGACCCTGAAACTATTTTGAATTACTGCCATAAACTTGCGGCAGATTTGGGTGTGATTAATTATCACGGTAGATCTATCGAAGTTGAAATAGATAACCGCGATATTCGCGGCGGAGAAAAAACGTGGGGCTGGATTAAAAAGGGGATTCCAATACGCCTTGAAGTCGGCCCCCGTGACATGGAAAATGATTCCGTCTTTATGGCTCGCCGTGATTTAGGACCAAAAGAAAAACAGGGTGTTCCACGCGAGGAGTTCATCGCAACGGTTACCGACATTCTTGATGAAATGCAGCAAGGATTATTTGATCGAGCGCTTACTCGCCGTGTTGAAGCCACGAAGACAATTGATTCGAAAGATGATTTTTACAAACACTTTGAAGGGGATGGCAGTGGTTTTGTGAATGCACATTTCTGCGGAGACACTGAAGTTGAAGATCAAATAAAAACAGATTTGAAAGTCACGTTGCGTTGTATTCCAATCGAAGAAGACCCAGAGAGTGGCACTTGTATATTTACAGGAAAACCTTCAAAACAACGCGTGTTGTGGGCTAAAGCGTACTAAAAACAAAAAAAGCATTATCGGCTCAAGGGCAACTCGCATCTTCGCCGATGTTGTTTTTCCGCCAATGGTGGGCGGCGGCCCCCCGAAATAAGCGAACTCTGTGTGTAACTCAGTTTTCGTATTTCGGCTTAGGGGTTGCAACAAGCGAATTGTCAGGTATTCTTTCAGTATGGAAATCAACGGACCCATCCCATTTGCAGCAGCACAAGCGTACGGCGTAAGGCCCACTACGCCGAATGTTCCTGTTACTGATGCGAGCCCTGTGCAGAATCTCGTTGCAGCGCTAGTTCCGGGCAAAGTGACATTTGACGGTGTAGCCGTTTCCGATATGCAACCGCTGCAACTTTACGCACGCACCGCCGACCGCATTGAAGCCGGAACGCGTCTTGCCATCGGCCGCAACCTCGACATCCAAGCATAAATAAACTCTCCCCGCGGGTCGTTTCGCAGTGATTCAATCGTGATAGCGGCATTCAAACTCCGCTTGCTGCCTGTCACTTCGTCGCGTTCCATCGGTGACCCATACAGGGTCACCTGCTTCACGCTCCTTATGACAGATTGCAATCGAAGTTCTCGGTGCTCGCTCTCACTCATTCAGCACTGCTGTAGTGGAATTGAACTGTCCGAGAAAAAAACTCTCCCGCGGGTTGTTTATTTTTTTGCAATGTTTGTTTTTGCAGGAACATCAAAACGCAGTACGGTTGAGTTTTCGGAGAGGTGAAGTCTCGCGTGTCGTAAACCAATCGGAAGAAGTACAGTTGTCCCCACAAGTGCGTCCACTGAGATCGTGTGTTCGATGAACGCGCTTCCTTCAACAACCATGAGAACAGCAGGGGTTGTGTCAACGACCAAATCCATGCAGCAGTTGTTGATCGCCTTCACGCGTTCTGCAGAAAAGAAGGGAGTATCAACGAGTTGCGTGGTTTCGAATGGTCCGCATTGCATCGGTATAGGCGTTGGAAATTTTTCTGGGGTTGCACCAAAGTCAATGCATTCCATTGCCTGATCGACGTGCATTGTACGACCCGTGCGTCCCCAATCCCAAACACGAAACGTGGTATCGCTTGGCGTTTGCACTTCGGCAACAAGAACGCCAGCACCAAGTGCGTGACATGTGCCACTTGGCAAGTAATAGCACTCGCCTTTTTTGACGTTGATTGCGTTGAGTAACTCTGGAACGGTATTGTTTTCAATTGATGCACGTAGAGCATCTTCAGTTGTGCCATCTTTTAAACCGACATAAATAAGTCCTTCGGGTGTTGTGTCAAGAATCACCCACGCTTCGCTTTTTAGATGTGCTTCGGGATGGTGCGAGGCATATTCTGGACTCGGGTGCACTTGCACAGAAAGATTGTCACATGCATCAAGAAATTTAATGAGTAATGGAAAGTTTTCGTCAAGCTTCTGGCCAGCAAGAGGTCCATTTGCAATCACACTTTTTCCGTTTGGAATTGAATTTGGAAGATCGGCTAGTTCCCACGATTCACCAATAGAAGTATCAACTGGTAATTGTTTCCCAAACCGTTCGAGCGTTCGACCACCCCAGACCTTTTTAATCAAAATTGGTTCAAAGGTACGTGGGTATGGTTCCATCACATCATCATGCCAGTGATTTGCACTTCAAAAATAAACTTGCCATCAACGTAGCCTTGTGCATCACAAACAAACCGTCGACGTTGGAATTTACGGATAACAGAAACAAGTGCAAGCGTGTCACCTGGAACAACTTGTCCTCGGAACGAACAGTTGTCACATCGAGTAAATCCCATGAAATGTTTTTCTTCCGAGTTCAAGTGGTAGAGGATGCTGCTGATTTGTGCAGCAGCTTCGATCATGAGCACGCCGGGATAGAGTGGTCGTCCTGGAATATGCCCTGCAACCCAAAATTCATTTCCGTTGACCCCTTTGACGCCAACGGCGGTAAGTTTGTCATCGCTGGTGTACGCAACATAATCAAGGTGCCGCATGTCGCCGGCTTGGGGATTCATCTCTCCAACTTCTTCGGGCGAAATCACAATGTTGGTGAGATCAATCGTTGAAAGATCGATAAGTGGTTCAATTGCCATATGTGTTTAGAGTATCAAAGAAACAGACCTAGACAATGCCTAGGTCTGTAAGTTCTTTTTCAACGCCCGGTTTCTTAGTCGTCACTGCTGCGAAGGTTCAGGACGTCCTTGCGAACTTCTTGTGCAGCGGCTTTGATATCTTGCATGGCTTTTCGAACACGTGTGCCAGCGGCTTTGTTTCCACCTTCACATTTTGCCATATCTTCAGTTACATCACTAACGAGTTGAACGAGTCTGTCATAAGCTTCCATCGGTATGCCTCCAAAGCGGGTTGTTTGGGTCTTCGTAGACCCAAGTTTTTCTGTACGTGAGCGGGGCCGAGTGCCCCTAACTATCTCTTAGGTGCATTGTTTATCGGCACAACGGGCTTTGCAACCCCGAAATTGAAGAAAAATGGCAAAAAATAGGGTTTTGTTAGGTAAAAAAGTGTATTTTATACTCGAAGTTCTACAGATTCTGGTTTTTTCGCACTGTAATTTGCTCGAATTGGTTCAACGACAGCTGCGATGAATTGATCCACTTGTGCAGGTGCACGGCCTACAAACCCGCTTGGATCGGTCACGCACGAGAGATCGAGCGATGCAAAGATTGGTTCCTGAGCGAGCCTATCTAAGAGGTCATTTTCGGCGCCTTTTTCCTTGATTTTCCTTGCGACATCAATAGCATGCCTCCGAACGACTTCGTGGGCATCTTGGCGATCAGCGCCAGCTCCCACAGCCTCCATCATCAGCCGCTCGGTTGCAAGGAATGGCATTTCTTGTTGTAGATTTTTGGAAACGCGTGCTTCATGGACAATAAGACCGCCGACAACATTGTTGAGCACATCGAGCATCCCATCGAGGGCAAGAAACGCTTCGGGCAAGACCAGGCGGCGGTTTGCAGAATCGTCCAACGTGCGTTCCATCCACTGAACGGCAGCAGTTTGCAATGCGTTTGGTGGCATGTTCATGACGAACCTTGCTAGCGCACAAATTCGCTCGCACCGCATCGGGTTCCGTTTATACGCCATAGCGGACGAACCGATCTGTTTTTTCTCAAACGGTTCTTCAAGTTCACCGCGATTGGCAAGCAACCGAAGATCAGTTGCAAACTTGTGCGTCGCAGCAGCGACAGAGGCAAGGCTCGCAAGAATTTGCGCGTCAACGATGCGTGGATAGGTTTGACCAGTCACAGCAAGTCGTTTGTCGAGTGGCCATCCCATTTTTTCAGTAACGATTTTGTCAAGTTCTTCCACTTTGTCATGGTCGCCATCAAACAAGTCTAAAAACGATGCTTGTGTACCAGTTGCGCCCCGAACGCCGCGGAATCGCATCACTTCGAGCCGATGTTCAAGATCTTCCAGTGCGAGGGCTAAATCTTGAGCCCAGAGTGTTGCCCGCTTTCCAACGGTCGTTGGTTGTGCTGGTTGGTAATGGGTGAAACCAAGGGTGGGTACCGCTCTGTTTCTTTTCGCAAAGTTACCGAGTGAGATTATTGCTTGCGCGATTTTGGTAGCAATGAGTTCTGCAGCATCTCGCAGCTGCAACATTTCCGTATTGCAGTTTACGAATTGACTTGTCGCGCCGAGATGAATGATTGCCCTTGCGTTTGGGGCGACATCACCTAGGGCGTGGACGTGCGCCATCACATCGTGGCGAAGTTCTTTTTCGTACTTTGCTGCAGCACCAAAATCAATGTTGTCAAGATTTTCTTCGAGCTCGGTGATTTGGTCTGCTGAGATTGTAAGCCCGAGTTCGCGTTCACCCTGTGCGAGGGCAAGCCATAATCGCCGCCAGGTGCCGATTTTTCGACGCTCAGACCATATTTCTTGCATTTGCGCCGAAGCATATCTCCCCGACAACGGCGATCGATATCCACCATGTTCATCCATATTCATATTGTACCCTCAGCCCGCAGTTTTGGACCTGCCCCCGGACCTGCCCCCGGATCTGCCCCCGGACCTGACCCCGGGGAGAGGTCCAAAAACTGAATGGCTCGAGGGTTTCGGTTCGTGCACACATCGCACAAGATGTTGCACCCTCAGCCCTATAGGTCAATGCATCCCCGCTTTCATGAGAGGGAATGTACGATGCGAGGAATGACGACGTTTGGAATATGGGCAAGTTTGTACGTGGGAAGCGTAGTCGCGCTCTTATTTCAGATTGCTGGAAAACCGATGAGCGTAGCTGCCATCGCAGGAGGCGCATTCCTTGCAATGGCGGTGTATGTTCTTCACCGAATTTCGCCTGAAGTCAACGATGCGATGCAACGCCGACACTTGCAAGCCTTGACGCATCGAAGGTCCATGCTTTTTCTATTTGGTCTTGCGAGCGCTGTTGCTTGCGGGATGCTGTATATGGTGAAACCAATTCTTCTTCTTCTCCTCCCAGTCGGCTGCATTGCAGTAACTCTTTACGGACGTAAAACGCTCTGCTATCCCATTCGAAATGTAATTTTTCTGAAACCCATCGCCGTAGGATGCTCCATTACATTGATGGCATGGGTACTCACAGGAACACCATTCCCTCCCTTTGGGGCAGTTGGATTAGCAATTATTGTTTCCGCCGACGCACTACTTTGTGATATCCAAGATGTTCAATACGACAAATCTTGTGGATGCATTACCTTGCCGGCAAACATGCATCCACTGACAATTTGGCTCATCGTGTTCTTATTGAACGTCGTTGCTGCCTGTTTTTTGTGGTTTGCCACAGGATCAACAACCGGTTGGATCATACTCCTCGTTCTTCCTACACTGTATGCGTTGCGTACATTTGATTTGCGGATGGTTGTAGACCTTCGTCTTTCCATCGTTGCGGTGATAGCATGGACAATATGACGAACATGCAGTGGATCATCTATATCTTCGCCGCTTATGTTGCAGGCAGTATTCCATTTGGCGTACTTATTGCGAAAACAAAGGGTGTAAATATCCGAGAGCACGGGTCCAAAAATATCGGCGCTACAAATGTTGGAAGGGTGCTCGGGAAGAAATTGGGAATCAGTTGTTTTTTTCTTGACGTTCTAAAAGGTGCGATCCCAGTTTTTGTTGCGGGATACGCGGGCAATCTATACGGCCAATCACTTCATGAGATGAGTACAACTGAAATACTGTTGTGGATTTGCGTCGCACTTGCATCGCTCCTTGGACATATGTATTCATTGTTTTTAAGGTTCGGCGGCGGGAAGGGGGTTGCAACAACGTTCGGCGGCATGATTGCCATCTGGCCTTTTTTGACCATTCCCGTTCTTGTTGCATTTGCGAGTTGGATCATTACTATAAAAACATCAAAAATGATATCGCTCGCGAGTCTTGTTGCATCTTCTGTATTGTTCGCCGCAGCCGTTGTGCTGGTGGTTTTTCAAACAGATGTTTCACACGCTTGGCCACTTCTTGCAGTGACGTTTCTTGTTTCATTGATGGTTTTCTGGAAACACCGATCTAATATTGGACGGATCATGCGAGGCGAAGAACCAAAACTTGGCGGTACAACAAAATGAAAATTTACTGCAACGAAACTTTTTCAAAAACAACCCTCAACCAAGATGATTGGGTTGTGAGTGACGAAACCGAAAAAATAGAAACAGGCATAGATGCAGGATGCGACACAATTTATATTGGCGATGAAACTGATTCTATTTCTCCAACATTATTTGCACCAACAGTTGAACTTGCTTTGTTATTTATCCAAGCAAACAAAGAAGTTTAATCGCCAAAACATGTGCGTACTGCTTTTGCGGCCTTGATAAAACGGTGATTTGTTGGGACGAGCCGTTGTTTGTGTGCAACAGAAAGAATGTCTTTTGTTGCAATATGTCCATCCTGCAATCCAATCATTTTGTTTACTTCTCCTGCATTTGCAAGTTCAATTGCAGCGGTTGCGAACGTCGTTGCAAGTACACGGTCAGATGCAGCGGGTTCGCCGCCTCGTTGAATGTGTCCAAGTGTCGTAGTCCTTGATTCAATACCGGTTCTCTCTTCGATTGTATTTGCTACAACAGATCCAATGCCGCCCAAATGAACAGGGTCTGCTCTTGTTGGATCAATTTTTTCAACAACAGCGTTTCCATTGAGCGGCTTTGCTCCTTCGGCGCACGCAATGATTGAAAAACCGCTCTTGCCTTTGCGCCGTTCATCAACAAAGTCACATATCTTTTGCATGTCAAATGGAATTTCTGGGATCAATATCACATCAGCACCAGAAGCGAGCCCACTTGAAAGCGTGAGCCACCCAGCGTTCCTTCCCATCAATTCGCACACCATCACTCTGTGGTGGCTATTTCCAGTTGAGTGCAAGCGGTCGAGTGCCATCGTTCCAATTCTTGTCGCAGTTGTAAAACCGATTGTTAATTCGGTACCAACAATGTCATTGTCAATCGTTTTTGGGACGCCAATGCATGGAAACCCCGCTTCGATCAATGGTTTTGTGCAAGTGAATGTGCCATCACCGCCAACGACAAAAAGAAGGTCGATCTTATGTTCTTCGAGTGTTGCAACACATCGATCAACCGCATTGACAAAAATTGGTTCGCCCGTTTCAGTTTTTCCTTCAAGGTATCGGTCGGGGCTGACTCGATTGTTTGTTCCAAGAATCGTGCCGCCTTGCGTAAGAATTCCAGAAAGTTCGTTGAGCCCAAGTTCAACGATTCTATTTTCAACAAGCCCCTTGTATCCATCCCGAATGCCCAAAACTTCCCAGCCATGTTGATACATAGCGCTTTTTCCAAGGCCACGGATTGCGGCATTGAGCCCAGGGCAATCACCACCACCGGTGAGAATTCCAATTCGTTTGATAGTATCTGTCATATTTGTGGCCTCTCGATTTCGCGAGTTGATCGGATAGAAGGTATCATCCTACCTTCTATGACAGAACAAAAAGTACAACAGCAGGATGAATCACAATTAGTTGCAGCACGACGTGCCAAAATGGCTCGATGGGCAGATGATCTGAACGTCTATCCATGGGGACATCGAGAAGATAATCTGACCTCGCTCGCCGACGCCAAGGCGATGTTCGACCAAGGGGCGCATGATGCAAGCAAGGAAGAAGGCCAAGAAGATTGTCGTCCTCGCGTTAAAGTTGCAGGGCGTTGTATTCAACATCGAGCGATGGGGAAACTGACATTTCTTGTGATTAGAGACGACTCAGGAGATTTACAAATTAGTTGCTCAAAAGCAGCGCTGCCAGAAGAGCAGTTTAAGGTTGCTAAGAAATTAGATTATGGTGACATCGTTGTCGCTGAAGGTGCTGTGGGCATGACGCAAAAGGGCGAAATTTGCGTGTGGGCAGATCGTTTTGAACTTGCATGTAAATCACTCGTTCCACCCCCGGAAAAATTCCATGGTTTAAGTGATGCCGAACTTCGGTATCGACAACGATATATGGACATGTATTCCAATCCTGAAACAATCGACACGTTTAGAATGCGTTCAAATATTGTTTCGAAGATTCGATCATTCATGGACAATCAACAATACCTCGAAGTTGAAACGCCAATGATGCAACCACTTGCTGGTGGTGCTGCGGCACGCCCATTTCAAACACACCACAATGCACTTGATATGTCTTTGTATTTGCGGATTGCACCAGAGTTGTACTTAAAAAGACTGCTCGTTGGTGGCATGCGAAAAGTGTATGAAATAAACAGAAACTTTCGAAACGAAGGTGTATCGCGAAGGCATAATCCAGAGTTTACGATGCTCGAGGCATACCAAGCGTTTGGTGATAGCGAAACAATGTTGACGCTCACCGAAGAAATGGTTCGAGAATCCGCATCAGTTGTAGGTGATCCATCTGCAATCCCATTTGGCGATCTAACAATTGATTACGTAAAACCATTTGAACGAGTTGCGTACGACACACTTTTTGAACGTGCGGTTGGTGTTTCTATGTCCGATGAATCAGCAGTTCGTGCGAAGGCTGCAGAACATCACATTGCAAATGCCGACAAGCGGAACCATTGGCTTCTTGTAGGCGACTTGTTTGAAGAAGTAGCAGAAGGAACAATCGATCCTTCAAGGCCAACCTTTGTTACAGATTTTCCAAGTGCAATTTCTCCGCTCACTCGTCCACAAGAAGAAGATGATTCTTTGTCTCATCGTTGGGAACTTTTTATTGCTGACATGGAAATTGCGAACGCCTATACAGAATTGAACGACCCCGATTTGCAACTGCAACGCTTCACCGAACAACTTGATGGTGCAGATGATGAAGTAGAAGCATTCAGAACACTTGATGAAGATTTTATCCACGCACTGCGTGTTGGTATGCCGCCGGCAGGTGGCTTAGGCTTAGGGATTGACCGATTAGTCATGTTATTGACTGGCAATGAGTCAATCCGCGATGTAATTTTGTTCCCACTTATGCGATCACAGGAGACACAATCAGATGATTCGTAAAGCGCTACTTTTTGTTCTTGTCCTTACATCAGTTTCGTTTGCTGATTGGCAAACAATTGAAGATGATTGGTATGGATTAACTATTGCTGACGCAAAATCTGGCTGGCTCCACATTACTTTAGAAGAAGATGGAAGTTTGTATCGTTCGACCTCAACCCAACAATTAGAATTGTCTCGCGGTGACACGGTGATCGAAATAGAAGTTGTCAATGAATTTGTTGAAACAAAAGGCGGCAAGCCGGTTTCTGTTCGAACAGTCCAAGAAGCAATGGGGCAGGTGAGCGAATCTAATTGGAAGTTTACAGATACTGAAATCGAAATGACATCCGTGGCGGGAGGGGCACCAATCACTACAAAATCGCCTATGCCGAAAGGCGATTGGATGACTCCAAGAGTTGTGCATAGATACTTTAAAGAACAACTTACAAAGGGAGCATCCACTATCGCGTATCAAACACTCTCGCCAGAGTTGGGGCCAACGATTATCACCGTAGTGCTTACAAAAGTTTCCGATGACGAACGTGAAGTCATGGGCAAAACAACAAAAGTGTCAACGTGGAAAACGGAAAATGATGCAATGCCAATTACTGGCCTTGATACGTATGATAATTCGGGTAAAAAAATAGAAACAATCATGAATGCCGGCTTTGGTGAAATGAAAAATACACTGATGTCGAAGCAAGCCGCGCAGTCGCCTGTTGGCGAAGTGCCTGAACTGATGGTTGCAATGTTTATAGAGCCGAGTCAGAAAATTCCAAGTGGTGGCTCGATTCGGAAAATTACAATGATTGCAAAATCCAAAGATGGCACACCCGTTTCAATGCCTTCTTGTGGATATCAAACTTCGGTAGATAACCCAGACGGCTCATGCACAGTTTTTGTTGATTTGAATAATGCAACCGCGGCGACCGCAGCGGAGCAAAACGATCCTAGTTTTCTCTCCAAGACAGCGCTTTGTGATGGAACTGACCCCGAGGTTATTGCGCTTGCAAAGGAAGCCGTGAAAAACTTGCCAACAAATGCGAGTACATTTGATCGCGCTGAAGCAATGCGTGCATTTGTGCATCAATTTATTACAAATAAAGGATTTGGGCAAGCATTTGCATCTGCATCACAAGTTGCAAGAGACCCTTCCGGCGATTGCAGCGAACATGGCGTGTTGCTTTGTGGGCTACTTCGCGCATCAGGTATCCCCTCTCGCGGAGTGATGGGTCTTGTGTATATTTCTCCTGATCTTGCAAACTTTGGAAAAGCAAACGGCGTCTTTGGTTGGCACTTTTGGTCACAAGCGCTCATTGATGGCAAGTGGGTAGACTTCGATGCAACAATGACAGATCAATTTAATGTTGGGCATCTTGCCTCTGCAACTTCCTCATTGCAGGCGGAAACAGTGCAAACAGATATGGTTGGAATTATGGCTCTGATCGGAAACACTGATATTGAAATTGCAAACATAGGCAACTGAAAAAGTGAAAGGCAATTGTTTACTTCCAACTCGACCGGCAGATGGGCACAAGGGAACATTCGGTAGTGTGTGTGTCATCGGTGGGCAGCGAAGTGAAGATGGCGTTGTCATGCTTGGAGCGCCTACGCTTGCAGCGAACGCTGCAATGCGTGTAGGTTGTGGTCGGTGCATGCTTGCGATGCCGCAAACATTATTAACCGAGGGGTTGTCGTTGGCACCAACTGCAACAGGGATTGAATTGCCAGTTGATGAAGTAGGTAGGTTGATGAGTAGCAGCGCGATTGAAGCAATTGATCAACACGCTGCGAGTTGTCAATGTTTGGTCGTTGGTCTTGGGTTTGGAAGTGGTTGGCCGCAACAGCAACTTGTTGCCACAATCTTATCTCGTGATGATCGACCAGTTGTGTTAGATGCTGATGGACTCAACGCATTTGCACAACTTGAAGCGGCCCACCTTGAGCTGCAAGCTCCGACCATCATGACTCCGCATATTGGGGAGTACAAACGATTGGCGGATACATTAGGAATTTCAGTTTCTTCTGATCAACTCCAACCTGCTGCTGAAGCGCTGGCTCAGGCACTTGGTTGTGTTGTGGTACTAAAGAGTAACAATACTGCGATATCAGATGGCGTGAATACATTTGAAGAAAGCAGTGGTAGCGTTGTGTTGGCAACGGGTGGAACGGGGGATGTGCTTTCAGGAATCATTGGGGGGCTTGTTGCAGGGTATGGAGCAGATTGCTCAACGCATTTGATAGAGGCTGCCGTCCTTGGCGTTCGGCTGCATGCGATGGCGGGTGAACAATTCGCTGCATCGAATGGCACAGCGGGTATGCTTGCATCAGATTTGTTACGTGAACTTCCTAGTGCCTTAGCGAAACTCCGCGAAGAACTCGGTTGAGTTGGATACAATGCACCCATGAGTATTAAAGTTTGTGATATGACAGGACAGGGGTTCGTGCATGGTGTGTATGCGTTGGTGAATCCACAAGTTGGAACGACGCGGAATGGCGAGCCGTTTCTTAAGTGTCTACTTCGTGATGCAACAGGCGAAGCGATAGGTCGTCTTTGGCGGTTTGAACCCGCGACGATGCCAGAGATCACTGCTACAGGTTTTGTGAACATCGAAGGCGAGCAGGAGATGTACCAAGATAAGTTGCAAATTAAAATAAGGGAAATTTGGTCACACGAACCAACCAAAGAAGAGCTTGTGAATCTTCTTCCAAGTTCAGATAAAAATATTAATGAGATGTTTGCCGAAGTAGCAGCGTTGTTACATTCTCTTTCACATCCTGCTGCTCAAGCAATGGCTGATGCGTATCTTGGTGATGCAGAACTCATGGACAACATGCGCGTTGCGCCTGCTGCAATGCAAATACACCACGCGTGGATTGGTGGATTGCTTGAACACACACTGCAACTGATGAAGTTAGCGGATGCAATGTTGCCAAACTATCCAAGGTTGAACCGAGACATTGTTTTGATTGGTCTCTTTATTCACGATCTTGGTAAAACAGAAGAGTTGCGTTGGGATCGTGGATTTGAATACACACGAGAAGGAAATTTGATTGGCCACATCGCGCGTGGTGCAATGTGGCTTGAAGAAAAAGCAGAAGTTGCAGAAAAAACACTCGGCGAACCATTGCCCGATGGTTTTCTTACGGTGCTCCAACACATCGTGCTCAGTCACCATGGTTTGCTTGAACATGGAGCAGCGAAATTGCCATCAACACCAGAAGCGATTTTTGTCTCGCAACTTGATAATCTTGATGCTCACACGCAGACGGCGTTGGATTTGACTCGACCAACACAGGGTTCACGAGCAGGAAACGAAGCATTTACTGAACGAATTTGGTCTTTGAACACCAAACTCTATCGCAGGGACCCGTTGAAAGGGTGATAATAAAGTTTTTTGCATCTTTTTCTTGGAGATTGCGTATCTATGCAGTACTCTTTGATTTCAAAGAAGTGACGCTTTGTCCGCATATCAATTGGAGATATAAAATGATTCATGCTATTTTTGTAACAACTATTCTTGCTTCTAGCCAAGCAATCAGTCAAGATCGACTTCCTGTTGACGTTATTCCAACAATGACAGTGCCAACTCTTGATTATGTATTACTTGAAGAGGAAGATAACAATCGAGAAAAAGTTGGTTTGCCTCTTCGATTTGCAGTTCCAAATGTGGTTTCAGTGACACCAGCGACGCATGGTATTTGGGAACAACTTGAGGGCAACAAAGTTCGATGGACATATCGTGTGGCTTGTGACAACGCTGTTTCTATGAATCTCGGTTTTGGTAGATACAACATGCCACCAAGTGGCTCGATGACCATTATGGATTTGTCAATCGATTGTCAAATTCGCCCATTTACTTCTGAAGATAATAAAGATCACGGTGAATTGTGGACACCTATTATCCCTTCAAACGAAGCAGTGATAGAAATTGTTGTTGATCAATCTGAAAAAGAATTTGTTTCACAAAATATCGAACTTACTTCGATTAACAGTGGGTATCAAGGGTTTAAAAGCGGCGACGATCGTGGTTCATCTGGTTCATGTAATATTGATGTTCTTTGCGAACAGGGTGATGATTGGTGGAATGAAATTCCATCGGTTGGCGTGTACACACTTAGTGGGTATTGGACTTGTACAGGTGCGATGATTAATAACACTGCGCAAGATCAAAAACCGTATTTTCTAACTGCGAATCATTGCGGCGTAACAAGTAGCAGCGATTCATCAATCGTTGTGTATTGGAATCATCAAAATAGTTATTGTCGAACCCCAGGAAGTAGTGGCAGTGGCGGATCAGGTAATGGTAGTTTAAGTCAGTTTACTAGTGGCTCTACGATGCGTGCAACTCGGTCATACACTGACTTTACACTGACTGAACTTTCTTCAGCCCCAAACCCATCGTGGGGAATTACATGGTCTGGTTGGTCGCGTTCATCAAGTACAAACGGCACTGGTGCCGGTATCCATCATCCATCTACTGCTGAAAAGAGAATTTCATTTCCTGATTACAGTACAGCAAGTGGTGAATACTGGAATGTGAATTGGTCAGAAGGAACTACTGAGCCAGGTTCATCGGGTTCTCCACTTTATGATGCAAACCATCGAATTGTTGGGCAACTTTGTTGTGGCTCTGCTGCATGCGGAAACGATTACAACGACTCATATGGCAGGTCGATTGGTTTGTCTTGGGATGGCAGCAGCTCGAGTAGTTTGAGTGCTTGGCTTGACCCAACAGGATCAAATGCGCAAACACTTGATACTCTAAACCCTAGCGCTGCTCCAACTGGTGCTTGTTGTGTTGGCACAGGTGGTGCATGTCTGGATGTGACAGCAGCACTTTGTACTGCAGGAAACGGAACGTTCCATGGTGAAGGCACTGCTTGCAGCGGTGTAAGTTGTACACCAGAACCAGATTGCCCAGCAGATATTAATAGCGACGGTGTTGTTGACGTAAGCGACGTTCTTACACTGATCAGTGCGTGGGGCTCAAGCGATGCGGACGCTGACGTTGATGATGATGGAACTGTTGATGTTGCTGATTTACTCATCGTGATCGACGCCTGGGGCGTGTGCGAGTAATTTCGACCGCGAGTGCATAAAAAGACACTAGGATTTAATGCACTCGGAGTCAATTTTAGTACTGCAAATGAAGCAACGCTATATTAATTTTGCCGAACGATCAAAGTCAGTTGGTACCAGAAGCAAGAGAGAGTCTCCCTCGCTGAGTAATCGGTCTGAGGGTGGATTGAATTGATGTTTACCATTTTGCGATCGAATAGAAACAACGACACCTGTGTGTTGTTGGTGGATTGCTAAATCAGTGAGTGTGTGACCAGCAACTTCAGGATGGTCTTTGAGAGTTACTTCAATAATTGCGTGCTCACCCTGGCAAGCAATTTGTGTAAAAAATTCATGTAAGTGTGGGGAAGTCAAGAGTGACGCTAATTGATTCGCGGCTGATTCGCCCGGTACAACAACATCATTTGCACCCGCGCGGTGTAACCACAAACGTGAAGATTCTCGCTCACCTCGGGCGATAATTTTTGCTCCGGCATTTAACTCACGCGCAACCATACAAACGTACACATTCGAAGCATCGTCAGGCATGCAAGCGATCATGCCAGAGGCGTGTTCAATTCCCGCATGTTTTAATGGTGTATCGCTTTCTGTGGCATCTGTCTCCACAACAAGAAAACCATCAGCACTTGCTTCCTCTGCAGCGTTCGCATTTTTTTCAATGACAACAATTTTCATTTCTGACTCTGCTATAACATTTGCAGATCTTCTTCCGACATGTCCATACCCGCAAACAACGATGTGGTTTTTCATAGCCTTAAGTGTTGCTTTCATTTTTTTTTGTTCCCTTTGTTTATGCATGTCATCACCGTGAATCAAACTTTGCATGATGCTAAAACCATACAGCACGGCACCAAGTCCAATGGTGATGACAACGATTCCCCAAATTTTTTGCCCAGTTGTCAATGTCTCCAAATTACCAACAGTTGAAACGAGGTTGAGTGTGTCCCAGAGACTGTTGATAACACCGTCAAACGTAGGGTCGCTCGCGTACTTGCCCGTTAGTTGAAACCCAATAGTCGAGAGGATCGTGACTCCAAAAAGGGTGGTTCCAGCGACGAACAATTGCCGTTTTAGGCGTCTATGTTGGTCTTGAATGACCCTTTCTGGTTCAATATTGTACCGTGGCATAGCAGGGATTTTATGGGGGATATGCTTGCCACTACAGCATCATTCTTAGAAAACATGGGTTTATTGCAAAAAAAAAGTAGATTTTGATCTATTTTTTGAAACCGAGTTAAGTAGGTCCTACGAATAGCGTATGAGAGATATAGGTCTATGTAATATGTGCATTGTGCGCAAAGTGGACCAAGAGTACTTTGTTTGGAGATAAAGGAGTCCCCGCATGACAATCACACCTATTTTACTTGCTGCATTGTGTACTACGGCCCTTACGGGTCTAGGACAAGAAGCAGATACACATCGTTTACCAAAGGATGTAATTCCTGTGGTCTCCGTGCCGAGCCTTGATTACTCGGCACTTTTTGATGGTGACCGAACGCGTGAAATCGCGGGTCAAGCACCTCAGTTTGCTGTTCCAAATACACAATCGATCACTCCCGCAACTGACGGCATTTGGGAACGAGTTGACATAGACACACAACGTTGGACGTTGAGAGTTTCATGTGACAACGCGCTTTCAATGAACATCGGGTTCGGTCGTTACAACATGCCATCGAGTGGTTCAATGACAATTACTGATGCATCTGGTGATTATAGAATTCGCCCATTTACTGCAGACGATAATAAATCACACGGTCAACTTTGGACACCAGTTGTTCCCGGTGGCGAAGCTGTGATTGAAATCGTTGTTGATTCCGATCAAAAGGGTCACGTTGTGAAGGGCATCGAACTTACCTCGATTAACTCCGGTTATCGTTGGGTAGGCGATGCTGCAGGTCGCGGTTCATCTGAATCATGCAACATCGATGTTGTTTGCCCAGAAGGCAACGCATGGTGGGACGAAATTCCATCAGTTGGTGTGTATACACTCAATGGTTACTTAACATGCACAGGTGTCATGATGAATAACACTTCGCAAGATCAAACCCCATACTTCCTTACAGCAAATCACTGTGGTGTAACAAACAGCAGTGATTCATCTATTGTTGTGTACTGGAATTACCAAAATAGTTACTGTCGAATACCTGGTAGCAGTGACAGTGGTGGAAATGGCGATGGTAACTTTAATCAATTCACAAGTGGTTCAAGTATGCGTGCGACTCGCTCGTACAGTGACTTTACATTGACGCAACTTTCGTCAAATCCTAATACAGCATGGGGAATTACCTATGCTGGTTGGTCACGAGCAAGCTCAGCATCACTCGGTGCTGGTATTCACCACCCAGAAGCAGCAGAAAAACGAATTTCATTCCCAGACACTGTTCAAGGTAGCGGTGAATATTGGGATGTAAACTGGGGTGAAGGTCGAACTGCTCCTGGTTCATCAGGCTCACCACTGTTTGATGGCAACCACCGAGTTGTTGGTCAACTTTGCTGTGGCTCATCCTACTGTCCCAACGATTTGAATGACTATTATGGTCGTTCGCTTTATCAATCATGGGACGGAAATAGTTCAAGTAGTTTAAGTGCATGGCTCGACCCAGCAGGAACAGGTGCTCAAGCAATTGACACGTTGGTACCTGGCGGCGGTGGCGATCCATCTGGCGCATGCTGTGTTGGTCAAAGTTGTACGTATGGAACCGAAGCAGATTGTTCTGCAATCGGTGGTACATACCAAGGCGATTACGTTTCATGTACAAGTTATCCATGTGGCGGCGCCCCTGAAGGTGCCTGTTGCGTAGGTGAAAATTGCTCCACGATGACTCAGGCTGCTTGTGGTTCTGCAGGTGGTAGTTATCAGGGTGACAACACAACTTGTGGCGCAGACACTTGTGCAAATGGTGGCTGCGAAGCTGGATACTCCCCTGATTGTATGGGCACATGCTTCGAAGATACTGTTTACACAGATTGGGTTGGAGACGGTTATTGCGATGACGGTGCTTACATTCCTGCAGATTATGGATACGGCGGTCCTGCTGGTGTTGCGATTTATCTTAACTGCGATGAATTTGCATGTGATGGCGGCGACTGCCCAGATTGTGGTGGTGGCGGTGATCCAACAGGTGCTTGCTGTTTCGGAACAGATTGTTTCGTCCTGACTGCTGCAGAATGTTCTGGTAATGGCGGCGAATATGCTGGTGACAACACGACGTGTAGCGCTGACACTTGCGGTTCACCTTCAACATGTGACGCTGATGTCAACAACGATGGAACTGTCGATGTTGGCGATGTTCTTGCAATGATTAGCGCTTGGGGAACGAACGATGCGAATGCTGATGTAAACGGTGACGGCATTGTTGATGTTTCCGACCTTCTCATTGTGATTGATGCTTGGGGACCTTGTGAAGGTGGCGGCGACCCAACAGGTGCGTGCTGTGTAGCAAATGATTGTGCAGTGATGACATCTGCTGATTGTTCCGCAATCGGTGGTACATACCAAGGCGATAACACTTCATGCGCAGGCGACCCATGCGGCGGCGGCGGTGGATGTGAAGCTGGTTGGACGGCTGACTGCCAAGGCACTTGCTTCCCAGACTATGTCTATGAATCATGGGTTGGCGACGGTTACTGCGACGATGGTGCATACATTCCTGCCGATTACGGCTGCGATGAATGCCCAGCAGGCGTAGCAATTTGGCTCAACTGCGATGCATTTGGTAACGACGGTGGCGACTGCGATGGCGGTGGCGATCCTACCGGTGCTTGCTGTGTTGACACAACTTGTTCAGAGGGCACTGAAGCAGATTGTTCTGCTGCTGGTGGCACCTACAACGGTGACGGTTCATCCTGTGCTGGCGACCCTTGTGGCGGCGGCGGTGGTGAGTGCGAAGCTGGCTATACAGCTGATTGCATGGGTACCTGTTTTGAAGACTCTGTGTATACCGACTGGGTTGGTGATGGCTATTGTGATGACGGAGCCTACATTCCATCAGAGTATGGTTACGGCGGTCCTGAAGGCGTAGCAATTTGGCTCAACTGCGATACATTTGGTAACGACGGCGGCGACTGCGATGGCGGTGGCGGCACAACTGGTGCTTGCTGTATAACAAACGCTTGCCAAGAACTTGAAGAGGCGCAATGTGCTCAAATGGGCGGTGCGTACCAAGGTGACGGTTCTTCATGTGCAAGCGATCCTTGCGGCGGCGGCGGCGGATGCGCTGCTGGTGAAATCGAAGACTGCAATGGCAACTGCTGCCCAGCTGACTGGGTTGGCGATGGCTATTGCGACGATGGCACCTACGAATGGAACGGAGTTGCGATTTATCTCAACTGCGCAGAGTTCGGTAATGACGGCGGCGACTGTGATGGCGGCGGTGGTTGTCCTGCTGGCGAAATTGAAGATTGCAATGGAAATTGCTGCCCAGAAAGTTGGGTTGGTGATGGATATTGTGACGATGGCACGTATGAGTGGAACGGAAATCCGATCTATCTTAACTGCGATCAATTTGGCAACGACGGCGGAGACTGCGGTTAATGCTTGTTATCCACGTTTAACGTGATTTCACGAAAGAGCCCCGCTTAGGCGGGGCTCTTTTTTTTGTTGCGACATACATGAATTGTTGCTACGCTTAGGTCAAGAAGAAAAAGATGTACTATCTATGTATTGGTTTTTTGGCTGCGTTCATAAGTTCAACAACTACTTTTGGCCAAGTGGGTGCATGTTGTTTTCCGCTAGGTGATTGTCAGCTAAACACAATTTCTGAATGCTATCAACTTGATGGGCTCTGGCTTGGCGAAGGGACCCAATGTGCTGATTGCGAATCCAACACAACAATAGGTGCGTGTTGCATGGAGAACGACAATTGTTATTCTTATGTAGACCAACCTTGGTGTGAAAATAATGCAGGGATGTGGCAGGGAGCAAATTCTATATGCACTGATTTTTTGTGTTATCAAGACACGTTAGGTGCTTGTTGTGTAGGATCGATATGTGATATTTATGAGTATCAATCGTGGTGTGAGGATGCTGGAGGTGTATGGTTAGGACTTGGATCATCATGTTATGCAAACTCATGCGATAACTTTGTTGGGGGTGCGTGTTGTTATAGCGACGGGGCGTATTGTGGAAACGATTACACGTTGGTGGACTGTGGCGCGGTTGATGGAACATGGTGGGGAGAAGGAACAACATGTTCCATCGTCAATTGTCAAGAAGATATTCTTGGCGCGTGTTGCTACGTTGATAGCTGCGCAGAAGTATTACCACAAGTAACGTGCGAAGGCAATGGTGGTAAATGGCAAGGGCAAGGGTCTACGTGTGCAACAAGTAATTGCAACGATAATAGCGGTGATGGTGCGTGTTGCCACGATGGACACTGTGATTTTGGTTCGGAGGAAAGTTGTGTAAGCATGGGAGCTCAATGGCTTGGTGCAGGCATAAGCTGTGAATCGGTTGATTGCAGTGTTGGAGCGTGTTGCAATGGAACTACTTGCCAAGACTTGATAACACATCTCGCTTGTAATGAGATTGGTGGTGAATGGCAGGGTACGGATATTTATTGTGCGGGAGTCTCATGTGATGAACCTCCTGTTGAAGAATTAGGTGCATGTTGTATTAATGGATCATGCCTTGAATCTCTGTCTGCTAAAACGTGCTACCTTAACAATGGGGTCTGGTCAGGTGTAGATACAACCTGTGCAATGTCTGATTGTTCAAGCAGTGACTCTAGGAGTGCTTGTTGTATTCAAGGGGGTTGTTTGATGGAGTCCGAAACGGATTGTCTGTCTGTGAATGGGACGTTCCAAAATGGATATTCTTGTACCGAAATCACATGCCAAGCCACGTGTGGAGGCGATATAGATCAAGATGGGGATGTCGATGTTGATGATTTACTTATCTTGCTTGGTGCGTTTGGTTTTATGTGTCCTTAGAGTTTTAGTATTTGTATTCCTTTACAATACACACATGAGAAGTACGAAGAAAATATTGGTAGGGATTCCTGTTTATAACGAAGCGAATTACATCAACCCCGTGCTGAGCGAGGTTTGTAAATACACAAGTGATGTTTTGGTGGTGGATGATGGATCAAATGATTTGACACCGGCATTGCTTGCAGGGCATCCGGTCGAAGTTATTCGGCATTCGGAAAATCGTGGATACGGTCGTTCTCTGCAAGATATGTTTCGCTGGGCGTCTGTCGATCAATTTGATTGGCTTATCACAATGGACTGCGATGAACAACACGAGCCAGCTGCAATTCCTCGGTTTGTGCAAACAATCATGGATGACAAATGCGACATCGTTTCTGGAAGTAGATATTTGGAATTGCATTCAGAAAATGACATGCCGCCTGTTGATCGCCAAGCGATCAACAAACAAATTACACGTGAATTAAATCACGCGCTTGGGTTTGAATTAACCGATGCATTTTGTGGTTTTAAAGCGTACAGAGTTTCAGCACTTACAGAGTTTACATTTGACGTGCATGGATACGAATTTCCGTTGCAACTTTGGGTGCAAGCGGCGGCGATGCAATTACGTGTAGAGGAAATCCCCGTTCGATTGATTTACAACGATCCGACGAGAACATTTGGCGGACCACTCGACGATCCACAAGAGAGAATTGATCATTACCGAGCCGTACTTTGTAGGGAGCTTGGCAGGTTCGCTTCTCAGTTGCCTAGAGCAAAGGAAAAGGTGCCTTGTTAATCAAGGAAACAATTCTCCAGACTACCCCAGACATTTCTTTATGGAAAAATCTTCTAAAAGAACCCCTTGGAAAATTATTTGGCGATTCGCTTCGTGGGTGGCAACAAAAAACGCGTTCGTTTCTTGGATTAGAACTTGACGCAAACAGTATCGTTGTGGGTCATCAACCAATCTTTTTTCATCCCGGCATATTGGCGAAATTTGTAGCAGCAAGCGAAATTGCCAAAGAATGCGACGCAAAACTTGTTCACCTTGTTGTCGATCATCACGTTGGTGATGTGGGAACAATTGAAATTCCAAATTTGCAAAATGGCGTATTGCAGATTGAGAATATGCGAATTGCTTCATGTGACGACTCGATACCACTGTGTGACCAAAGTCCGCTAAAAATTACAACAACCGATGCGCGGTTTGCTAGAGCGTTAAACAATGGTGAGCAAAACGCTGCGATGCAAATTGCTGCTGCAACAGACACATTGATGAAACCGTATGCAGCAATCGACTACAAAATTGCTGCAACTTCTTTGTGCAAAACGCCTATTGGAGAAGTGGTTATTGATGCAATGTTTGCAAACAAAAGCGCGTGCGTTGCTGCATATAACGAAGCAGTTGGCGAGTTCCCAGATAGCGGTGTTCCGTATCTTGGTACAAACGAGCTTCCAGTTTGGGGCGACGATCAAAAATCTATTCTTCCTCGCGCACTCCTCCTCACGCTTCTTGCAAGATTGGGTGTCGGTAACTTGTTTGTGCACGGGACAGGCGGTGCGAACTATGACCGTGTGATGGAACGTTGGTGTCAACACTGGCTTGGCGTAGATGTATGTCCGCAAGTGATGGCGACGGCGAATATACAGTTACCTTTTGAAATTGAAACAATTGATTCTGCAAGGCAACATTATTTTTCAGGTGATGCTCAAAAGAAACAAAAGTTTTTAGCAACTATTGATTCCCTTCCTCGGTGCAGTGTTTCAAGGAGAGTTGCGTATCATGAAATGCAAAGAATGTTTGCTGCGTCTGGAAACAAACCAAATTACAAAACGCTCAAGCGTTCGCAAAAAATAGCACGTAAGCGAGATTGGGCATTTCCGCTGTATGGGGAAGCGGAACTACAGCGACTTACCAAAGGCCTTTTGGTTCCCAAATTGCTTTGAGCGTTTTTTCATTAGAACCAAAGATGACCGCTCCGTTTCCTAATGTTCGCCGGAGAAACTGTCCATCTGAATCATAATGTGTCACGACAAGTGCATCACTGTCGCCCATCCGTGTAGTGACTGAGAATCCAATTTCGGTCGATTTGATTTCATCGTTTCGCATGGTTTCTGCAGGTGGGTCAACGTAATCGTTGAGTGTTCTCCAAGAGAGGTGCGATGGTCGTGTTTTGCTCAACCAAGGACCGATGACCCAGGTCAACGTTTTTGGAAGCCATGGGTTATTGATTTTTGCTTCAACTGGAGAGAGTTGGCGGTTTGAAGTGAGGTCTTGGCGAAGGATGAGGAGTTTTGGATTTGGCTCACCAAGCGTGGGGCGGTTTCGAATGCCAGTTTCTTTCTCGAGAGTTTTGATTTTTCCCTTCCATCGGGTGGTTGTGCTCGACCACATTTCTTCCTTGCCATCAAAACTCATCCAGTAATATCCGACGGTATCGGTCACGATTTTTGTTTCTTGATTTGGCATGATCCGCGAGTGGACTTCGACGAGGAGGCCTTTTTCATCTCGGTTTGCACTCGATGTGCCAATTTCGCTGATGGTGCCAATTTTTGATGTAATGTGGGCATAGCCAATGTCAATGGGTCGAACTTTGCCCTCTTGAAATTGTTGTATTTGCCTCCAATTCGAGACTCCTGTAGAAGGTGCGAGCGATTCTTGAGTTAGATCCGATAAAAGCGTTGATGCACTATCAAGACCAACTATTCTTTGGGTTAATACAGCGGCAGGGTCTAAAGGAACCAGCGTTTGGAGCGAGGTCATGATAGATGGACCAGATTGCTGCCATCCTTCTGTGGTTGTAAGAATGGACACCATAATTGCTTGGCTGCCATGGACTGGGAGTGCCAACCAGCACAAGGTGGATTCCTCCGCATCCTTTATATAGAGAGATGTTCGCATCCACCAACCTTCAATATTGCCAATAGTGTTGGCTTGATCATCAAGGATGCGTGTTTTGTCCTCTGATTTTTGTCGTTCATACGCTAAAAGTGTCAATTCTTGGGCTGTCTTTTGGTCAGTTTCAAGAATACGATCAATTTTCATGTGCCATGAAGCTTGTCCAACGCCGCCTTGAATCATGCAAGAAGGTGGGTCGCTAGATGTGGCAACAACTGTAGCGCCGACCGGAAGAGTGATTTCCATCCCAATACTCATGTTTTTATATGGTTCTGCGGTGGTGAGTGTTGTTGAGAGCATCAAAGTGATGGCTTGAAAGTAAATCATTCTTGGCACTGTAACGACTCTGGTGAATTTGACTCGGAGCCAAGTTGGCTCTGAGCCAAGTTGACTCGGAGCAAAGTTGTTCCCTCTCTTTTGACCTGACCCCGGGGGTCAGGTCAAAAGAGTACGCTGTGGGAAGGTGGATATTTAGGGGTTTTGTTGAAGAATGCATTGACAAAAGGGGGCAATAACGGCTAGAATCCTCGATTCGCTCCGCTGCGCTGCGCAGTTTGTTGGAGAGTGTTCGCCCGTTGCGGACATGCAAATAGAACAGTTGAGAAAAGAACCTCATGCAAATTATTCGAATCAGAATGGAAGCGTACGATCATCAAGCGCTTGATGCTTCGGCAAAAGAAATTGTCGATCACGCAAAACGTACAGGCGCCCGAGTTGCCGGACCCGTTCCGCTGCCTACACGTCGCGAAGTGTACACTGTGAACCGTTCGACTTTTGTAAACAAAAAGTCACGTGAGCAATTCGAAATTCGAACACACAAAAGAATTATTGACATAAGCGATGCAAATGTATCAACAATTGAATCGCTCAACCGACTCATTGTTCCTGCTGGTGTTTTTGTAAAAATTAAAGCATAACGAACACGTAAAGAAACACTCCGGTCACGTCACACAAAGACCCCTGATCATAACCCACAGTTCTTAAAGGAACACAGACAATGCCTAAAACATTACTTGGAAGAAAAATTGGAATGTCAAGATATTTTCTTGAAGACGGAACCAATGTTCCTGTAACTATTATCGAGGCTGGTCCTTGCGTAGTAACGCAAGTCAAGTCCGAGGAAACTGATGGGTATAACGCAATTCAAATTGGTTATGAAGACATGAAGCCAAGTCGTGCAACAATGCCAATCATTGGGCACGATGCGAAAGCAGGCACTGCTCCAAAGCGATTTCATAATGAAGCGACGGTTGACAATGTTGACGATGTCGAACTTGGGCAAATGCTTGACGTTTCACTCTTTGAAGATGTGAAATTCGTCGATGTCATCGGAACTTCCAAGGGTAAAGGTTTTCAAGGTGGCATGAAGCGCCACAACTTTAAGGGTTTGGAAGCTTCACACGGTGTAAAGCGTGCACATCGTCGTCCGGGCTCAATCAATGGTCACGCGACTAACCTCGGTACAGGCCCAAAACCTAAAAAAGGAAAGCGGATGCCAGGGCACATGGGAAACAAGCGAATTACTTGTCGTTCCATCGAGATTATTAATATAGATACAGACAGGAACCTCCTTGTAGTAAAGGGTGCAATTCCCGGAGCAAATCAGGGTATGGTTATTATTCAACAAGCAAAACGTTTAAACAGGAAGAAAACAGCAGCGGTCAGCTGAAACAAAACAGCTGGCTGATTGCCAAGGCCTTAGCCGTTCTTGTTGAACGGACGGGAACCAGGTGATAGCGACAAACTACGAAACTACGCCGAGTCAATCTCTGCCTAGCAACCACCACAGTTCAGAAATCACTGAACAGCCCGAGGGTGTGACAGCATAGGAGAGCAGGGCGCGTAAGAACGGAAACACGAACCCCGTTACATAGGTGAACACATTATGATTGAACTTCCAATATATAACAGAGAAGGCAAGCAAGTCGAGTCGATTAACATTGACGAGACTTTGCTTGGTACCGAGGTGCGACCAACGCTTCTTAAGCAAGCGTACGTCAGGTCCCATTCCAACCGAAGGCAAGGTTCTGCAAGAACTAAAAGTCGCGGTATGGTAGAGGGTTCAACTCGGAAAATTTACAAACAAAAAGGTACAGGCAATGCTCGAATGGGTACTGTTCGTACAAACATCCGTAAGGGTGGTGGTGTGACATTTGCAAAAACTCGTACGCACGAGAATTTCAGAAAGTCCATGCCTAAGAAAATGCGGCAACTCGCAAACCGAAACGCGCTTCTCGCGAAGTTAGTTGACGGTGAGGTGAAATGCATCATAGATCTTGAGTTTGAAACACCAAAAACAAAATCGTTCAAAGCAATCCTTGATGCCGTTGGCGTAGATCGAAGTTGCCTTGTTGCAGTAGACGGTGAAAACCGAAACGCTGCAGTTTCAGCAAGAAACCTCAAGAACGTTGACACGATCCGAGTCGATCAACTCAACGTATTTGAATTGCTCAACCATCGGTACCTTGTCGTTGACAAGGCTTCAATGGAAGCGTTTCTTGATGGTTCCGCTTGGAAGAAGGAAGAGGTGGCATAATGGAAGCAACAACAGTCATTAGAAAACCACTGGTTACTGAAAAAACAACATTTGCTGCTGGTGCAGTAAATCGATTTGCTTTTGAAGTCGATCGTCGTGCTAACAAGCAGCAAATCAAACGTGCCGTAGAAGAACTTTACGGTGTCCGCGTCCTTTCAGTCGCAACGCAAGTCCGAAAAGGTTCTATGCGTCGCAACAAGGCTGGCTGGTTCAGAGTAGGTAATGAAAAACGTGCCGTCGTGAAACTACATGCGGAGGATCGAATCGAACTGTTCTAAGTGAACGTGTTCGCAGACGAAAGAAATTGCTATGGCTATTCGAATTTATAAACCAACAACTCCAGGTCGCCGAAATGCTTCGGTGAACTTGCACGTTGAAGTTACAAAGAAAAGACCTGAAAAATCCTTGCTTGCACCAATCAAAAAGAATGGTGGCAGGAACAATCAAGGTAAAATTACTGTCCACGGTCGTGGTGGTGGTCACAAGCGTCGATATCGAAAGATTGACTTCCGTCGTCTTAAAGATGACATGGTCGCAACGGTGATCGGAATTGAATACGATCCAAACCGCAGTTGTCACATCGCACTTGTGCAATACGAAGATGGAACAAAGCGATACATCTTGGCTCCACGTGGACTTACCGATGGTGACACGCTCAAGAGTTCAGACTCTGCGATCGATCCTAAAGTCGGCAACTGCATGCCACTGAAGTACATCCCAACAGGGTTGACTGTGCACAATATTGAATTTGAACCAGGAAAGGGTGGCGCGTTGTGCCGCTCCGCTGGTGCGGCTGCTCGTTTGAGTAACCGTGAGGGTCGCTTTGCGACCATTGTTCTCCCAAGTGGCGAAATTCGGCAAGTTTCAGTTGAATGCCGGGCAACGATTGGTCAACTTGGCAATACGGATCACCAAAATGTCAAACTCGGTAAAGCTGGTCGCAACCGTTGGCTCGGTCGTCGTCCAAAAGTCCGTGGCATGGCAATGAGTCACCACTCTCACCCGCTTGGTGGTGGTGAAGGTCGATCAAAGGGTGGTAGAACACCCGCAAGTGCATCAGGCACGAAGTCCAAAGGTGGACGAACAAGACAACGCGGCAAGTGGACCGATGCACGTATTTTGCGTCGTCGTAAGAGTAAACGTTACGGACAATTAAAAGTCTGACCTTAGGAAAAAGATATGTCAAGATCACTGAAAAAAGGACCATTCATCGACGAAAAACTCTACCGTAAGGTAGAAGCGATGGCTGCTGGTACAAAGAAGACTCCAATCAAAACTTGGGCTCGTGCATGCACCATTCCACCAGAGTTTGTTGGTTTCACTTTTATGGTTCACAATGGTAAAGCGTTCAAAGAAGTGTTTGTTACCGAAGATATGGTTGGTCACAAGTTGGGTGAATTTTCATTGACTCGACTCTTCCGTGGTCACACCAATAAGAAGGAAGGCATCAAGAGCTAATCCCTCTGAGGTATACCTATGACGTACAAAGCAACACATAAATTCGCACGCATCTCGCCTCGTAAGGCTAGGCTTGTTGCCACACTTATCCGTGGCAAACGAGTTGACGATGCACTTTCGCAATTGGAGTTTTCCAAAAAGCGTTCTGCATGGTATTTCAAAGCTGTTCTGAACAGTGCCATTGCAAATGCTGAGGAACAAGGTGCTGATGTATCGACCCTTTACGTGAGTGAATCTCGCGTTGACGAAGGTTCGGTCATCAAACGATGGCGTCCAAAAGATCGCGGCCGTGCACATCCAATTCATAAACCAACGAGTCACCTCATCATTCAAGTTGGGGAGAGGAACTAATGGGACAAAAAGTTCATCCATTTGGATTCCGCGTAGGCGTTACTGAGGGTCACAAGTCCCGTTGGTACGCCCCAAAAGCACTGTTCGCCGAACTCCTTGTCGAGGATTATCGCATTCGCGAGTTTGTCGATAAACGATTGAACCGCACGCCGCCATTCGCGGCTGTGTCGGACATCATCATTGAGCGAACACGCGAAGAATTAACAGTTATTGTCAAGACCGCGCGACCAGGTTTGGTTGTTGGTCCAAAGGGTTCAGAGATTGAAAAATTGACAACAGATCTTCAAACGTTGACTGGTCGTAAAGCGTCCGTCAAGTTGATCGAAGTCATGAACCCAGATACAGACGCACGCCTTGTCGCCGAAGCAGTCGGAGAACAGATGCGAAAGCGTGGTAATTTTAGACGTATGCTTAAGCAACGTGCAGAGTCAGCAATCCAACATGGTGCAAAGGGTGTTCGCATTCTTATCTCCGGTCGTTTGGGTGGTGCTGAAATGGCTCGAAACTTTACAGTTCGAGAAGGATCAATTCCACTATCGACATTGCAAGCAAACGTTGATTATGCATGTTTCCATGCTCCGACCACCTACGGAATTATTGGTGTGAAGGTTTGGATTTACAAAGGTATGTACACAGACGCAGAAGAAGAGCAAACAGATTCACGTGCAGCAGGTGCAAGGGGTCGCGCTCGAGGTCGTCGTTAATTAAAGTTGCCCTTTATTAGGGCTTTGTTGAAGGAGAACATCCGATGCCACGGATGCCAAAAAGAATCAAATTCCGCAAACAGATGCGCGGCAAGATGAAAGGTAAAGCTACTCGAGGTAACTACGTTGCTTTTGGTGAGTACGGTTTACAATCACTTGGAACGCATTGGATTTCTGCACGACAAATCGAAGCTGGTCGTATTACTGCGCAGCACTTCCTTCGCCGACAAGGCAAGGTTGTGATCAGAGTATTCCCAGACAAGCCAATTTCAAAGAAACCACTTGAAACACGCATGGGTAAAGGCAAAGCAGACACAGATTACTGGGCAGCACGCGTGAAGCCCGGCACCATTTTGTTTGAAATCAGCGGTGTTCCAGAAGATATGGCCAAGACAGCAATGGCTCGGATAGCACAAAAGATGCCAGTTCGATGCCGCTTTGTTGGCCGGAGGCTAACAGTCTAGTTTTACTAGCAAGGATAGAGCAATGAAAGCAAAAGCAGTACATAAATTAAGTGATGAAGAATTGACGATCGAAGTAGATACACTTCGAAAGCGAATGTTCGAACTAAAAAACCAAAGTGTTACAGAAAAGATTCAAGACACTTCGCAGTATGGAAAGATTCGCAAGGATATTGCTCGTCTTTTGTCAGAACAAACAGTGCGTTTAAAAAGCACACAAGGTGAGGCGTCCTAACTATGAGCCATCTCAAAGATATTCAAATTTCAGACACCGCGCCGCGCAAAGTAGGCGTGATTACATCTGATGCACGTGATAAAAGTTGCAAAGTTGAAATTCAGTTTACTGTAAAGCATCCCAAGTACGGCAAGTACATTCGTCGCCGAACAGTAATTCAAGCACACGATGAACAAAACGTTGCAAAGCTTGGCGATCGAGTAGAAATTGCTGAATGCCGCCCACTGTCAAAAACGAAATCGTGGGTTCTCACCAAAGTAATTGAGGCCGCCGTTGTGTAATTCGACTTTGTCGATGCACTAAAGAGGAACAGATCCAATGATCCAAAAAGAATCAAGATTAGAAGTAGCCGACAACAGCGGTGCCAAAGAAGTACTCGTTATCGGTGTGCTTGGCGGCTCAACTGCTCGTGGTAAATATACTCGCCGTACCGCTGGTGTTGGCGACCGAATCGTCTGTGCTGTGAAGAAGGCAATTCCAAATTCACAAATTAAAACTGGCGACAAAATTCGCGCAGTCATCGTTCGGACTAAGTACCCAACACGTCGAAGTGATGGTTCTTATGTTCGTTTTGATTCGAATGCTTGTGTGCTTTTGAATGAAGACCTAAACCCAACTGGTACACGCATTTTTGGTGCAGTTGCCAGAGAATTACGCGAACGAAACTATATGAAAATTGTTTCGCTTGCATCGGAGGTTGTGTAATGCCAGTACATGTACGAACAGGCGATACCGTGATAGTAACTGCAGGCAACGATAAAGGCGCCGTAGGTGAAATTTTATCTGTGCTCACAAAGAAAGACCGTGTTGTTGTGAAAGGTGTAAATATTCGAACGCGAAATATCAAGCCTACGCAACAAAATCCAAACGGCGGAACGATCAAAAAAGAAATGTCCATTCACATGAGTAATGTGAGTCCTGTTGTTGAAGGTAAGCCTGCACGGGTTCGCTTTGAAACACAAAAAGATGGCACCAAAGTTCGCGTTGGCGTGGTCGTTGACGACAAAGGCAAAAAGACTGAGAAGGTACTGAGCGAAGTGCACAGCGCAGATGCAAGGCCAAAGGGAAAGTAAACCATGTCTACGACAACAACAGAAAAACCAAGACTAAAGGTTCGCTTCGAAGATGAAGTGAGGGCGAAGGTGATGAAGGAATTCAACCTTGGCAACACGCACGAAGCACCAAAACTTGCAAAGATAATCATCAATTGCGGTATTGGTCGGTTCTTGGATAATCAAAAACTAAAACCAGAGATTCGCGACACAGTAATCTCTACGCTTACAGCAATTAGTGGTCAAAGACCAGTCATGTTGTTTGCAAAGAAATCCGTTGCGAACTTTCATGTCCGTGAGGGCGCGCCGTCTGGATTCATGGTTACGCTTCGCGGCGATCGCATGTGGCACTTTCTTGACCGCTTACTTAACTTGGCGATCCCACGAATTAAAGACTTTCGAGGATTGAAAGATACTTCCTTTGATAAGGGTGGTAACTATTCGATGGGTCTGACTGAACAAGCAGTCTGGCCGGAAATCAATATGGCTGAAGTGAACTTCACGCATGGAATGAACATCAATTTCACTTTTGAAAACTCAGCCCCAGAACAAAGCCGATTCGTTTTGGCTGAACTAGGAATGCCCTTCAAGAAGAAGGACGAGGAGTAAAAACAGTATGGCTAGTAAACGAGTATTTGCCCGAATGAAACGAGAACCAAAGTTCTCAACACGCAAGAAAAATTATTGCCAAATTACAGGTCGTTCTCGCGGCGTGTATCGAAAGTTTGGCGTGAGTCGAATTATGCTTCGCCAACTCGCGTTGGAAGGCAAGATCCCAGGAATGTGTAAGGCAAGCTGGTAGTCATTAGGAACGCAATTCCACGGCAAAAACCGTGTGATGGAGAGTAATTTATTATGTCTCAACAAGACTTAACATCTGACATGCTTACAAGAATTCGCAACGCTGTGAGAAATCACGCGCCGACTGCAACATGTCTGAATAACAAACTGAACCGTGGTGTAGCCCAAGTGCTCTCCGACGAAGGTTTTATTGAAGGCTTCGATGTTATCGACGATGGACGACAGGGTCGTCTCGATGTACATTTGCGATATGGTGAACGTGGCGAGAATGTGATCAACATGATCAAGCGTGAATCAAAGCCAGCTAGGCGTATCTATATGAAAGTTGATGAACTTCCACGACCACTTGGTGGGCTTGGAATCGTCATTGTCTCAACAAGTAACGGTGTGATGAGCGATCGTCTTTGCCGCGAAAAGAAGGTTGGCGGCGAAGTCGTTGCCACAGTGGCGTAAGCGAGAAGAGGACACACAATGTCACGTATTGGAAAACAACCCATTGCAGTTCCATCAGGAGTCGAAGTAAAACTCGATGCAACTGGTCGCAACATTGATATCAAAGGTGCCAAAGGCAACCTGACATTTCATTGGCGACCAGAAATTGAAGTTACACACTGCGATGACGATAAACAAATCTGTTGTGCAATTGCAAAAGATGCTGATGAAAATCGTCAAAACAGCGCATTTTGGGGCACGACAAGAGCTCGAATTAACAACATGGTCGAAGGTGTTACCAAAGGCTATGAGAAGAAATTGAAAATTGTTGGTGTTGGTTGGAATGCAAAAACGCAGGGGCAAACCATTGTTTTGAACATTGGCTTTTGTCATTCTGTTCCACTCGATGCACCGGCTGACGTAAAGTTTGAAATTGAAAACAATGTCAATATCAAAATCACTGGGCCAGACAAACAGGCAGTTGGTCAGTTTGCAGCAAATATTCGATCTAAACGAGAGCCAGAGCCATACAACGGCAAGGGCATTATGTACCACGACGAAGTCATCATCCGCAAGGCTGGTAAGGCATTCGGTGCGTAAGCAAACGAAGGAATTTATACGATGAATCGCATAGTTGCAAGAATAAAACGACGGACACGAAGACGCCATGGCGTTCGCAAGAACATCTTTGGTGTACCAACTCGGCCACGTATGACAATCACACGTACTGGCAAAAATGTATATGTTCAAATTATTGATGACACAGCAGGCAAAACTATTGCTTCAGCATCAACAATCGAAAAAGGTAACCGGCAACCGCAAGGCAGCAATTGTGCTGCTGCTGCTCAAATCGGAACGCGTATTGCTGAAAAAGCGAAGGCAGCAGGCGTAGAGGATGTTGTCTTTGACCGAAACGGATACAAATTTCATGGTCGCGTAAAAGCGCTCGCAGATGCCGCACGAGAGGGCGGTTTGAAGTTCTGATCAACGGAAAAAATTATGGCAAAACGATACGAAGAAGATAAAAGCGGCATTGAATCCAACACAGTTGGTGTTTACCGAACTGCAGCTACTGTAAAAGGTGGTCGACGGTTTAGTTTCTCTGGCATGGTTGTTTGTGGTGATCGCAATGGTCGAGTTGGTCTTGGATATGGCAAAGCCAACCAAGTGCCAAACGCAATTGAAAAAGCCCAGAAGAAAGCAAAGCAGGCAATGCGAAGTTTTCCACTTACTGGAACAACAATTCCACACCAAGTGACTGGTCGATTCGGAGCCTGCACGGTTCGCTTGGTTCCAGCATCACCAGGTACAGGTGTTATCGCTGGTGCTGCAGTTCGCGCAGTCCTTGACCTTGTTGGTGTGCAAGACTGCCTTTCAAAAGCATACGGTTCAACTAACAATAAAAACCTAACGAAAGCAGTGATTGATGGGCTTCGACAATTACGAAGTCGACAACAAGTTGAAACATTGCGAAAAATCACAATTGAAAAAACACACATTGAAGAAGCACACGAAACTGCACCAGAGCTCGTTGCAGTAGATGTAGAAGTAGTAGAAGCTTCCGAGTAACAATCGGTAGAACATTGGAGAATAACTCTCATGATGATTCATGACATAACTGAAAAGACAGGCAAGTACAAGGCTCGAAAGAGAATTGGTCGAGGACGCGGTAGCGGCACGGGCAAAACTTCAGGCCGTGGTCACAAGGGCGCGGGTTCACGTTCTGGGTATTCCAGGCGACCTGCATTCGAAGGTGGACAAATGCCGTACTTCCGTCGAATTCCAAAGCGTGGATTTTCTAACGCTGCGTTCCGAACGGAATATCACATTGTGAATGTTGCAGCACTTCAAGATCGGTTTGAAGCAGGTGCAGCTGTAGACGCAGCAGCACTTGTTCAAGCAGGTCTCATTCGCAACACAAAGTTGCCAGTGAAGGTTCTTGCACATGGTGATATCACGATCAAATTGAACGTGACAGCTGACAAATTCTCTGGCTCAGCGACAACGAAAATTGAAGCTGCTGGTGGGAGTGTTACTGTTGTAGAAGCGAAGAAAAAATGGACTCGAGACTATAGCAGTAAGGCGAAGGCTCCAAAAGCTACAGCGCCCGAAGTTGCCCCCGCACAAGAAGCTCCCGAAAAGTCCGCTCCTGAAACTAACGATGAGTCAACAGACTAAGGCTAACACTGCATGTTACGAGCAATTGTAAACATCTTTAGGATTCCCGAACTCCGCAACCGAGTGTTTTTTACATTGAGCATGTTGGCGATTTATCGCATCGGTTTTTGGATTCCACTCGCTGGTGTGAACCAGTCGCAAATGGTTGAAGCAGCGCAAAAAGCATCTGAATCCGCATCGGGTTGGGGTAAGTTTCTAGATTACGCTTCAATCTTCTCGGGTGGATCATTTTCTCAATCGACAATATTTGGTTTAGGCATTATGCCCTATATCACTGCCTCGATTATTTTTCAGTTATTGCAATCGGTAATGCCGAAGTTGCAGGAACTCAAACGAGAAGGCGCGGCAGGCCAAGCAAAAATTACTGAATGGACGAGGTACGCAACTGTTGCGATGTGTTTCATTCAAGCAATGATGTGGTTGAAATTTATTGCTGCCCAAGGCTTGATTCGCCCAGAGTTCATGTCACCCGGCGCATTGCTGGTCTTCTACATTGCTGGTGTTACTGCACTCACAGCAGGTAGTGTCTTCTTGATGTGGCTTGGTGAACAAATTGATAAATACGGGATTGGTAATGGCGTTTCGCTTATCTTGACCGCAGGCATTATTGCCCGCATGCCAAATGCTGCGACATGGGTTTGGGACAACTTTAGTACATCTCAACAATCGATGAGCGGCGGCATCGGCATTCTCGGCGTGCTCTTCCTTATTGGTGCATTTATCTTTGTAGTTGCTGGAGCGATTGTGATTACTGTTGCGCAGCGGCGAATTCCGATTCAGCAAGCAAGACATACGCGTGGCCGCAAGGTCTACGGTGGTGGTCGCCATTATTTACCGCTCCGGGTGAATCACGCAGGCGTGATGCCAATCATTTTTGCAAGTTCCTTGTTGATTTTCCCTTCTGCTTTCTTCGGATATCTTCAATCGTCAGCGAATGCCTCGCCCGATCCTGCATCGTGGTGGGTTGCGACAACAACATTCTTAAACGCGAACTTCCAGATGGGCGAATACCCTTATATTGTCTTAGAAATTATTCTGATTTACTTCTTCAGTTACTTTTGGACAACTATTGTGTTCAGTCCTGAAGATATGGCGAGACAACTCCGCGACAACGGGAGTTTTATCCCAGGCTTGCGACCAGGTCCTAGGACTGCAGAATATCTTGAGACAGTTGTTGAACGAATTACGTACGTTGGTGCGGGCTTCTTAGCAATCATTGCCGTGATTCCATCCATCGTTTCTAAGGAAATGCAAATCCCGTTCCTTGTGTCAAGTTTTCTTGGTGGAACAGGGTTGTTGATTGTTGTGAGTGTTGGGCTTGATCTCATTCAACGAGTTGAAGCAAACTTGCTCATGCGAAATTACAAAGGTTTCTTTGATGCCCAAACGCAAAGTCGTTCGGGTCGAACAACAAGAAAACCGAGTGGAGCGTAACAGGAGCACGGATGGCTAAAGAGGAAAAAATCTCACTTGAAGCAGAAGTTACAGAAGCGTTGCCCGATGCGCGCTTCAAGGTAAAGTTAGAAAACGGTCATGAAATATTGGCTTACATAAGCGGGAAAATGCGACGGTTTTACATTCGTATTTTGCCAGGAGACAAGGTGACTGTTGAGATTAGCCCTTACGACATGACCAAAGGACGGATTACATATCGTCACTAAACGTCATTAAAAAGTGGCGAAAGGAAAGTTAAGATTATGAAAGTAAAAAGTAGTATTAAAAGAAGAACGAAAGATTGCCAGATCGTGATCAGAAAAGGCAAACGGTACGTTATTAACAAGAAGAACCCAAGACTAAAGGCTCGACAAGGCTAAACCCTTGTCGTTTCTAGTGCAATCAAGCACTATGGAGACTGACCATGCCCCGAATTGCAGGCGTTGACATTCCAGAGAACAAAAAGATACGGTATTCATTGCGATATATCTTCGGTATCGGTCCACAGACCGCAGACGACATTATTGCTGAAACCGGAATTAATCCAGACACTAAAGCGAAAGACCTTACTGAAACAGAAGTAGGTCAAATCATCGCTTGTATTGAAGCAGGTATCCAAGTTGAGGGTACTCTTCGTCGTCAAGTACAACAAAATATCCAGCGGTTACGCGATATTCGTTGTTACCGTGGCGACCGCCATCGTAAAGGTCTTCCTGTACGTGGCCAACGAACACGATGTAATGCTCGAACTCGTAAGGGTCGTAAGAAGACTGTTGCAGGTAAGAAGGGCGTGAAAGGATAATCGATAAGCGTGTGCTTATCGACCGCTAGGTTCCAGCGAACATGATATGGAACCGCACGAGCGAATAAAGGTTTAGAACTATGGCTAAGAAAAAAGTACGTAAGAATATTGGCAAAGCAATTGTGCACGTCAAGGCAACATTCAACAACACGATTGTGACGTTGACAGATCTCAGTGGCGAAACCCTTTGCTGGGCATCTGCTGGAACCGTTGGCTTCAAAGGTGCACGCAAAGCAACACCATTTGCTGCTGCAAGAGCAGCAGAAAAAGTTGCTCAGCGTGGTCGCCGTATGGGCGTGACAGAAGTAGAAGTTCGAGTGAAGGGTCCCGGCAGTGGTCGCGACTCCGCAATTACTTCACTTGATCAAGCAGGTATTCGAGTGACTGCTGTTGAAGATCACACACCCGTTCCACATAACGGTTGTCGTCCGAAGAAGCAGCGTCGCGTATAAATGATATTTTCGTATCCGCTAAAGATGGGCGGTGTAGATGACAAGCTGCACTGTTCCGAGTTTAGTGAGATGTGTTTTTGATAAGGAACTTGTCAATGATTGGAGCAGTAAAATGCATGTACGATGGAAAGGTTTAGAACTTCCAGCAAGCGTAATGCTTGAAGACAATTCAGCAACAGATACGTTTGGACGATTTACCGTCGAGCCGTTTGAACGCGGCTTTGGTACAACAATTGGTAATAGTATTCGCCGAATTCTACTCAGTAGTATTGAAGGCGCTGCGATTACATCGATTCGAGTAAAAGGTGCAGATCACGAATTTTGCACAATTCCAGGCGTTGTTCAGGATATGGTAGACATTGTCCTGAATGTAAAAGGTCTAGTTGTAGAACTTGACTCAGATGAAGAAAAGGTACTTCGTTTGAAAGCGAGCGGTCCAGGTGAGGTAACAGCAGATCTTATTGAAGCAGATGGTTCAGTGACAGTGCACAATCCAGACCATGTCATCGCAACGTTGACAGATGCGGTAGATTTTGAAATGGAATTAACACTTGAACGTGGTCGAGGTTATGTACCTGCTGCAGAGCAGTATGCAAGCAAGGACGATCAAGTCATTGGCGAGATTCCAGTTGATGCTGTCTTTAGCCCAGTGCAACGAGTTCGATATCATGTAGAAAATACACGTGTTGGGCAGCAAACAAACTTTGATCGTTTGATTCTTGACATTTGGACAGACGGTACTGTGAGTCCTGAAATGTGTCTTGTAGAATCAGCAAAAATACTTCGTAAACACCTCAATGCTTTTGTGCAATATGACACATTCGGTACAAGCATAGTCAGTGCTGAAGCTGCCGAAGCCGCCGCAGTTGATGAAGAATTGATCCGCAAACTTGAAATGCCGATCCTCGATCTTGATCTTACAGTTCGTTCAACGAATTGTTTAGAATCTGCCAATGTTACAAAAGTTGCCCAGCTTGTATTGCTCACAGAAAAAGAACTATTGAAGTTCCGTGCTTTTGGTCGAACTTCACTTCGCGAAATTAAACGAAAATTGGAAGATGTCAATCTTACGCTTGGTATGCAATTGCCACCAGGTGTTGATGGTTCAATCGATATGCCTGAAGGAACAATGGTAGATGACGGTTGCCCCAAAGGTGCGGAAGAGTGTGATTCTTCTATTGATGAAGGCGATGAAGTCATTGGCGCTTCTGAAGAGAATGAAAACGGCAGTCTTTAAGATTGTAGAGGAGTAGAACTATGCGACATCGAATCCATGGAAAACAATTATGCCGCGACAGCGAACATCGAACATCGATGCTTCGCAACTTAGCTGCAGGTTTGTTCGAACACGGTCAAATTGAAACAACTTTGCCAAAGGCAAAGGCTGTACAGCCATTTGTTGAAAAGATCATTACGATTGCAAAACGTGGCGACCTGAACGCAAGGCGCCGAATTGAGCAATTGATTAATGATCGTAAAATTCACTCGTGGGTTGCAGATCCGAACGTTCCAGATGCAGCGAAACAGAATGATTTCTTTGATCTTCCTGCTGAAAGCGATATCGAATTCAATCGATATGGCGATGTTCGCAAGGCTCCGCGTCTTGTACAACACATATTGACAGTAGTTGCACCTAAGTTCGCAGATCGTGATGGTGGGTACACTCGAATTATCAAGATTGCAAAACATCGTCTTGGCGATGGCACCGATCTCGTTGTTCTCCAACTTGTTGGTGAAGAAGAAGGACCACAAATTGGTGGTGGCGATTCCCGTCGTCGTACACAAAAACAACGTCGCCGTGATTTTGCAGCGAAGGTTCTCACTTCTGCGGATCTAGAAACTGCTCCTGAAGTTACCGAAATTGCCGAAGCACCTGCCGATGAGGCTGAAGTAACTAATGAATCACCAGAAGTAACTGACACTCCTGAAACTGAACCAACATCTGAAACAGATGATGCTGAGAAAACAGAAGAATAACACTTCACATATTCAAAATGGATAGTCCATAAAGCCCCTCGCTCTGCGAGGGGCTTTTTTTCTATTAATGGAATACAAGGGTCGGGTCCAAGACCTGGCACGGGGTAGGGTCTGGGGTTAGGTCGAGTTGTTGGTATCATGCCCAAAATGCTCGACACGCTTGAAAAATTACAAAATGAAGCAATCAGTGAGATTGAAGTGGTAGATACGATTGATGGATTAGAATCGTGGAGAATCGCCTATCTTGGCTCAAAAGGTCGCCTCAAAGGCGTCATGCAACAGATGAAGGATGTCAGCAGGGAAGACAAACCCGCAGTTGGCAAAAAGCTTAATGAAGTCAAAAAAACTCTTGAGAGTGCTTTTGAAACTCGAAAAAACGGGCTTTCGAACATTGCGACACCCCGTCAGCCACTTGATATCACTGAGACCGGCGATCCGGCTGCCTTAGGTCGCAGACATGTCATCAGCCGTACTATTGATGAACTCACCCAAGTGTTTAGTCGCATGGGTTTCTCGGTTGCCTATGGACCAGAAGTTGAAGATGAATATCACAACTTCAATGCGCTGAACATTCCAGACGACCATCCTGCTCGCGATCCCATTGACAACTTTTTTGTCGATGGGGGTCGAATGCTTCGCAGCCAAACTTCCACTGTGCAAATTCGCGTGATGGAAGCGGTTGAGCCACCAATTAAAATCATCGCCATTGGTCGCGTCTACCGCCCAGATACACACGATGCAACACATTTCAGTATGTTCCATCAATGTGAAGGGTTGTTCGTTGCACCAAAAGTTTCGATGGTCGATCTTAAATCAACCCTTTTTCAATTCGCAAAGGCATACTTTGGTGAAGAAGCCGAAGTTCGTTTTCGCCCAAGCTTTTTCCCTTTCACTGAGCCATCTGCCGAAGTAGATATGAAAATGAAAATCAAAGGGAAGTGGCAGTGGGTTGAAATTGGCGGCTGCGGTCTCGTTGATCCTGATGTTTTTGAACAAGTTGGCTACGACAACGAAAAATGGCAAGGGTTTGCATTCGGTTTAGGCATTGAACGCGTCGCCATGCTGAAGTATGGCATTCAAGACATCCGCTGGCTTTTTGAAAATGACGCACGGTTTTTACGCCAATTTTGAATCAAGAAGCTGAAAACCAAATCACGTGGCCAACCACAGTCGGTGCAGTGTGCGTCATCGTTGGCGGGCTCTCTTTGTTTGGGAGTTGTCTTTCACTCTCTGGAATGGCTGAAATAGAACAGTTGTACACTGCAATTCCGTTTGGTGATGGTAAATTAAGCGAAGAAACCCTCTCGAAATTACAAGAGAATGCACCCCTTCCTGGAATTATGAATCTTATTTCTGGTCTCAAAATCTTTTTTGCAATCGGTCTCACAGTATTTGGCATGGCGTTGCTACAAGAACATCCCAAAGCAAGAGTAAGATTGCTTCTGTGGTCAGTTTTATACACCACGCTTACAATTGCAGGCATCATCATCAATTGGACGCCCCAATGGGATCTAATTCAAGAAAGTAGTGAAATCATGGGAATGTTCCTTGCAACACTTTTGATTTACATGCCGATGTATCTCATTCTGCCAATTTTCTTGCTTATTTTTCTGAATAAAAAGCAGATACGAAGCGAAATCGCTTCTTGGAGGTAAACTGCCCATATGCATCTATTAGACGAACTTCAATGGAGAGGACTTCTTCACCAAACAACCGGTGGTGATGAGCTGCGAACACATCTTGATACTGAGGGAAGAGTTGCGTATTGTGGATTCGATCCTACAAAAGACGCACTCACAATTGGCAATTACATGCCAATCAAGATGTTGCGTCACTGGCAACTCGCTGGTCACAAACCGATCGTGCTTATGGGTGGCGGCACGGGATTAATTGGCGATCCTTCAGGGAAAGATGCGGAACGGCAACTTTTGTCTGAGGAACAAGTAGCAAAAAATATTGAAGGGCAACTCCGTTGTTTTTCAAAGGTGCTTGATTTTGAAGGCGAGAATGCCGCGGTGATCGTAAATAACGCGGACTGGTTGGGTCAACTTGGTTTTCTAGATGTTCTTCGGGACGTTGGGAAATATTTTTCAGTCAATGAAATGATAAAAAAAGACTCAGTGAAAGATCGGTTGAATAACCGAGAACAAGGTATTTCATACACTGAATTTAGTTATATGATTCTACAAGCGTATGATTTTTTACATTTACGTAGAACATTGGATTGCACAATTCAAATTGCTGGAAGTGATCAGTACGGAAACATAGTTGCAGGTATTGACTTAATTCGTAGGGACATGCTCGATGCGGACAAAAAACAATTTCGCGGTGCTGGCATCACAAACCCTCTTGTTACCGCAAGTGATGGCAGCAAAATAGGAAAAACAGAAAAGGGTGCAATTTGGTTAACTGAAGATCGTACGAGTCCGTATGCTTTTCATCAATATTGGCTCAACGTTCCAGACGAAGACGCTGGCAAATTTCTACGATGGTTTACCTTCCTTGATCAACCAACAATAGAAGCAATTGAAAAAGAACACGAAAGTACTCCACATCAAAGAGCTTCGCAGCATGCACTTGCAGATGCTATGACAGAAATATTTCACGGAAATGAAAATGTCACCAAGTGCAATGAAGCAGCAAAAGCCTTGTTCGGAGGCGATATTACGTCACTTGATTCGCGCATGCTCAGTGAAGTTTTTGCTGAAGTTCCTGCGGGTGAATTTTCAAAAGCTTCCCTTGGAACAGAAGCAACGTCATTAGTTGAGTTATTGCCTCAGACTGATTTGTGCAAAAGTAAACGTGAAGCCCGAGAGTTTTTGAAAAATGGCTCAGTTTCAATCAATGGTGAAAAACTAAGTGGTGACAGTGCAATTGATAGAATGTTAACTTTGGAAGACCTACTGCACGGAACTACGATTCTTCTTCGCCGCGGTAAAAAATCGTGGTACGCTTCTCAGTGGGTGTGAAGGAAACACAAGTTGTAAACTTTTTAAGACACACTACGGAGCGAGTTACATTATTCAGCAGTTTCTGTTAATGCAACAGGTTCGATCACTAGATCAATATCTAGTAGTGTAGGATCTTCAACCGTCGCGTGAATCTCGTGACCAACACCATCCTTAGTAACCGCTAGAAAAACAGTTACCATTTTTTTGTCAATTCCTAGTTCCATCTCCCTTGATGCAAGTCGAATAATTGCAAACACGGTTGCATTGCCATTTTTAATTTTCTTAATGAGTTCAGCGTTTGTTTCTACTGTAACATTTGAAATTATTTTTCGCGGTAAAGAAATCAAATAACCGCTGTAATCTTCAGCAGGTCCCGCAAGTAAAATTCTAACTTGCGGAATCTCAGTATTTGCAGTATTTGACTGTATTTTAAAAGAAATTGATACTGTGTTCGGTTCGACGATTACATCGGGAAGGTTAAGGGGAACAGGAAGTTGTACGCCAGCAACTTTGGTTTGTACGACGCCATGTTGAAGAAGCGCGAGCTCACTTGGTGCAAGTGTTGCTAAAACTTTAATTGCTTCTGGCAAGGTGTCTCTTATTGAACTGGGAATAAGGAGTGTTACTGTTGCTGGGTTAACAGTAATGTCACCACTAAATTGCACGCCATCGAGAACTGGTACAACAGACGCTTCGACGGATACCATCGTTTTGACTTGCAGAGTAATAGTTTTTGGATCGATATCAGATATATCAACACCAGTAGAACGGATTGCATCAAGTTCAGCGATGCGAGTAGCTAAGTTAATGACTGGAGTTCCACTCGTTGTAGGGACTGTAAGAGTTAGGCCTCCGTTACATGCTTCCTTTACTGACCTAATACCTGATTGTGTGCCACGGAATGTGACGACCACTTCTGTCAAAGTAGGTGAAACAATACTACTTGAACCTTCTGGCGGGCTGAAATTAATTTTAACATCATGAATCGTGTAGGTTTTTATTGTATTCCCTGCAGCCCAAAACCAGATCATGAATGTCAACACAATGACAAATACATAGGTTAATGTGTTTTCGCTTCGTTTCATTCAGCCGGTTCCGGTATAGCCTGTGTTGATTGTTCGGTTCCATCATCAATTACTGTGTCTTCTTGCTTTCGTTCAAGCCGTACTAATAATTCTTTTTCTATTTCATCTTTGTCAATAACAGTGAGTGTGCCATGGTCAGCAATGGAAACACGCCCTGTCTGTTCGCTGATAATAACAATCAATGCGTCACATCGCATGGAAAGTCCAACTGCGGCACGGTGTCTTGAGCCTAGGTCTGCAGGAAGTTTTATTGACTCATCTGCAAGTGGAAATTGTGAAGATGCTCGGAGAACACGATCCCCGCGAACAACAACACCCAAATCATGGAGTGGATTGTTTGGCCAGAAAATTGAAGTAAGAAGTTGTTCACTTATCATTGCATCAAGTTCTTGTCCACCAACAGTGTGGTCGTTTGTAGTGTTCTCTCGTTCAATTGCAATAAGACCGCCAAATTGATTCCGGCTGAGATAAGATGATGATGCACTGATTGCAGAAATTGAAGAACTTCCCACCGAAGAAGAGCTTCGTAATCTTGCAATCAAACCTGTTTGCCCAACACGGATAGCCGCTTGTCGTAACTCTGGTTGAAAAATAATTATCAACAAGAGAAAGACATACGTTACAAATTGTTCCGCGAAAAAGTTAAGTCTCTCGAAATGACCGGAAGTATTTGCAAGTGCAACAAGAATTGCCAACGGTACAAAGAGAACAATCAAGCCACGAATGACGCCGCCGCCACGAGTCCCTTGCAGGAACCTGAGCGCAAAAAAGACGCACACGCCGATGACGAGTAACTCGACAATTGTCTCTAAAACATCGTATCCAAAAAGATTCCAGCTCATAGTCACTCAAAGTATACGCGGATACCGTAGGATTCTCATCTATGGCACGATTTGGAAGTTCACAAGGCGTCTCTCGCCCAACAGGCAAGTGCGCTGCAACAGGCGATGAAATACCCCATGCGACCCCAGCCATCGCAGCCCTCTGTGAGCGAGAAGAGGATGAGGGGTTAGAACGATTTGATTACTCCCTCGAGGCGTGGGAACGGGGGGATCCCCCAGAGCGATTATTTAGCCATTGGCGTTATATCACCCCTGAAGAGGGTAAAAAGCCAGATATTGTCATAGATGAGGCCGTCTTAGTTGATTTATTTGAGCGACTTGAAGGTGATGAACGACCCCAAAGAAACGCCTTTCGGTACATCCTCGCCCTTGTGTTACTCCGAAAAAGGAAGTTAAAACTTGTTGGCCGAGAGGAAGTTGAGGGTGGCGAAACATGGCTTTTACGGTGGTCTGGTACCGATGGCGAGGTGGCAAAAGTCCATAATCCAGGTATTCAAGAAGATGAAATCCATGGACTTTCTGATCAATTAAGCGATTTGTTGCAAGGTGACATGTAATGTTGCGGATTATTTTTTGTTTTTTTTTCATCGCAATATCATCATGTGCTCCAAAAGGTGACACCTCCCTCCGCCAGCAAAAGATCACGCCTCAGGAAATCAGAGCACAGCAACGTGACCGAACTGCATTGCTAAACGAAGTGGTAGGAAGAGGTGTTATTGAATTCCATTGGCGTGATGAAGATGGGAAACATCGAGTGCAGGGAGATTTCGATTTTTGGCGTTTGGGAAACGCGATTTCACTTCGAGTGTCAAAGGCTGGCGAGTCGCTGATGTGGGTGGGTGGCGACGAACAAAGCCATTGGATGTTCGACATGCTTGGGGATGAGACTACATTATCAATAAACCAAAAAGATATTATTTTTTCAAATATCCTTGATACGCTTGTGTTGCTTGGACTAAATCCGTTGCCGGAGGGGAATATGAAGATCGATAACGGAGTCGTCACGGTACAAGAAAATAATCGCAACTGGATTGCTACGTTTGATCCTACATCACACCGGGTTTTGGAAATAGAGGTGCAAGACGTACACAACCAAATTTCAGCATTGCATCGGAAGGGGATAAAGGTTGAACTGATGCAGAAAAACAGGTTGGTGTGGCCAGTCACCGGCGGGTTAATTGATATTGAAAGTGCGACAACTGATGCAACTACAAAAATAGATTTCGCGTGGATTTCAACAGACACAAGTGAAGAGCGGATGGACAGAGTGTTTAATTTGGATTTTCTTCGAAAAGCATTAAAACCAACAAGTATTGAGGGAACTTTGCAATGATTTTTTTTGTGATTGCAAGTATTTTTGCAACACAACCGCTGATGTCGACGGGAAATGACATTGGAGTTTGGTTTGTCCGCGACATAGAGCCAGGATCAATCGGTCATCCACATGAACTGTGCCAGCAAATTGATCAAGAATCATACCAAGTTGTCATCCCGTTAGCAAAAAGACCAATCGCACTTTCGGTGCACGATCAAACGCTTTGGTTTGTAGGCGAAGGCGAGCCGCCAATTCTGTATCGCGCGAGACTTGTTGAAAATCAGGCGACTGGTGATTTGAGAACAGTTCCTCGAGGGCGAGCTGCCGCGGTGGTCCCGCTTGAAATGACGGGCGTCATTCGTGATATTCTTTTTCTGCAGGACAATCCTATATTTGTTATTGAAAATGGTGGTGTGCAATGTTTTGATATTTCCGAAAAACCAGTTATTCCAAAATTAATCGGAAAAGAAGCGCATGTGACACTCTTCGGGAATGCTTGGATAGGTGCTGTTTCAACCGGGAGCAAGGTGACGATGTTCTCGTGTACCGATGAGGGCTGGCAAGCTAGGGAGACATATGAAGTAGATGGTGAGTTGACAGATCTCATCGTGCACGATGGCTGGCCGCTTTTGATCACAATGCATGACGATGAAGTTGAAATCATTGGGCTACAACAAGAGCAGCAGGTGCGGATCGCATCTTTTCCTGAGCCTTCAGGTAGGTGGTCGGTTGTCGAGAGTGATGGTTTGCATGTGCTAGGAGTTGAGCGCAATGGCACGACGACAGCGTTTCGTATTGGCTGGCCTTCAGGCAAGAATACTGAACCAATTGAACTCACTGAGCAATATGGTAGCATTGAGTCGATTGAATTGACGTTGATGATCGTCACGACGGTGATCTTTTTTGTCGTGATGACGTTAATTTTGAGTCGCAAACCAAAAAACAACCAAAAAAATGACGGGTAAAACCCACCTTTGGGCCGATAAAGAGGGAATGACTGCGCACGGATGCGAAGTCGAAATGTCTGTTTGCTCAAGTTCCTTCTTGTTGCTTACACGGAGAGGATAATTCGTGAAAGACGGTTCGCCCATGGCGGCTAGACAATTCAATGGTGCTCGAATTTTCGGAGTTATTTGTGCTATTGGCTTTACAGTCGGCATTCTATGGATGGTGAATACAGATGATGAAACGGAAAAGGGAACGCCCCAAGAGTTTGCTTTTGTTGAAGTCGAACCCGAAGAATCCATCTGGGGAAAAATGGTGCCAAAATCGATGGCAGAGCAGCGGAACGACAGACGACTTGCTTTGCAAGCGGAGTTAGCATCGCTGATTGAGGGAATCTCAGGAATATCTCAAGCACAAGTGGTCCTTTCCCTTCAGGAAAGTAAGGGGCTTGGCAATCGGTATGTACCATCTACCGCGTGCGTTACGGTGACGCCTGCAACAAAAGCGAGGTTAAGTGGGGATGAAATAGCATCGGTAACTCGGCTTGTGGCAAGTGGTGTTTCCAATCTTTTGGAAGACGATGTGACGGTGGTTGATAATCGTGACGGTCTTATTTGCACTGGTCATGATCTACCAATCGCACCGCCGCAGTTGAATAGTGAGACAATTCGTGTCGCTGTAGCAGAAGCGATTGGTTTGAATGTTGCAACTGTGAAGGTGGATATGGTTGCACCACCAGAGGGTGAAATTTGTATACCTTGGGCTGATAATAAGCGACCAGTTGTTCGAGTGACTTTGCCAAGATCATGGGTGACCTTGCGAGCGTCGCAAGTTGGCAACGTTGAAACAGTGATGGAAAATATTTTGCATATTGCCAAGACGACTGCTGTTGGATCACTTGTCGAAATTTCGGTTGTTCATGATGCAGCAGTTGTTGGGGGTGACTCTAGGGTAACTGAATCTTCTGCGAAACAGTGGGCGATGGTTGTTGGTTTGATTGCGTTGTTTCTTTCAGGTGTCACAATTCGAAGACGCAAACCTGAAGTGGCAGCACTTCCTGTGCAGGCGATATCTGTTTCTGAAGAAGTTGCCTATATTTTGTCCTTGCCCCATAGAGATGCACGTGTAGTAATTGACGAATTGAAGGGCTTAAGAAGGTCTGTAATTCTTGAAGCGATCACTGAATCAGAAACAATCCCACTTGTCGAAGTTCCAAACCGTACATCCCACGAGTTTGTTCACTGTGGTTGATGTATGGGAGTGCACAAGTTGCAATCTAAGAAAGATCGCCGCGAGGAATACAATTTGGTTTTAAGATTGAAAAATGAAAACAAACTGTATTTGTATAAAACTTCTACTTCAAAAAATCTCTTTTTCAATCATCAACAAACGTTGATCGAGTCATCATGAGTTCTAATGTTTGACAGACGATGTCAACTTCGCGTTTCGTCATTGAAGTAAAAAATGGCAACGCTAAGGTTCGGGCGGAGATAGATTCAGCGACAGGGCATCGCGACTCTGCTTTTACCGCGTTTTTAACAGGTGGTAGTGTGTGTACAGGTCTAAAGTAATCTGCAGCGCCAATATCATGACGATGCAGACCACGGATGATATGGTCACGGTCTTCTTGTTCAAAACTGTCACTTAAACGAATGACGTATCCATCCCAGCTCATGCGTACTTGTTCTGGATCAAAGGAAGGGCACATCACCTCTCCGTTGCCGCCAAGTTTTAGTGTGTACCAATCGGCGACTCGCCTTCGGCGCTCCAAAATTTCATCAATGCGCTTCATTTGCGTTGCGCCAACAGCAGCGTGTACTTCACTTAATCTACAACTATGACCTAAGGAAACTAGCCGTTCATCGGTCCTTATTTGATGGAGTTCCTCTGAAGAGTGGAGTGGGTCAGATGAAAGCCCGTGATTTCTTTGGGATTGACATGAAATTGCGAGTTTGTCATCATCAGTGACGACTACTCCGCCTTCAAGACTTGTTAATTGTGTAGTAGAGTGAAATGCAAATACCGCTATTCTCCCGAATGATCCAGCGGGTTTTGCATTCACTCCGCTGCCGATAGCTTGTCCGGCATCTTCAAGCAAATGAATTTCATTTTTCATCGCTACTTTGGCAACAGCTTCAATGCCGGAGGGATTACCAAAAACGTGTGAAGCAACAATTGCCTTTGTTTTTGAAGTTATTTTTCCTTCTATATCGTCGGCATTACAATTGAGTGTTCTTGCGTCACAATCTGCAAAAATTGGAATTGCTCCAAGTCGCAACACACACGCAGTGGTTGATGGTGAATCAAAAGTCGGCAGAATAACCTCATCGCCTTTTCCTACGCCGAGCACTTCAAGTGCTGTTTGCATTGCACTTGATGCAGAGGAAAAAGCGATGGCATAGGAGCCGTTTGCTTGAGAAGCTACTGCTTTCTCAAAGCGCCTTGTCCATGGTCCAAGGGATTGTGTTTCTCCGCGAAGAGCATCAGAAGCAGCGAGGACTTCTCGTTCAGTAATGTCTGCGCAACTAAGTGGGATATTGGTTGACAAAATGATTTCCTATGGAGAAGTTGTTGTGGCGGCGGCAAGGGCTTGTTCAGTCATGCCTCTTCGGCGAAGATACAACCACGCAGCTTGTGTTTCGAGGGGACTTCCAATTGATGCGCCGCTTGCGGCAATCAGACCAAGCAGGCGTTGGTCACTTTCAGAGAGAGATTCAGTTCCTCTTGCAGCAAGAAGTAACGCCATTGCATCAGGGCGACCAACACCAATTCGGCGTATCGCAGTTGCCTCTGTTTCTAATACTGTGTTGCCTTGGCTTTGAAGCATCGCAAGTAACATCAGTTCTTGTTGATGGCTGTCGTCTTCAACAGCACGAAGCAAACCCCAGGCATGGTTTGGATTTGTTTTAATGAGTTCTTGAAATGCAACAACGGCAAGGTTGCTTCTTTTCGTGTTCATCGAACTGGTGTCCATAGGTAACACGGCAAGTGATGTATAGAAACTTTGAGCTAACGCAGTAGGTAAAGTTTTTACACGCTCGAATGTCCAATCAGTGGAATGAGAATGTCCACGATTTGCTAAATCTAAAAGCAACTCGATATATGCATCTCCATCTTTTGGAGTTTCAACAGATTCAAGACCAGCACGGTACAGCGCGTAGGGAATGCCATCTTCAGGGGAAATGTGAAGTTTTTGGGCAATGGATTCATCAAGTTGAATATCTGCATCCATCAGCAATAACACAAAGCGCACTTGCTCAAGTTTGGATGGTTCTGATGGAAGTAGATTGATCCAATGCTCTTTGCCTATTTTTGGATTGACTTTTAACAAAGTAAACAACGTGTGTTGGATGTCTCTGTCAGAAAGTTTAAACTCGGGGGATTCTAACAGTGTCACAAGCCATTGCGTAGCAGAGGGGAGGTCGTATTGTTGAATGATTTGCAACGTTTGTGAGAGAGCAATTCTTCTTTCTCGCGATGTGCCACGTCGTAATCGGTTCATCACATCAGTGATGGTTTTTAAATTTCCAGTGATAAGTGAAGCGATTGTTGCGATACCTAGATCGGAATTGTTAACAAGTTGCTCAATTGTTTCTGGGTCAGGCGTGACACCCTTTGAATTTAAATCTGCAATAAGTAAAAGTGATGGAGCAGGCTCAAGTAATGACCAATCAAGCAAATTCTTCATATCTTCAGTTGAAATAAGATTGTCTTGCAACGCTTTGATAACAAGTTGTTCTCGTGCAAGTGGGGCAACTTGTTGTACAAGCCATGGGTCAATGCGACCATCTTCGTTCAGTTCACCAAGGCCAAGTACAGCGTGTACTTGAATTGACCAATTGTTGTGTTGTACTAAGTTATAGAAAAAAGGTTTGAGGGAGGGATCACGCAAACTTCGCAAGGCGCCCAAGTTTGCAAGATGCTCACCGTTGCGTTGTTGTTGTGTTGCTGTTTTGAGTTTTCGTAACGCTGCCTCGGTGTGGTCAGTACTTGTGCCTGAATACGAAAATGAAGTTGCCAAGCAAAGTGCAACCAAAAAAGAACATATTCGTAAGCAGCGAAGTCCCATGTATGTAGAGTGTAACGGACAATTTGCCTAGAGCGGGGAATATCGTGGTGGATAGGCAGGACGACCGCATCCATTCAGTCGTACCGCTACCCTTGATCGGCATTGGACTCATTCCGCAACGCGATCGACTTACTGTTTGGCTCTTACTCATTCGCTCTTGAGCGGATTGCCCAAGAGAGTTGATCGAGTAATTCTTTCACAGCAATCTCCTCTTCTCCAATTCGAACAGATCCGTCTGTTTTGGAGTCATGTTCTAGCCGCTTTTCGATCCTTCTTACAGCTGCATGAACAGTTGAATGATTTTTTCTCCCGAGCGCCACAGCAAGTTCTGGGAAACTCATTGTTGTGAGTTTTCGACCGAGATATGCAGAGACAGAACGTGCGAGAACAACTCGAGTTGATCGCGAATTGCCAAGAAGTTCTTCAGTTACAACACCAAAACGCGTACACGAAATATCAATCACATCTTGCATTCGAATTGGGTGTGATGTTGGTGGAGTCGCTCGAAGGACGCGTTCAACGTCGTCGATACCCACAACATTTTTGTGATGGTTTGATAAGAATTGAACCGCTGCTGTAACACGGGTCACTGCACCTTCAATTTCTCGAACAGAGCCAACTGCTTGACTAGACAAGCGATCAATTGCTGCGGGTGTCATTGAAATACCACGAGCGGTCAATAGGCGTTCAATAATTGCGAGTCTTGTTTCTCTGTCAGGGCGATCAATTTCAACAACCATCCCCGCAACAAACCGGTTTGCAAGGGCTCTATTGAGGCGGCGGATGTGACGGGGGTCTTCGTCCGAAGCAAGTGCTAATCGAGCGCCGCGAAGTCCAGCGGCATCGAGTGTGTGCAACAATTCATCTTGTGTTTTGGTTTTGCTTGCAACAAAGTGAATGTCATCGATTGCAAGCAAATCTAAATTTCGATATCTCGATCTGAACCGTGCGAAATCACCAGTTCGTGAACTTGCAATAAATTCGTTTGTAAATTGCTCCGCGGTGACAAATCGAACGCGTCCTTTTGCTGTTTTTGCCGCTTCTTTGCAGATCGCTTGAAGCAAGTGTGTTTTGCCAACTCCGCAAACACCATGGATAAAGAGCGGCGAGATTGATTTCCCCGCTTCTTGTACAAGTTGTTTTGCTGCCGACCATGCAAGTCGATTGCATGCGCCAACAATAAAATCATCAAAGCTGCGAAGTTGTCGTTTAGGTTTTGAACGAGTGATCGGACTGTGTGGTGTAGGTCGAGCGTGTGTTTGCTCGCTTGTTTTTGTTTGTTCTTCAGTTTTGATTCGGACAGGTGTTGATTTGCCAAACGCTTCCGATGCTGCGTCTTCAATGACGGCGGTGAATCGTTGTTCAATCCATCGAGCAGCGAATGGGGATTGAGCATGTATTTCTACACCACTTTCTGTGCAATGCATGGTCGTTTCAGAAAACCACATTCGATATGGTCGCTGACCGAGTGATTTCGTTAACTCTTCTCGGAGTTGTTTTTCAGTTTCTGAAAAGGATTGGGACATTGAGGGTGTGAGAACCACGCACTCGCTTGCGGCAAGCGGTGAAGATCAAGGTGTAAAAATGAAGATGAATCCGTCCGACATCCGCCCCTCCTGAAGTCGAACTCTTTCTATTAAAAGTACTTCTTCATGTTCGGTTCACTCGTCCCTGAGTGATATGCGAAGCGTACATTAATTGACAACTGATGCAGTTGGTTCTTTTGTAGTTTCCTTTGCTGAATATTTTTTGCTGAACATAAGTACAGTGTTTTCCTAGGTCAACGTGACATCAGAAAAAATAAATTAGTACTTTGCGAAGATTGTCAATAACCTGTGGATAACTTTAGTGCAGTGGACAAAACATCGCGTTTCGTTTTGCGATTTCTTGAAATGCAGCTTTTTTGTAGAGCGCAATTGCAGGGGTGTTTGACCCGTCGACTGCAAGAATGATCTTATTGCATCTTCTTTCAATGGCATGGTTTACAGCATGATCCATCGCTTGCTTGGCAAGACCTTTGCTTCTCATAGTTGGCGTGATGCCAAGATAGGCAAGTTCGAGATACTGTTCATCTTTGGGTTGATTCAAGAGAAGAACACCCGCTGGTTTATTTTTATGCAAAATAACAAACCAAAGAGACAGGTCATTCGGATCGAACCCTTGGTGACTTTTGATGATGTTTGAAATATCGCGTTTACCGTGAATTGCTGGGCAGTCGCGAGATCCAACATACGTTTCCTTCAGTATCGTTTCTAAAATATTCGGTGCAAACGATGACGTTTCGCAAAAAGTTGCCGTGGTAGTTTGGGCAAGGTGTGGGTGGCTTGTTGGTGCAATCCATTGCATGTAATGCAATGTTGCGAGATTTATAAACCCTGCTTGTTCAAAGAGATGGACTGCAAGTAGATCATCCTCTCCAAGCATTGCGTGTGCAGTTGCGATGCCTTTTTGTGCGGCATCTTTTTTCGCGTTTTGCAACAAGAGAATCAATTGTTCTTTGTTCGTTTGCGTTGGAGGCGACGTCATGAACGTGGCTACGGATCCCGCGCCTTCAGTGAGAAGCACCACGGCTTTTTTCGATTCGCCGTAGAAGGTGTGGTCAGTCAAACGTGATCTTAAGCGATTGAGAAATACCGCAGCTTCCAACCTATTCCGCCCAGTGAGGGTGGCAGCGGCTTCAACGTGTTTTGCGTAGGGTATTTGCATCGGAGAGCGGGAAATCTCGCAAAATGCTAGAATCTCCACTTGGAGAATCATATGCGTTTTATCATCACAGCATTCTTACTTACGATCACCACGTTGGCTTCATTTAGTTTTGGGTATCCCAAGGCGACGGACCACCCAGATCGTTGGCAATTGACGTTTGAAACAAATGGTTTGCGATTCTATCGTGACCTGCGGACGGGTCAAGGGTATTGGGTGTTGGTCTATGAAGTGACAAACGAAACCGAAAAAGATCAACACTGGGTTCCAAGTTTTACATTGGTGACTGATCAAGGGGAAGTGCTTGACGCGGGGAATAATGTGCCTCGGAGAATTCAAACAACTATTTTAGAGACATTTGGGGATCCACTTCTTGAGATGCAATCTGAAGTGAGTGGCGCATTGCTCCGTGGTGAAGAAAATGCCTCGAGTGGGCTTGTTGTTTGGAAAGCAGGTAATGAGAATGTTCGTGCTTTACAAGTTTTTGTGAGTGGTGTGAGTGGCGATACTGCGAAAGTAAAAAATCCACTGACCGATGAGGAAATCGTGTTGCACCGTGATTTGCAGCTCACGTGGATCGTTCCGGGCGCACTCGTGGGCGACCTACGACCCTTACCTAGGCGTGAAGTAGGCGGAGGTGTCTCTGTGCGGCGATCCTCAAACGATGAAGTTGAAGCATCAGCAGAAGATCAAGTATTCCGCCGTTGGGTCTTCAGGTAGAGAAACGACCCGCGGGGTTGTTTTTTGCTACAATGTGGGGCTCCCGAACGCGTGCTCGGGAGATTGACTGGAAGTACTAAGGAGCGTAGTTATGGCCCATAAAAAGAGTGGTGGTTCTTCAAAGAACGGACGCGATTCAAATCCTCAATATCGAGGCATTAAACTCTATGCAGGTCAAGCTGCAAAGGCTGGTTCGATCATCGTGCGTCAATGTGGCACGAAGTTCAAAGCTGGATACTTAGTACGCCGTGGAAATGACGATACGTTGTTTGCGACTGAGCCAGGTAGAGTGAGTTTTCGTGGACGGTATGTTGATATTGTTCCAGCAGATGAGTCGGTGCCGCAATATACGGCAGTTGGCTAATTAGTAGGGCGATAATAAATGTTAGTTGATAGGGCGAGGATTTTTGTCCGAAGCGGAAAAGGCGGCAACGGCTGTGTTGCTTTTCGTCGTGAAAAGTTCGTACCCTTGGGTGGTCCAAATGGTGGCGATGGTGGCGACGGTGGTGATGTTGTGCTTGTTGGGGAGTCGAGTCTCGATACGCTTTTGACATTGACCCACAGGCCGCATTTTCGAGCAGAGCATGGTGGGCAGGGGCTTGGCAGCCAAATGCATGGTGCCAACGGGGCTGACAAGGTTGTGCAAGTCCCACTCGGTACGCTTGTGTACAGCGAAGAAACTGGTGAACTGATCGCAGATATTTCTACGCAAGATCAACGACTCGTTGTCGCAAAAGGGGGTAGGGGTGGATGGGGAAACGAGCACTTTAAGTCATCGACGAATCAAGCCCCACGTGAAACAACACCCGGCGAGCCGATCGAAGAACATATTCTTCGCCTCGAATTGAAATTAATTGCTGACATTGGCTTTGTTGGTTTGCCAAATGCTGGAAAATCGACCTTGCTTACAGCAGTAAGTGCTGCGAGGCCCAAAGTAGCTGATTATCCCTTTACAACACTTCAGCCACACCTTGGTATTGCTGAACTTGATGGTGATCGCCGCTTGGTGATGGCAGATATTCCAGGTTTGATCGAAGGTGCTGCAGATGGCGCTGGGCTTGGGCATCGTTTTTTGCGGCATGTTGAAAGGACAGAGGCATTGGTGCACATACTCGATGTCTTCCCAGAAGACGATTCGGATCCTGTTGAAAATTACAAGACAATTCGTGGTGAATTGGAGCGATATTCACCGGAATTAGCTGCAAAAGAAGAGATGATCGTTTTTAATAAAATCGATTTGCTTCCGGAAGAGGAACGCGATCAATACGTTGGAGACCTTGCCACTCGTCTTGGTATCGACAAGCCACTGATATGCTCAGGGGCTACCCATGCGGGCATCCGCAACGTTCTTGAGCGTTGTTGGTCTATGGTCAAGAAACAACCTGCTTCTGGCTGGTAATTAAACAACCCCACGGGTCGTTTATTTGGTTGACATGTTAAGGTGTGCCTCCTATACTATGGTAGCCATAGTATAGGAGGCACACCATGCGGATAGAACGAGAACTTATGCGCGGGGCAGGACCAGTTGCTATCTTGAAATTACTCGATGCCAATGATCGGTATGGGTACGAATTGGTTTCAGCGCTCGAAAAAATTGGCAATGGCGCGCTTGCAATGGGCCAATCAACGCTCTATCCCATGATCTATAACCTTGAAGCAAAGGGACTCGTCATGCCAAACTGGAAAGAAGGGGAGAGTGGCAAACAACGCAAATATTACAGCCTGACTTCCGATGGTAGAAAAAAACTTGCAGCTGAAACTAAACAATGGGCGGCTGTGACAACAGCGATGCGTGAAATAGGTGTGATCGCTCGAGCGTACAGATTAGGAGTTTGCTGATGTCAGTCAAAAAAGAATTGCTATCAAGTGAATTGCCAACAGAAATCCAAAAACTCATTCGCCGCGTTGCAAGGCGTACTGGTCTTCGCAGAAGTGAACAACTTGATATTGCTCGAGAGTTGCTGGCACACTTTGAAGATGCTCTTTCGACAGGTGAGTCAACAAGCGATGCGATTGCTGCGTATGGCGATGAAAAAACTGCTGCAAAACTATTACGAAAAGCATGTAAACGCAAACGATGGTGGATTGAAGTCGCTCTTGTGAAGGCAATGAAATGCACAGCCATTTGTCTTGGTTGTTTTCTCGTTTTATATATGGTGTTGGTTTTGCTCGCATTGCAGCGAAAGCCGACTATTGCCGTAGATTACGCCGCAAAATTGAATGAAACTGCTGCTGCAGTCCCTGAAGATGAACGAGCGTGGCCATTCTATCGCAGTGCTGGGATTTTACTTAACGCAAACCCTGAACCTACTCCCAAAGGTGATCTATTTGTTCATCCTACATGGCAAGGTGATGCTGGCTGGGAAGAATATGTAAAATGGACCGATTCGCACAGCGAAACACTGGATTTTATTAGAGAAGGCGCAGTGAAAAAAGGCATGGGATATATTGTTAGCCACTCGATTGCTGCAGAAGACAGGGAACTTTGGCCAGAGAGGTTTGAAAAAAATCAAGCTAACAATTCTGAACCGATTATAGGAATTTTGTTTCCTCAACTTGGCCACATACGAACCATGGGGAGGCTTCTCAAATACGACGCGATTCTCGCCGCATCAGAAGGTGACGGAGTTAGGTGTGTGCAAGATATCGAAGCAATGATTCATCTCGGCACGCATATTCGGGAGCATTCAACATTGATTAACGATCTTGTTTCGATTTCGATGTACAACTTAGCGTTTCAAACAATGGCAATAATTCTTGAACATGCGCCAGAAGTAGTACCCCTTGATCAATTTCAACATGTGCTAGTCGCATCAAGCGCGGAGTTCGAGGTTCGGTTTGATGGAGAACGGATGTTTGTACTCGATTTATTACAAAGGGCATTTACCGATGACGGAAATGGCGATGGGCTCGTCATCCCGCAAAATTTGCTGGCTTTGATGTCCGACTTATCGATGCCTTCAGTCAGTCCGTCAATCTTTCTTGCGCCCCTTGGTAACTTTTTTATTGCCTCGAGAAAAGAAATGATTGAGCACTTCGATACATACTTAGCACACATTGAAAAATATCGCCATATCCCCCTCTCTGAGTGGAATGATGAAATTCTAGTATTTGAGCGTGCGCTTGAAACAAGAAAAGCGGATACATTTCTGAATAAATATTATTTACTTGACCTGCTTTTGCCTGTATTGGAGAAGGCAATGCTTGCGGGAAAATATGCAGAAGCAAGACGAGATGGTCTTCTCGCAGCAATCTATGCGATCAAGACATACCGCGTAACAGGGAAATGGCCAGTAAATCTTTCAGGTGTAGATATTGTTGACCCACATACTGGGGATCCGTGGAACATAATTGTCATTGATGATGCGCCGGTGATTTATTCTTTTGGTATTGACCGCGATGACGACAGTGGAAAATACAACAAGGATTCGCATCAGTGGCTTCCGAGCAACGCCAACAATCCAGATGGCGATTGGGTGATCTGGCCAAACCCAGAGTAAACTGCGTAGATGCCAGTAGGAATAAACGCAGAAAAGCTGAAGGGTCTTTACGCCTCGGCGGAAACATACGATTCATATCTTGCAAACAGTTCGGCGAATGCTGCACCTTGGCGAGAAAACGACGCACGGACATCACTCACACAAGAGCAACAAACATTGCTCGGCAGTTTTGTGCGTGAAATGAAAGTGCTCGTTCTTTCGGGTGTTTGGTGCGGTGATTGTTCAGCCCAAGGTCCCATGCTCGCGGCAATTGCATTGGCATCACCAAAGATTGATTTGCGATGGCTTGATCGAGATGCCAACGCAGAACTCGCTGGCAAACTGGCAATCAATGCTGGACATCGCGTGCCAACGGTTCTCTTTATGGCAGAAGATTTTGAACCGGTCAGTGTTTTTGGAGATCGGACACTTTCAAGATATCGTTCAGTTGCAGCGAGGCAACTCGGCGCAGCCTGCGATATTCCTGGCGCGCTGATTCCGGTTAACGAGTACGACGAAACGTTGCAAGAGTGGCTAGGTGAATTCGAACGTGTGCAACTATTGTTGCGCCTGAGCGCTCGGTTGCGCCAGAAGCACGGCGATTAACGAACCGCGGGTTAATTAATCTGTTTGCTTTGCTTGTTTGTTAAAATCTCGCAACAATTCAAATGCTTCCATAGGTGAAAGCGAATTGATATCAATTTTTTTGAGTTCCTCAACAAGTGGGCTTGGCAAGTACTCGGTAAACAAACCCATTTGTGGTCCTGGGGGAATATGACTCGTTGCTTCCTCGCTTGCTTGTGCGTTGTGGACAGTGAGCGTGTTGAGCACTTCGTTTGCTCGATCGACAACGAGTTTCGGTACGCCAGCAATTTTTGCAACATGTATTCCGTAACTGCGATCGGTTCTACCCTGTGCGATGCGATAGAGAAACACGATGTCGTCATTCCACTCTCGAACCGTGACATGCAAGTTTGTAATGTTCGAATCACGGTCTGCAAGTGTCGTGAGTTCGTGGTAATGCGTTGCGAACAATGTTCTGCATCCAACACCAGAGAGTGATTCTGCGATTGCCCATGCAAGCGACAAACCATCGAGCGTGCTTGTGCCTCGTCCTATTTCATCAAGAATGACAAGACTGTTTCTCGTTGCGTTATTGAGAATATTCGCGGTCTCTACCATCTCAACCATAAACGTGGATTGCCCAGCGTGCAATTCATCGTTTGCGCCAACGCGCGTAAAAATTCGATCGACCAAGCCAATCGTCCCCGTTTTTGCAGGCACAAAACTCCCCGTGTGTGCGAGCAATGTGATGATCGCAACCTGTCGAATGTATGTCGATTTACCAGCCATGTTTGGACCAGTGATGAGTGCAAGTGGTGTTTTTTCTAGCGTGCAATCATTGGGAACAAATCGATCTTGCAATAAACGGTCAAGGACTGGATGTCTACCATCTTGAATGTCAAGTAATGGGTCCGCCACGATTGTTGGCCGGACGTACCCGTACATCGTTGCTACATCTGCAAAACAAGTGAGCACATCTAATTGTGCAACTACATCTGCATACGCAACGATACTTGGAATACACGCATTTATTGCTGCACATAATTCCTTGAACAATTGTTGCTCGCGTTCTAACGCCATTGATTCTGCGCTGAGCACTTTGTTCTCAAAAACTTTCAATTCTGGTGTGATGTACCGCTCTGCATTTTTTAGAGTTTGCTTCCTTGTGAAATTATCTGGAACGCGATCTGCTTGTGCTCTTGAGACTTCGATGTAATATCCAAATACCCTGTTGTATCCAACTTTCATCGTGCCAATGTTGGTTTCTTCAACGATTCGTGCTTGGTACTGTGAAAGCCACTGCCCAGCATCGAGTTGTAGCAAGCGAGCTTCGTCAAGCGTGCTGTCAAAACCATCGGCAAACAATCCGCCATCTCGCATGTGGGCAGGAGGGCTCTCAACACATTGCGCCCCGATCATTTCTGCAAGTGGTGAGAGTGTTGTTGAAAGGTGTTGTAATTTTTCTCTGATCGAAGTGAGTGATTTGCCTTGTACGTTGTTTGCAATAGCATCACTTCCAAGAATCGAGTGCCCAAGGGCGACGATGTCCCGCGGCGTCACTCTTCCCGTTGCAACTCTTCCGACAATTCTCGCTATATCTTGTACAGTGTCTAGAGAGGTTCGAATGGAAGACCGAGTTGTTGCATCATCTACAAACAGTGCAACAATACTTTGCCGTGCTTCGATGGCGTCTATCGTTGCCAATGGTTCGCAGAGCCAGCGGCGGAGCAGGCGTTTTCCCATCGCAGTTCTGCACCGTTGCATCACTCCCAAAAGCGATCCTTCACAAGTGTTTCCTCGAATTGTCTGTTCAATTTCTAAACTGCGAATTGTTGTTGCATCAAGTGCAACAAAGTCGCTAGCATTCTGCATGCTTGGTGGTTGCAAGTGTGCAAGGACATCGCTGCTTGCTTGTGTTACACCGATGTAATCGAGAATTGCACCTGCAACACCAACTATAGGATTTTCTTCTTCGATACCAAATCCAGAGAGTGTGGCTACGCCAAATTGTTTTTTCAAGAGGGCGGAACCCTCAGTGCAATCAAAATGCCACGCAGGACGAGTTGTAAGTGAAACCCCACACCGTTCAATGATTGGAATGATCGCTTCTTCATCTTCACCGACGATGACTTCCGCAACGCCGAGCCGTTCTAGTGCATCGTCAAGTCGATCAGTTGCGACTTGGTGGAGTTCGAAGAGCCCCGTAGAAATTTCTGCAACTGCAATGTGCACGTTTGTATCATCTGAACGTATTGCACAGAGTAGATTTGTTTGGCTATCGACAAGCAGCGATGCATCAATGAGCGTGCCGGGCGTTACGATTCTCGTGACACCGCGCTCAACAACACCTTTCGCTTCTGAAGGATCTCGTAATTGTTCGCAGACCGCAACGCGGAACCCTTGTTCGACCATGCGCCGCATATACCCTTCGGCTGCGTGGTGGGGGACGCCCGCCATGTCGAGTCCATTCCCTCGTTGGGTCAGTGTAAGACCAATTGCCTTTGAAACGATTCGAGCATCTTCATCAAACATCTCATAGAAATCACCCATGCGAAAAAAGAGTACACATTCTGGGTGTGCATCTTTAAAGCCACGATACTGTTGCATCGCGGGCGTGGACCATGGGTTGTCTGGGGCCTTGCTGTTCTTCTTCTTCGAGGCCGCCGTTTGTGGCGTCATGCCTGTCATTCTAACTTGGTCTATCGCAGAATGCGAATACAATAATCAAGATGTCTAGAATCTCATATAATTCACACTCCTATGCTCGTATTGTTTTGTATCGCTATCGTAATTTCCTCCATTATTGGGGGCATTGTGCCATTACTTTTTCAACCAACGCACAAAAGAATGCAACTGGCAATCAGTTTTGTTGGCGGGGTAATGGCAGGTGTTGCAATTCTCAATTTGATCCCTGAAGCGCTTGAATCAGGGGATACGCACCACGTGATGTACTGGTTGCTTGCGGGTTTTCTCACACTCTTTTTGCTTGAACGCTTTCTTCCATCACACTGTCATGATGTTGCAGAAGAGCATCACGATTCGCCTTGTGAACACGAACACCGGCTGACGGGCGTGGGAGCGTTTGTTGGATTGACAATTCACAGTTTGCTTGCGGGCGTTGCGCTTGGCGCGGCGTGGATGCTCGGTGGTCTGCCCGTTGCACTTGGTGTGTTCGTTGCAATCGTACTGCACAAACCTTTTGATTCGCTCACGTTGATCGCGCTCTTGCGCGTTGGCTCGGCTTCTCGAACAAAGCTTAATGTAATGAATGTGATCTACGCACTCACAGTTCCTTGTGGCATGCTCATTTTTATGTTTGGCGGAACAGCGTCACCTGAAGCAATATCTGGGGCAATAGCATTTTCAGCGGGGATGTTTCTCTGTATATCACTGAGCGATCTCCTGCCAGAATTGCAGTTCCATGGACATGATCGGTGTACATTGACAATTGCACTTATTCTTGGTCTCGCCGTTGCTTGGGGAATTTCCATGTCTCACTCGCACGAAGAAGATGATTCACATGTCCATGTTGAATCGATTATCTTGCCACAATCTTATGACACAAACAACACCAAATTATAAAAAGACGCTTCGTTTACCGAAAACAACATTCCCGATGCGAGGCAACCTTTCGCAAAATGAACCGCAATCTACAAAACGGTGGGAAAAAGAAAAACTATACAGCGAAATTCAAGATGCTCGGATTGATGCGCAGCCATTTGTGTTTCATGATGGACCTCCTTATGCCAACGGCTCAATTCATGTTGGGCATTTGCTCAACAAAGTATTGAAAGACATAGTGGTTCGTACACAAAATATGTCAGGCCGTAAATGCCCATTTACACCCGGTTGGGATTGTCATGGATTACCAATTGAACACAAGGTCATGACGGAGCTAGTTGAATCTGGAAAGATTGAAAAATTAAAAACGCTTGATGATGATACGCGCCGCGTTGCAATTCGCAGGGAATGCAAAAAGTACGCGTCGAAATTTGTGAAATTGCAAACTGGTCAAATGAAAAGTTTGCTCACGCTTGCAGATTACGATGATCCATATCTGACGATGACGCCAAAATACGAAGCGTCTGTGCTTGAAGTGTTTGCAAAGCTCGTTGATACTGGCGTTGTGTATCGGCAACTCAAACCTGTGCATTGGTCAATCGCCAATGAAACTGCTCTTGCAGAAGCGGAGTTGGAATATTACGATCGGGAAGATCCTTCTATCTTTGTACATTTCGATGCAATTGATCCCGATGCAGTTGGTGCAGCGTTTGGGATAACGCTGAATGAAATGCCATCATTTACGATTTGGACAACGACGCCGTGGACGCTTGTAGCCAATATGGCAATTACAGTTTCTCCGAGGTTTGAATACGCCCTCGTTCGCCTTGGCGATCACATCACAATTGTTGCGAGTGAGTTACTTGAAAAAGTTTCTGGTGTCACAGGAGTAACACCAGAAATACTTGGGACATGCAAAGGTGATGCGCTTGTGGGTCTTTCATACCAGCATGTGTATTGCGACCGAACGTGCCCGATCATTTCAGGTGATCATGTCACATTAGAAGATGGCACAGGACTTGTTCATACTGCGCCGGGACACGGTACCGATGACTATATTGTTGGACTTGCAAATAACTTAAACATTTACTGTCCTGTACAAGCGAATGGCGTGTATGACGAAACAGTTCCGGAGTTTCTTCGCGACCTTTCAGTGTGGGAAGCGAACGCTGTAGTTGTGAACAAACTGAAAGAAACAAATCATCTGTATCACATGTCGATGTACACGCACAGTTATCCGCACGATTGGCGAAGTAAAACGCCAGTTATTTTCAGATCTACTGAGCAGTGGTTCGTTGCAGTTGACGCTGAAATGGAGTCTGGAAAAACACTTCGCGGTATGGCACTTGATGCAACAGAGCATGACATTACATTTATTCCAGCGTGGGGGCAAAATCGCATGCGAGGCATGCTTGATTCACGACCTGACTGGTGTTTGTCCAGACAACGGTCATGGGGGTTGCCCATCCCAGCCTTTATGCAGAGTGACGGTTCATTCCTTCTTACCTCTGACATTGTTCGAGTGATTGCAAACGTGTTTGCAGAACATGGTTCTGACTCATGGTTTACACAACCACCAGAAGTGCTACTTGCTGCATGGGATAATCCAGATAACCTTGATCTTTCGTCACTTGAAAAGATGCATGACATTTTCGATGTGTGGTTTGAATCAGGTTCTTCTTGGCACGCTGTGATGCAAGCCCGCGGGCAAGGGTACCCGATGGATTTGTATCTTGAAGGAAGCGATCAACACCGCGGTTGGTTCCAGTTGTCAATGTTGCCTGCACTTGCAACTACAGGCGAGTCGCCATTTAAGAGTGTGCTTACGCACGGATTTATGGTTGACAAAAACGGGCATAAAATGAGCAAGAGTGGTGGCAATGCCTTGACTGTAGAAGAATTGCTCAAAGATCTCGGCGCTGACGTTTGTCGTTGGTGGGTCGGTTCGTTGCCGTATGACAATGACATCAAAGTAGATCAATCGTTCTTTGATCTTGCTGGCGAAAGTTATCGGAAAATTAGAAACACGTTCCGATTTTTGCTGGGCAATGTCGGCGATGCAAAGGGCGTTGTCATTGAACAAAATTCTATTGATGGTTGGGTCTTGGGCGAACTTACAAAATTAGAATTGTCCGTTGTGGAATCACTTCAAGCATATGATTTTCGTGTTGCGCATCAATCGTTGTATAACTTTTGTAATGACACACTCTCATCAATCTACTGTGCTGCTGTGAAGGACCGGTTGTACTGCGACAGCGAAGATTCAACACGGAGAATGCGAACTGCAGCAACGATGCGAATTTTGAGCGACTCTCTGTGTCGATTGATTGCACCATTTATACCCCATACATCTGACGAAGCATGGAGATCTTTGCATGGTGAGGATGCTCCGAGCGTCCACCTTCAAAAGTTTGCAAATATTGGGTATCCAAGTGATGCGGCTTGGGGTGAGGTCATGAAGGTTCGTGACAAGGCGCTCAAAGCACTTGAAGAAGCAAAAGGGGATGGCATTGATAACCCACTTGATGCGGGATTGATATTGCCAGAAAAACTGAGCAACTTCGATGCGTGTGATCTTGCAGATCTTTGCGGTGTTTCGCAAGTGTCATTTGAAGGCGATAAGGTTATTGTCCAAGATCTTAGAGAAGAGCCAAGGTGTGATCGATCTTGGAAACGAGACGGCACAGTGAGGTTGCGTTCTGACGGAGGCATGCTCAGTGATCGCGACGCGATTGCTGTTGGTGTAGAGTAAGATGTACACATGACTGATTTTCTTAAAACAATTAAGTACGATGACTTCGCTAAACTTGACCTTCGCATTGCGACTGTGAAGAAAGCAGAGTTCCACCCAAATGCTGACCGTCTTTTAAAGTTACAAATTGACGACGGGACACCTGAAGGTCGTCAAATTTGCGCAGGCATGAAGGATTGGTATAAGCCCGAAGAGTTAGAAGGTTCGCAAGTTGTGATTATCGCAAACTTAGAATCTCGTACTATTCGAGGCGAGGTCAGTGAAGGTATGGTTGTCGCGGCAACTCGCCGTACCGGCGAAGATGCAGAGGACGTCGCAGTCCTTCGCGTCGACCGCGAAATGCCCGCCGGTGCTAAAGTTAGTTAGCGGTGTTTCTCTCGTTATAGCGGCATTCGAACTTCGCTTGCTGCCTGTACCTGCGTCACGCTCCATCGCCGACCGAAACAACCCGCGGGGTTGTTTAATTTTCGTCTACGGAAGCAACTTCTTCGCGGCCGCGTTTGAAGTTGTGGCGATCAGTTAATGTCTCTAACGAAAACGCTTTGCCGATTCCTTCAGTCCCGCCGAGTTCGTCAAACGTCATCAATGTTTGAATGATTGGTGTCGTTCTTCCTGAAAGTCCATATGCAAGTTCTTTACTTGTTGGGGTCGTTCCGGTGACGCGTACAACCACGAGAGCCATATTTTCGTTTGAAGGAATGACAAAAATTCTCTCTTCGATAGAGAGGTCGGCAATGGGTGTGTCGAGAGGCATGTTTTCTGTATGTGCAATAATTGCTTTTACAACATCAGCATCTGTTTGTTCGAGTGATTGAATCGATGAAACCATCTCTTCAATCGATACGCCAGACCCAAGTCTGGTGAGAATTGTTTGTGACAACAACGATTGTTTTGTTGCAGCATCGAGAATTGCTGGCACACCAGCGTCAACGAGTGAAACTGTTTGCGGTCGGCTCACAGATGAATTGTTATCCATTGCAACTTGGAGCATTCCGTTGTTTCTAGCATCATTTTGAATTTCCCCAAGTTCTGCCTGCAAAGTGTCCCATTGTTGAAGTCTTGAGGCATCTGCTTGCACGCTAGCTCTTGCTTCATCGAGATTTGCAGGTGCTCTTGATGGATCTGTATCGGTAATACGAAAAACAAAAAGTTCACCGCTATCGGTTTCTACGATTGGTGCTGCAACATCTTGCTGAACGCGGTAAATACCATTCCCGCCAAATTCTTTTGCAGCAGCAATGAGTGTTGAATACGTAACGGGGGTATCACCCAAATTCGTTGCAGTGACTTCACCAAGAATAGGTATCTCCGCAGCGTCAGCTGTCGAAGTCCATTCGCCAACACTTCCGTACGCAGGCAAATCAATGCTAAATGTTCCTTGGATAGTAGATGCGAGTTCTTCAAGACTCAATTGTTGTTCGCTCCAATTATCAGGAAGAACAACAAAACCATCTTGCTCTTCAAAACCACGGCGTGGAAGTCGAAGTTGTTCAGACATTGTTCGAGACATTTCTGCGCGGGTGCGTTCAGATAATGTATCTAGAAAAGCATCGCTCACCACTTCAGGGATTTCAGTTACGCCTTCTAAATTCGGAAAGCGAGGGTCTCCTTCATTACGCCGCCAGAACTTTCGTTGCTCACGAGTAGAAAAATCATCGCCCACTTTTGCAGCTTGACGGATTGAAGTCGCTGGAATGTGGATCCATTCAACTTTGAATCGATCTGGAAGTTTGTACCCAAACCCTTGATCACCTTCGCCTGCGGGAACATCTTTCCATGCTTCAAATTGTGCAAGAAGCGTTTCCTCTGAAACATTAGTGTCACTCGACTCGGCAGGAATGACGACAGTTTCAACTGCGACCGAAGATAAATATGTGTCGGCAGCGTTGTGAATGCGGCGGTCAGAAAAACGTCCAACACCTTGGTACGTTTGAATGAGCCGTTGCACACCTTCTAAATGCGCGAGCGTTTCGAGAACAGTGATCGGTCGAACGCCAGTGTTTCTCGCAATGTTTGTAATAGTTGCTGAATCAACAGTGAGAGCGTTGAGTGCTGGGGTGAGACCAGCGAGGTCTGCTTCGCGAGTGAGGAGGAACCAGTGTGAAGGTGAATCAATAGACCCAATTCCTGGGAGTGAAACGCCAAGCCTGTCAATAATCTGAGATTCAGTGATGTTCTTTTGCCATTGGTCGTAGCCCACGGATTCCCCGTCCCCCACGGTAGCCTGCTTTGTGCCAGCGTAGCCTGCACGTTGAGCGAGTTGTTGGATTACGTTGGGCGCAAGAAAAGCGATCAGTAGTAAGGATCCGCCAAAACCGAGGATCCAGACACTGTATTTACGTAGAAACTTAAACATGTCTGTGGTATTCCTTAGCCGGAGTGAGCGAAATGCATCATCTGCGGCAAAATATGTTCAATATGCTTAACGATAAAATTCGACGATCAGGTTGGTGTTGACATCAAACGGAATCTGATCTGCAGTTGGGTCAGCAACCACGCTGCAAGACAATTCTGCTGGATTAACTGTTAACCATTCTGAAACGATGTGACCAGCGAGGGTTTCCATATTTGTCCGAGCCAATGTATGGATACCAGGCTTAAGGGTAATGATATCGCCTGGAGAAGTTGCAAAACTTGGGCGGTCAACTTTTTTACCATTCACAAGAACGTGACCATGTACAACCATTTGTCTTGCAGCCCAAATAGTACGTACGAACCCAGCGCGACGGAGCACGTTGTCAAGTCGTTGCTCAAGAAGTTGCAACAATACTTCGCCGGTGTTGCCACGCATGCGACTTGCTTTTGCAATGTACCTGCGGAATTGCTTTTCAAGAATGTTGTAGTGGTATCGAAGCTTTTGCTTTTCAACGAGGCGCACGCCATAATCTTTCAACTGACGCCCGCGGAAACCATGTGGTCCCGGTGCGCTAAGTTGTCGCTTTGCAGTGTGCTTAGGAATGTCCGCGATCGGTACACCGACGCGTCGTGATAATTTTACTTTTGGTCCAAGATAGCGAGCCATGGTGTCTTATCGACTCCTCAAAAAGCCTTCCCCGTATTCAATTTGAAGGTTGCGATCGACCGTCGATTGCATACCGCTCAAATGAGAGGTGGGGAACAACGGATTTGAGCAGAAAAACACTGTTTCGTCAACCCCTTTGGGTGGCTGAATCCTGAAGTGTCCTCGGCGTAATGTCCGATAATACGCAATCAAAATACAGTTTTTATTGCTTCCTCCATTGGTTTATGGGAAATACTTGCGGTTTTCTCGGTGACAATTCGCCTGAAGGTGGTAGGCTGATAATGACATGAAGTTTCTTGGATTCATTTTGACTATTTTTTTTCTCGGTAAAACTGTATTTGCTGAGGATGTCCACGAAGTTTTTAATGCGTGGTTTTTTCAAGAATCACTCCCCGATGTGCAACTTCAAGGGGTAATGCAGATTGACGAGGTCACAGGGGAGATAACAATTCCTTGGGCTTGGCTCGTCGAGACGGATGGCATTAGCCTGTTGCAATTGAATGACGGTGGTTTTGATTTGCCGCACGTGCAATTGACACCGTTCGAGGGAAATACTTCCACAATGTTGTTGGAAGTTGATCCTTTTGGGTATCGCGAAGAAGAGCAGCCTGTACCAGAATCGCTCGTGATGCTCGAGCGACCACTTGATACTTCCACATGGGATTGGAATGGTGTTGCATTCTTACAATCTGAAATTGATGATGGTGTATATCAAATGGGAATGTTAGGTGTTCCAACAATGACGGATCCTTGCGGCATGCCCCCGACAAATGAAAATGACACGACACATATCTATCGCTTAAGTGATAAGGAAGTTCTCATTTTTATTGTGAACGATGATGGCACTGTGACAATTCTGGTGTACCGACGTGATCGCAATGGATGTTGGAAGTGGTCTCGAAATCCAGACACGCACATTCCGCCACCGTTACCAGATTTTACATTCCCTGAAATTTTACCTACCGTGATTGAAGCGTATGCAGCTGAGATGATCAACGGTGGACAGCAGTATATTCCAATAGAACCAATCTAATTCTGGTTGCGAATTGACCATGTACGGATTCTTCCATCCATTGAAATTGCAAACAGTGTGTTTCCGTTATCAAGCCAGCCAAGGTGTTGAATAAACGCAAGTTTCCAATGTAGTGTCAAAAGAGGCAAACCCGAAGTGGTATCAAACATGACTATATTGCCAACGTCTGACGCAACAACTCTTCTGCTGTCTGGCGAGAGACTCACTGATTTAATTTCCTTTGATAATGTTCTCTCGATAGGAATGTCTGTTTGTTCTTTTTTGTCCCATACATACACTTTTCCTACGGTTGTTCCACACACTACAAATACATCAGATTCAGTGATACAACTTAGATTTTTTTTTGAAATATCTAAGCCGTGCTCAATTTTTGGCATTGTGGTTGTGGAAGGGGAATGGATTTTTTGTTGAATGACTGTTTTTGTGTCAAAATCATACACAAGTAATGTGTCAGAAAAAGTAAGCAAGATGTGGTTTTTGTCAACAGCGACGGTATCGATTTGTTCAGCAGTAATTCGTGTCTCTTCTTCTCGAGCAGACGCAGATCTTAGATTGACGTGATCTTGTTCGTCCACCACAAACACGAAGTTACTGTCGTTTGAAAAAGTCACTGTTGCGCCTTGATCTCCATCTTGCACAGGTTCAGCAATCGGCAAACCGACATCGAAGGGAGTGATTCGAAGAAGACCACCAGTGTCAATCGATGCCATCTTGTTACCTTCAGGTGCAATGTCGATAGAAGTGATTGCATGATCGTGGAAAATAACTGGCAGGTTTTCATCAGTTGTTAATGTGTCAACAGTCAGCAACCGAACGTTAGATGCAGACTGCCCTAGAAGTGCAACTGCAACATAATGACCGCCTCTGTCAATGGAAAGAAGCGATGTTCCTTGCCCAACTTTGATTTGTCTTCGATCAAGAATTTTCCCGCCCACTCGTCTCCAAATTGTTACGTTTCCTCGAACGTTTGCAGCAGCGATCACTGTGCCTTCTGCATTCATTGCAATGGCAGCATTCGCATCAAGGACTCTTCCCTGTAGTTGTTCGTCTAGTAGGATTGATTTGGTTACAGAATCAACGAGTATTATTCGTGTAGGAGCATTAAATGTAGCGAAATCATCAGGGTCGAAGGCAGGGCTTATTGCGATGAGAAATAAACGGCCATCATCAGCAAGTTGTATCGCAGCGACATCTTTCCAAGAGGAGTCAAGGGTTAACATAAACCTTGGTTTATGTTGCCCTATTGTTGATATTGCGATCGTGTCATCTGATTGCAGTTGTAAAAGAGTTGAACAATCTCTTGAAAGAAGCGTTTGTTTACACAGTGCATTTTTGGGGTGGAGGGTTACACCGTCTTGCAGGTTTATTACTTCGTGTTCATCAACAACACCAAGTATGTGATCTTGTGATGAGGCAGAAACACTTCTTGCCCTTATGGGCAATTGTCCAACAGATAATTGTTGGTTGATCCAATGCCATTCCCAACCCCGAAAATTTTCTTCGCATGAACTGAGCGCCCGCTTTGTTGAATCGAGATCACCCTTGTCTAGGAAAAGTTGTGCTTCTTGGATGTTTCCTGCGTAGGCAACTTGTTTTTTGAGATCAATTTCGTCTTTTACTTTGTTCATTTGCACAGCACTAAAAATGGCTGTGAGAACAACAACAAGAAGAAGTGTGGAGATAACTTTGTGCCTTTTTATCCACAAATTAGTGCGATAAGCAGCGCCAGCCCTTCTTGCTATAACTGGCTCGTTATCTTGAAAACGTCTCAGATCATCACATAACTTACCCGCGGTTGCATATCTTCTGCCTGGAAATTCATCACACGCTTTTTTTGC
>CAYYRP010000013.1:0-69384 GCA_964474235.1 uncultured Isosphaeraceae bacterium
AGTGCCGTTATCATCGTCCCAGAGTGCCCCAACGACAACCGTATCGCCGCTTACTGCGACGCTTCTGCCGAAGTGGTCATAAGTTCCCCCATCGCTTGCAATGAGTTTGGTTTCAATCCAATCAGTTCCATCAAAGTTGTAGATGTACGCGCTACCAGAATCGATACCATTGTCATCCTCGCCGTATGCCCCAACGACTACTGAGTCGCCGTCTGCTGCAACGCTTGCGCCGAAGTAGTCAAGACTTGTCCCATCGTTTGCTGTAAGTTTGGTTTCAATATCAAATGTATATAATTCGCAACTATCAACCAAGCCATTGTTATTGCAGTCGAATGTTGCAGGATATAGTAAGTCGCACACATCACCTACACCGTTAGCGTTGCAATCTTCTTGGTTCGGGTTGAAGATGTCAATACAGTTATCAAATCCATCAATGATGCTGTCTCCATCTAGATCGCCAACATGGTAGAGATACCCAGCCCCTGCATCTGTACCGTTGTCATCCTCGTACCATGAACAAACAATTGCCGTGCCTTCATGCACGCCGACACTTTGACCGAACCAATCACCACTTTCACCATCGCTTGGCAGTAACTTAACTTTTTCTTCCCATGAGTCTGTAACATAGTCATACCAATACACATACGCAGCGCCTGCAAAATTGCCATTTGTGCCATCACCGATTGCCCCAACAATAATCATTTCATCAGAAGTGCAAACAGTTCCGCCAAAAAATTGCCCTGCCGATGCATCACTCGCTTGAATAATTGTTTCATGATCCCAGTCATTACCGTCATAGCGGTAAACATAGACTGCGCCTGATTCGTTTCCAACCCCATCAAAGTGCATAGAACCAACAACCGCTACATCGCCCTGCAATGAAACTTCTTGCCCAAAATAATCGTAACTATTTCCATTACTTGGCGTAACAATTGTTTCGTTATTCCACGATACACCATCGAATTCATATATATACGCCGTACCTGGTCCCCCAGCCATCCCTGGCTGTACTCCCGCTCCAACAAGCACACGATCGCCTGAAATAGAAACGCCTCCTCCAAAGAAATCGCCCGCGGTACCATTACTCGGTATGAGTTGCGCTTGCTGAATCCACGAGACACCATCGAATTCAAAAATGTACGCAGCGCCAGATGTAGGTCCATTTACATCATCCCCCGGCGCTCCCACAATAATTCTATTTCCATCTATTGAAACATCCCAGCCAAACAAATCGTTCGAAGAGTTTCCCAACGAAATGACTGCTTCTTCATTCCACGACATCCCATCAAATTGATAGACGAATATTTTTTTATCTCCACTCGCAGAAACGACTGCAAAGTTGTCTGATATATCAACAGCCCAGCCAAAATAAGCGTAGGTACTGCTCTGACTAGGCAGGACGATTGGTTCTTCAATCCAGGAATTTCCATCAAAACGGTAAAAGTATGCGGCGCCAGAATGAATTCCATTTATGTCAACGTCGTATGCACCAACTATCGCCATGTCTACATGTATTGCACTTGTAAAACCATACCGATCATTGCTGTCGTTTGTGGAATTGAGTTTTTCAGACTCTTGGAGAATAAGCGGTGTTTGTGCAGATGCAATGTTCTGCGTGCCAAACGCAAACAAAAGTGCTGTTGAAATACCAAGAATAGTTTTGAATATGTGCATAGTGCTCCTCTCTCGGACCTTTCTAGGCGAATTCCTCGCCTAGTTATGGTCGTGTATAGAGGAAAAGATCCTTGAACACAAGAAAAAAGTGCCAAGAATGTCTTTTTACGCCAAAAAACGGTTGATTTGGCTCGGAGTCAAGTTGGGTCCGAGCCAAAATAAACGACCTGCGGGGTAGTTTTTTTTTGGGGGGGGGCGGGGGTTGGCTTAACCGCCTGAGATGACTTTGGACATAGAGAAGATTGGCAACAACATTGCAATTGCGACACCGCCAACAACAGTCCCCATCACAAGAATCATGATTGGTTCAATCATGGAGCCGAGTTGCTTCACGCGGGATTCGAGTTCTTCGTCTGTAAACGCAGCGACTCGGTCCATCACTTGTGAAAGACGGCCAGCACGTTCGCCCGATGACATCATCGAAGCAACATACGAAGGAACATACTGCGAATTGAATGCTGCATCGCTCATCGCCCCGCCGTTTCGAATATTGTCTTCCATGTCGTTCCAGAGTTTATCGAAGTGCACGTTATTGGTCACATCGCGGCAAATCCCAATTGCATCGAGCACACCAACACCCGCTGCAAGTAATGTCGAAAGTGTTCTTGATGCACGCGTTGTGTAAAGTTGTGCAAACATTGGACCAAAGACAGGTAGTTTTAATTTCATCCAATCAACTGCGGAGCGACCACTTGGCGTTTTGTACCAGATGACTGCAGCAACAATCATTGCAACAAGTGCTGGAATCCAGTACATCCAATTTGAAAGCAACAAATCGCTAATTGACATCAGCACTTTCGTTGGCATCGGTAACGATGCTGAACGCATTTCATAAATTTTTGCAAATCTTGGCAGGATAAATGTCACTATTAAGGAAGTAACTAGAATCGCGGTGCATGCCATAATCATTGGGTATGTCATCGCACCTTTGACTTCGCGAACTGTTTTTCGTTCGCTTGCAAGATATGTTGCAACACGCTCAAGCATAAGTGGCATCGTGCCAGATAACTCTGATGCTCGGACAAGACTTACAACGATGCGTGGAAACACGCGGCGCCTACGAGAAAGTGCAACCGAAAGTGGATCGCCGCCTTGCACCTCTCTATAAATGCCTTCCACTACTATTTTGAAATCTTTTTGTTTCGTCTGTTTCGAAAGCGCATCGAGAGATTCAGAAAGTGGTACGCCCGTCTCAAGCATCACTGCAAGTTGTTGACAAAACGCAATAACATCATCTCGTTTTACTTTTCGCTGGCTCATTGCAGTAGCAATTTCCGTGCGTGATGTTCTTACTTGTTCAATGTCACCTTGCAACAATGGTTCAGGGTCAATCGCAGTTACAAACAACCCTTTTGATCGCAATTCTCCTGCAACTTCAGATTCGTTGACTGCAATTTGGGAACCGGATAACTCGCGACCGTGCGTGTCGCGAGCTTTCCAAGCAAAGGTTTCTTTTGCAGCCAATGCGTTCATTGGATATTCCCTTGCGTGACGCAGAGCACTTCTTCGGGAGTTGTCAAACCGTTTCGCACTTTTTCAATGCCATCTTGACGGAGTAACCAGTGACCATCGGTTACAAGTCGTTGACGCATTGATTGGAGCGAATCACCTTGACTAATTGAATCAAGTAACTCTGCATTAGGGATAAGCAGTTCAAAAATACCTATGCGGCCTGCAAATCCAGTTCCACGGCACCGATTACAACCAGCACCCATCCAAAGTTCTTCCGCACCGCCGCATGCTTGTCTAATGGCATCTTCTCCTTGCCATAGTTCCTTGCAATGCGGACAAATTTTACGAACAAGTCGTTGTGCAAGAACACCACGAATTGTTGCTGCAACAAGGTATGGTTCAACACCAAGGTTGACCAACCGTGTAATTGCACTTACTGAATCGTTTGTGTGCAGCGTTGAGAAGACCAAGTGCCCTGTCAATGCGGCTTGCGAAACGATCCCAGCAGTTTCATTGTCACGAATTTCGCCAACCATCAAAACATCCGGGTCTTGACGAAGCATCGAGCGTAACGCAGATGAGAAAGTAAAACCTGCTTTGTTATTAATTTGTGATTGATTAATTCCCCTAATTTGCGCTTCAATTGGATCTTCAATTGTTGCAACGTTGATTTCATCAGTGTCAAGTTGTGACAACACGCTATACAACGTTGTTGATTTGCCCGATCCTGTCGGACCAGTCACAAGCACAACACCATTTGGCTGTTCAACAACGCTCTTCCACTGCGACAACATTGTTTCATTTAAACCAAGTTGATCAAGTGACAAATTATTATTCTGACTGTCGATAATCCGCATCACTACAATTTCGCCAAACTTACTTGGCATGGTTGAAACACGCAAATCAATTGGACGGCCGTCCATCATCACGTTGAAGTCACCATCTTGTGGAAGACGGCGTTCAGAGATGTCCAGATTCGCCATAATTTTAATTCGGCTTGCAATTGCTTGGTGCATTTTGTATGGCGGTTGAATTTTTTCAAACAATTTTCCGTCAATGCGATTTCGAACTCGAAGGGAATGATCGCCGGGCTCAATATGGATGTCCGAAGCGCCCTCTTGTACTGCTGAGTAAATCAAAAAATTTACGAGTTTTACAACAGGGCCATGCCCAGCATCTTCTTCGAGATCTGCAAGTTCAGTAGTCTGCTGTTCAATGACTGAGAAGTCGTGTTCGTCAATATCTTCATATATCTCATCAATCACAAATACGTTCGCCGCTGGCAAGTACGATTTGTGTGCTGCGGCAATATCTGCGGCAGTTGCTGCAACTATTTGTACTGAATGTCCAGTACGCCGTTCAATTTCTTCAAGTAGATACAGGTTTGCTGGCTCACTCACTGCGACAGTCAGCATGCCACCAATGAGAAACAATGGAAGGACGCCATGTTCTTCGAGAAACTCTCTTGGTAACTCTTCAATTACTTGCGGATCTGCCAAGCGAGCGGTGTCTTTTGCGAATGGAATATCGTATGCCCCAGCAATTGCTTCAAGTACGATTGCATCATCAATAAAACCAAGTTCAACAAGCACTTCACCAATGAGTTTTCGCTCATCACTTTGTTGCTGCTGTTCTAATGCTTGATCAAGTTGCGTTTGCGTAATTTTCCCACTTTGCAACAATAACTGCCCAAGCGGCGCTTGAGAAGTAAGATCTGTTGGGATTGAGATTGGTTTGTTCATGGATGTGTTAATGAAGGCTTCTTGCTGCTGCTTCTACGTTGCTGTGGGTGCTAAACGCACCGTCAAGTCGCGTTAAACGAAAAATATTAGTCACGGTTTCAGGAACGCAAGCGAGACGCATGCGGGATCTATTCCTTCTTGCTTCATCGGATAACCAAAGGAGCGACTCAAGGCCAACTGAGTCAATCAGTGTTAATGATGTGCAATCAACGATAATATCGGATGCAAAATTGTTGGTTGCTTCAAGCATGTTCCGTTTGAAGTTGTCGCAGTCATCTGCTGTTAACTCACCATCTATTCGAATAACCATTGCGGCTACATGTTGTTCGCTTGCAATATTCATGCTGCAAACCTTTCATTTGTTTGCCCAGATTGATGTTCAATCATGAGTTCTTCCCATTTAGAAAAATCAAGATCAAAGAACATCTCAGCTAATGCTGGATCAAATTGTCCTGGAGTTGAGCGTTTCATCTCATCGAGAACAGATGTTCGAGTCATTGCTTTTCGATATGTTCGACATGATGACATCGCATCAAACGTATCAGCAAGTGCAATAATTCGAGCGACAAGTGGGATTTCTTCTTGTGCAAGACCGTGGGGATACCCACCACCATCAAAACGTTCATGGTGGTGCAATACGCCGCCAAGAATATCGCTCATTTGTGGAATATCTCTCAAAATACGTGCGCCAATTTCGGGGTGTTGCTGGACCGTTTGATATTCTTCATCAGTCAGTTTCCCTTTTTTCAGAAGAACTGATTCTGGAACACCAATCTTTCCAATGTCGTGTACCAAGCCTGCGATTCGAAAGCGATCGACTTGTGTTTCTTGAAGACCCGCGGATTCTGCAAGTTGCGCGGTAAGGAGTGACACTCTTTGAGAATGACCACATGTGTACCGATCTTTCGCATCTATCGAAGCAGTGAGTGCTTCGAGCGTACCTAGGAACGTCGCGTTGAGATCTTCATACAACAATGCGTTTTCTAAAAAGATTCCAAGTTGCGATGCAGTTGCACTGAGCATTTTCACATCCACTGATGAGACTGTTGTATCTGTCCCCTGCTTTTCAGCTGCAATCAAAATACCAATGACATGTCCGTCATTTTCAATTGGAACAACGATTGTTCCGTCACCTAATCGCTGGGAAATATGATCGCCACTGTGTGCAATGATTGGCATTCCAGGTGTGATGTCACATGTAGGGGCAGCAACAATGTTTGATAGTTGAGAAGACTCGTGCTTCGAAACGCCGCTACTTATGAGTTCATTTCCGGGATTCGGAAGACGGTTGCCAGTTCGAAGTTGCACGCCAACCCATCCATAAGGCATATTTTTCAGCAATTCATCACAGACCAATTCGATAAACCGCTCGGGATGATTCACTGAATTCATGCTTCCTGTAATTGTGTACAACAAGTTGATTTCTTCATACGAATCTGCGAGCTCGCGGCCAATATCTTCGATCACACCTTTGTTTTCACTGTGTGACCGATGTGAATTCCATGCAAGTTGAAACAGTGATGACAAGCGCGAGATGTCTTGGGGAGCCGCTGGTGGAAGATCGCGAATCATATCTCGAACAACACCTACCTCCGCATTGGATGCTTGGCAAAGTGTGTGGATATATTCGCTTGCAAGTAATTCTTCAGTGACAATCAGTGCAACTGCATATCCAGTTGACCGGCGATCTTTTGAGATTGGTGTAGGAACAATCCACAAACCGGGAATTGCTTCCGTTGCTACGCATTGATCGTCTGACAAACATGTTCGACAACTTGTTGAAATTGCAGTCCGGACGATTGGAGATGAAAGCAGCAAATCTGCATACCAATCATCGCCCCGCGTAGGTTCGTACTCAATTTTGCCCATCATCGTGCACGCAACAACAACTAGCCCTGCACCTCGGAGTTGTGCGTAAACATCGTTGTTTGATGCAATGAATGGTGTTAAATTTTGGCCAAATGTACTCACGCGGCCTCCGATCTTTCAGCGTTTTGTGTAGGAATATTTGCAAGAATAGAACTCGCTAATTCTGCTACACCACGTGGACTAAATGGTTTACTGATCACCTCGCGAACATTTGCGATATCAGTGTCACTCGCTGCGAGGGTATGCCCGCGCGCCGTGATGACAACAACTGGAATGTAGCCGGTTGTCTTGTTCTTGAGAAGTGCATTGCACAATTCAATGCCATTCATATACGGCATTTGAATATCAGTGATCACAAGATCAGGAGGATTTTCAATTGCTTGACGCAGCGCGTCTTCACCGTCAACTGCGGTTGCTACTTCAAAACCGCTGTTGCGAAGTTTAAGTGAAAGCACTTGTAAAATGTGGGTTTCGTCATCTACGACGAGAATTCGATGTGACATTACGCTGCTGCCCTTCCTGATCGATCAACCATTGGAATGGTGAACCAAAAACGTGATCCCATTCCTAGTGTTGAATCTAAGCCAATTTGTCCACTGTGAAGTGTTTCTACGATGTGACGACAGAGGTTGAGGCCGAGACCAGTACCGGTTGCAATTCGTCGGTAATTTTCTACTCGGTAAAACTTATCGAATACTTTGTCTGTTTCATCTGGTCCAATGCCAAGGCCAGTATCTGCAACTGAAAGGTGCAAACTTCTTGTGAGATGATCGGCATCAGCTGCAACTGTGATGCGGCCGCCTTGGGGTGTGTACTTGATTGCATTTGACAGAAGATTCACGATGACTTGGTACAACATATCGCTGTCACCAGTCACTGTTAAATCTACTTTTGCAAGTTGTGTATGAACCTTTTGTTCTTTTTCTTTGGCCTGATGCGCCATTGATTTCACTGCACGTTCTACAAGCTCGCCAACATTGACTTGCTCGCGATCAATGTGCATAAGACCTGCTTCAATACGGCTGATGTTCAGCAAGTTGTCAATGAGGCGACGCAAACGATCGGTCTCTGTTGAGATAACACTGTAAAACTCTTGCCTAGCGTCTTCGTCTGCAGCATCTCCATCAACGAGCATTTCGATGTATGCAGAAATTGAAGAAAGAGGCGTTCGAAGTTCGTGACTTGCTTTTGAAACAAAGTCACTTTTCAATCGTGCAACTTCTCGTTCCCGTGAAAGGTCTCGAAGTACAGTCACAACTGCGTGCATTGGTTCTTCGTGTCCACCGACTGATTGAAGGTGCACTTCATACGAAACTTCTTCCCCGTTGCATGTCAACTCTTGTTCACAAAGACGACCTTCAGACGGCAAACCGTTACGAGCAGCTGAAATTGTTGACGCAAGTTGATGATTATTGACAATGTCAGTCATCACCTTACCAGCAGCTTCTTCTGGAGAGACGCTGAGTAAACCGCCGGCTGCAGCATTGGCGTGCAAAATTTCGCCATGTGCATCAACAACGATGACCGCATCTCGCAACACATCAAAAACTGCTTCGGCTTGACGGCGCCGTGTTCGATCGATACACCCGTGGATACGAGCCGTTTCACTTTCATTACGCGCACTGTCTACATCGTGGATCGCTTTCTCCATTTCAGCCTTCGCTGATCGCAGTTGCAGATACCAATACCGAGCAGTCGCAATTGATGCAACTGCAACGATGGTTGCTGAGGCGGTAATCAAGATGTAGATAAATGAAGTGGTCACGGCGAGAATCTCGGGCCCCTTGGCCTTAAGAAGTCGCACGTTCTTAGGGTTGCTGAGGCTAGTTTTGGGGAACTGTCACCAAGGGCTCGTTTCCCTCAACGAGCCCGAGGATTGGTTCCTCAATACCCTTCTCGGCAGTTTTTGCTGGCATATTTGGTGCTTCTTGCAGAACTGTTGCACTTTTCCCATTCGTTTGTCTTGCACTTGCAGTGATCCAGCTGGCAAGCTCATCATTTTGAGATAGTGAGGCCGCCAACGCAAGCGAATCTGCTGCTAAAACGCTGTTTCCAGCGTGCTGAGCGGCTTTTCCAATAAAGAGTGGGCCTTCGACAGCGGATGGTGCAAGTTTTGATATTTCGTTTCCACACATGTGTAACCTCCGATAATCACCCATTTTCCACGCTATGAATCCAAGGTCAATCCACGCATCAGCGTCTTGGGGAGTCTCTCTCGTGACTGACAAACAAATGTCTCGGCCTTGGATCAACCGCCCAGTCGCAGCAAGACTCTTCCCTCGAACTCTTTGTTGCAATGTAGTAAGTCCATCTTTTGTTGTAATTTCCAATTCCCGAAGGGTCATCAAACATTCAGCGTATAAACCTGCTCGGAATTCTGCCATTGCAAGATCAGCATAGAGGATTGGATCGTCATTTCCAAGTGACCGTGAATCTGCAAAATGTTGCGCTGCTAATGTCGCTTTTCCCGTTCTTAAATAAATTTGCCCAAGCAACGCTGGAATTGAAGCTTGGTGCTGGAAATGATGTTTTCCTGTAAGTATTTCAATCGCTTCACCATCGCGATGAAGAGCGGTAAGTGTTTCTGCTTTTGCTAGAAAAAATTGTGCATGCGCTGAATCGTTTTGGCAAGCAGAAGTATACGATTGTAATGCTGCCTCGTCATCCCCCCACCGCTGATGAAGAATGCCAAGTAAATAGTGCGGCTCTGCTGCCTCTGGATGTAATGTAGAGGCAGTTTCAAATGCACCTCGCGCATCATCAAGTTTGTGTTGTTCAAGTAAAATACGTCCGCGGAGTTGGTGATATTCCGACTTCTCAGGATACCTATCAATCGCAACGTTAATGGTTGTGATTGCTGCATCAAGTTGCCCTACTTCGAACTGTTGGCGCGCTTGCTGCGATGCAAGATCGGCATTCACAATGTCCATTCGTGCGTGCGCTTTTTGACGCGCCATCTTTCCCGTCTTAGTTGGACCACAGCTTACAGAACAAAGAATGATTGCAATAATAATAGATCGCATTATGGTGATACCTCTGCTGAACTTACTACATTGCTAGACTCTGCTAGTAACTCACGAAGTAAATCTCTTTCCCAGATTGATTCCGATTCATCAGTGATTGTTTCATGTAGTCGCAACATTTCAGGTTGCACTTTCGATGTTCGCAGTGAAAGATTAGTCCAGTAGAGTGCTCGATCTAAATCGCCTTGACGATATGCATCGAGTGCGTCTCGATTGTAATTCGCAGTAATTTGATCGCGACTAAAAGGTAGCAAGCCAGAGCGAGCACCAACTCGAACCGCTTCGATAATAGTAAGTGAATCTTTGCCGGATTCCCACAGTCGCTCATCTGGAATAATGGAGGGAGTCAACAAGAAGATAATTTCTTCTTTGTCTACTTGATCATCTTGTCCACGAAACGCTGCACCTATAAGCGGAATATCACCAAGGATCGGCACTTGATTGCGCGTTACAACCGTGCTTTCTCTAAATAAACCACCGAGAATAATAGTTTCCCCATCGCGGCAACGGACGTTCGTCATGAGTTGTTGTGTTACTTCATCTGGAACAGATTGACCGCCATCTGTCCGAAGCGTTGCTGACGAAACGTTTGGTTGTAATTCTAAACGAATCATGCCGTCGGGAGAAATGAAAGGTCTAAAAACGAGGTGGATACCCGTATCCAAAAATTCCACTGACTGTGTTGTACTTGTGTCTGTTTGTGTTGACGACAAGTAACCGATGCGGGTACCTATCAGCACTTCAGCGCGTTGCCTGTTGAGGCAAGTTACTCGAGGCCGAGCAAGCACAGTTGTGTCAACAACTTGATCTAACACTCTGAGAAATGCGCCGACATGATCCTTAATCACACCAGCTTTAAGTCCCCCATTCAGTACGGTGTCTGTCTGCCCAACACCCGAAGAAACTGCGCTTGAATTGGTATTGCCAAACGAGCCAGAAATCAAATCGGTCGCTGCAGCAAGTGGGCCACCGGCTATACTTCCAATGTTTATGTTTGAGAGCGCTGTAAAATCAACACCAAACTCATTGTCTTCATCAACTCTGGTTTGCACGACTGTCGCTTCAACGACGACTTGCATCGGCGCTGTATCAAGTTCCTTTAGCAGCACTGCAATCGCATCTAGATTTTCTGGATAATCATTGATAACCAATTTGCTTGACCACGCATAACTATCCGCGCCTCCGTCTTCCATTGAAGGCTTATACCCGGCGTCAACTGTGCCGCGAAATGCTGCTTTTCCATCTTCGCTCAATAGCGGTTTTACAAATTCATCCGCATCCCCTGCAGACAAGTACTGTAATTCGTAAATCCGACTATCTGTTTTACGCCTTGCCTTCTCAATCGTTTCAAGTTCATCAACTGTGTACACATAAACAAAATTACCCTCTTCGACATATCCAAAACCATTCACTCGAAGAATGGCTTCTAATGCTTCGTTGAAAGTCACATCGTATAAGTTTGCAGAAACCACACCAGTCACACTGTTTGATGCAATGATGTTTCGGCGACTTTGAATCGCCAACATTTCAAGCACTTGCGTGACTTCCGTTTCATTAACAACAAGATCGACAGTCCCGAACTCGTCAACAACAACAGAAGATTCAACCGTTTTTTCAACGGACGAATCTGATTCCTGCGCATTGACAGGCGTCAAAAAAAGTAAAAGTGAAAATAAAAGTAAGTAGTGCTTCATGGCTACGCGTCTCCATTCGCGCAACCATCACCCTATCGACGAGGAGACGCGATCGTCAGTTCATATCGGCGGTCTCCAGCCGAAATGATGACAGAACGGTGGTTAACTTTGACGAGTGTCAATGGATCCGTCACAGACGTTGTAGACACAACATCTCCAACATGGACTACATGACCGTCAATCATTGCCAAGTCACCCAAAATTGCTTCTAACTGCAATGCTAAAATTGCTTGCTGCTCAGCACCATTTCCATTTTTGACTGCATGAACGGTGACATTATCGGTCGGTTGCGGTATGACTGGGAACGCATCATTGCTCACATGAAACGGATTCCTGGTCGGTTCGTGATCAAGCCAAATTGGAAATACAGCCTTGTGGTTATCGGAAGCAATATTGGATGCGATAGTAGTTGCAACTGTTTCGTCAGCAATCGCTGTGCGGGGCGGTCTTGCAATTACAATGATTCGCGCCCAAAGGAGTAATCCAACAAGGAGCAAACCACAAAAGACGCCAAATTGTTTCCGGTCATTTGTCATTTGCAACCATGCTCGATTTATTCTTTGTTTGATTTTCACTTTAATGTCCCTCCATTGGATTAAATGGCGCGTGTAATCCTACCGCAGCTTCCAATATAGTAGGGTCGGAATCGGTATTTCTCCCAGGTTGGGCTATCCGCACAGAACTGACACGAACTAATCTACCCATTGATTCTGCTTGACGAATGACCGCAAAGATTGATTCAAAATCTGCTTCCATTGTGATTGCAAGTGGCTGAACAGAAAATGAATCCTCAGTTGTTTTTTGATTCGTAGTAGAACCAGCAACAAAACTTTGGTCGAGAACATGCACACCATCAACGTCTAGTGATAATGCTTGCACGATTTGGGCGTTGTCTGGTGCTGCAGGTACTTTTTTATAATCAGTTTCTACTTGCGACACCAATGATTCGTATTCATCACGTAAGTTTTGCACTTCGACCTGTCTACGTTCAAGAGTATTGATTCTGTCTTCTAACCGCTTCGCTTCTTGAACATTTGTTGTGGCTGTTTTGTAGTTTGGCACAGCAAAACAAAACATAACAAGTACCGCAAGTACAAATGTACCAATTAACATCCATCGTTCTTTTGTTGCTGTCATTGTTGTTCTCCTGCGTTAACTATTGCAATATGGATTTCCCAATTAATTGATAAATCAATTGAAAAACTCATTCGGAATCCACGGGCCCGAACGCCGCGTACTGTTCTAGAGCGGCTGAAATCCATAGTAACATTTTCGAATGGTGGTTTTGTTTGAAAATTTGAAACTACAGATGCAATCGATTCGTCGCTTGATCCAAAACCTGAAACATGACCAGCGATCATCCTCTTCCCATCTGATTCAAGGACATCAAACGAAAGTTCTTCGATTGTAATGTTCGGAGGAAGTGCATTTGTGATAGTTGCAATGATGTCACCAACTGCAAATGGCAATTCTGTTTCTTGATATTTGTCTACAAACGTTTCAAGTATTTCTTTCTTTAATTCTAATGTTGTCGCATCGGCTTCAATCTCAAGCGCGCCGTTTGCTCTTGCTTGCGCAACGATTAGTTTTTCCGTCGCACTGTTCACTGCAATACGAGAATGTGTTGCAACTGCAACAACCGATGCCAAAGAAACAATAATCATGATTGCAACTCGGCTCGACCGAACTCGATTTTTGCTTCGCTCGATGTAATGCTCTGGGAGTAAATTCATGCAGCAACTCCATTGATTGTTTCTGTTTGTTGACGGCGATCATTCCCCTCGCAAAAACTTAAACTTGTTCCTAGTGCAGCTTGCCAACCAAAACACCGTGTCGTTATTTTTGCAATATCTTTGATATAGCCAAGGTCCCAATCAGGAAATACTGTCATATTACACGCTGTTTCAAGTATTTCTGATAAATTCCTGTTCCAGCCCGCACTTCCAGTCACGATCAATTCCGATGGGATTGGACCGCGGCTTGTCACACCATAATGTCGTAAACACTTCATTGCATCTCTTGCAATTTGTTCGTGGAGCGAACGGGTTGCGTCTCGAACTGCCCTGCTCATCGCTTCATCAGTTTCTTGATCGGATTCTGCAAGCATTCGTGTTGCTTGATCTGTTGTTACGCCAACGTGTAAAGATACTGCATCGATAAGCGAGTCACCGGAATATCCAAGTCGTTTATAAAACACTGCGTCATCTCCAGCAAGAACCATCATTGCAGAATCATCTTTTGAAAAATCTAAAATAGCACGAACTGATGCGCGATCCGCGCTCCGGCGGTGTCGCATTGATAATACTCTTGCGACTGCATAACACGATGGCTCAATCATCGTTGGACGCAAACCCGCCGTGTACAGTGGATCCAGAATACTCGTAAGCGTTGATTGATCGATTGATACACCCAATACATCTCCGCTGTTTCCAAGCCGTTTTGCATCAATTTGAAGAAGTTCTCTGTCACAACCGATTCGATCTGCAAGTTCCCAGCCAACAGCTTCTATTAATTCTTTTTTTCCCATTTCTGGTAATTGCAAGACGTAATGTTCTAAAATTGACGGTGGAAAAGACACCGAACAAGTCGATCCTGTTAATCCTGCCTCGTTGATTGCCGTTCGCCAATCTTGCGATGTAATATTTCGAGGATTATTCTCAATGGAAGAAACGCGAGGATGTAAAAAATCACCTTTCTTCCAGCCACATTGACCGATTGTTGCGTAGGTTGCATGCATCGCAATTCCAATGCACCCTTTCATTGTCTGTGCAAAACCAAACATTTACGGTGCTCCCCCAGTGGTTTCACTCACTGAAACTTTGCCAGTGAGAGGGGCAAGTGTGATTGTCCAAGTGAACTCGCCACTTGTGATGTCGACGCTACCGCCAAGACTTGGTGAGCCATCGTTTGCGATGATTCCGCCCGTTGGGTCAAAAGTGATATCTTCGATGCCCTTACCAAGATTCTGATTTTCAATTGCGATGTCTCTGAACCGTGTGTCCTGTACAAAGTTAGTTATCGATTGTTGGTTTTGTCCTTGGGATTCAATCGCATCTTCAACGAAGGTTGCCGTAAGTGGATCAAATGGATCAGCAAGTTCCCCTGCATCTAGTTCCAGAATGCACCAACCAGATCCGTCGGTGTAAAAGTGGATGCGCCGAAAGTTTTGGGTAGCGATGGCATCCATTTGCGCGGCAAGCATGTCGGTGACGAGTAATCGCGCTGCAGATTGCCCTGAGGCCGAAGCACCTGCAGCGGCATACGGAATCACGATCATGGCTGCAACGCCAAGTACAACCACGACAGTCAACAGCTCAACGAGCGACCATCCTGATCTGGCGTACCAATTACGTTGTATAAAATCGTTCTTTTTCATGCTTTTCTCCGCGTTTTGCGGTTTCTATCTCATTTCTGCATCGACCTATTTCGATGCCAAGACAAGCCAAACCAACGACTTAGATGTTCAAAAAACATCTAAACTTGATTATCGGACTAAGTCTCCATAGAGTCCTCGAAATAGCTGAAAAAGTGGCATCATTTTGATGTGAACCCATGCCGGGTGTTGGCTCTGGTCCAGAGTAGTCCCCAAGTGAAATAATCGATCCTCAATACCGCATTGACCCCGGGTCTCGGTATGTGCACACATCGCTGCGCGACGCGAAGTTGCACCCTCGTCCCGGGGTCAATAGGTCAATAAAAACAAAGCACACAACCTCCATTGTGTGCCTTGCGTTAATCTGCCCGAGGTGGCAGGGAGCGTTTAGTTCGATTCGTCGAATTCGCCGCCAGCAGCAGTAACTGCGTACAGGCCAAATGTTCCATTACCATTATCTCTCCAAATCCATCCGTCATTGGCATCACTTGCACCACCTGCAGCGATGGTTGCTGAACCTGTGAATGGATTCGTTGGATCGAGCATCAGGTAATTATTGTCTGTTAAATCAGCCCATCCTGTTACAAGAAGATCGGGATCAGATGTTTGTTGGGCACGGTAAAGTTCGATTTGACCCCGTAGCGTTTGAAGTTGGCTTCGAACGGCAGCATCATTTGCATCATCAGCAGCATTTGTAAATTGCGGAACAACAACAGCTGCGAGAATGCCAAGAATGACGACTACGATGAGAATTTCAATCAACGTAAATGCATTTCGGCGATTTGTTTTAGGTGAGAGTGTTAGAGTATTCATGGGTTGGGCTCCCTTTGGCTAGTTCGTTGCCGGTTGTTTGGGGTTCATGCTCAAGATCACAGCGACCTTGAACCTCGGGTTGTACGTAGGCCATGCTGGCCACCGACATCTGGTTCGCAAAGCCCCTCTCTTCCGAGGAGCCGTGCTTTCCATTTGCTTCTCTTTCATCGGTGACTCCCCACTTGAAATAAAGCGGAAAGAAGAAATACGATTTCTCGACTCCCTATCCGCCATTACAACTCCACCAAATTACCCAACCTCTCAAGTGGTACACTGCCGAAACTATGTCTATACTCAGAATTAAACCATTTCATGCCGTCCATCCTTGTGGTGGAGACGCTCCAAATGTCGCATCAGTTCCATACGATGTAGTCAATCGAGAAGAAGCTGCTGCAATTGCGCAAGGAAATGAAGACAGTTTCATGAGAGTCGTCCGTTCAGAAGTCGATCTTCCTGACACGAGCCCCTACGACGATGCTATCTATATACAAGCACGAACAAACTACGATCGCCTGAAAGAAATAGGCGCATTGATCAAAGATAAAGAAGCTGGACTCTACTTATATAGACAAATAATGGGTGCACACAAACAAGTTGGTTTGGTTGCGTGTTGCCATGTCAACGATTACAACAACGGGTTTGTAAAGAAACATGAAAAAACTCGGCAGGCCAAAGAAGACGACCGCACAAAACACGTAATCGCGCTTAATGCAAACTCTGGACCTGTTTTCCTCACATACCGAGGCACTGATTCGATTGATGCACTTGTAGATGAAGAAATCAACAAGCGACCAATGTTTCATTTTGTTGCAGACGATGGCGTGACCCACACTGGCTGGAAAGTTGAGAATGAAAGCGCATTGCTTGAAGCTTTTGAAGAAATTCCAGTCGCGTACGTGGCTGACGGGCATCACCGAAGCGCGAGCGCTGCAAGAGCGGCTGTTGAGTGTAAAAACGCGAATCCAAACCATGATGGTAGCGAGGAATATAATTGGTTTTTGTCAGTTTTATTTCCGGCAACACAACTCGACATTCTTCCCTACAACCGAGTTGTCTTAGATTTGTCCGACAAAACTCCCGATTCTTTTCTTCAAGAGTTAGAAACAATCGGCAAGTTAACTTCTTGCGAGAATGCCACCCCAGACAAATCAGGAACATTCTGTGTATATCTAGGTGAAGAGAGCGGTTGGCACCGAGTGGATGTTTCCCCCAGCACCATCGACGCCAATGATCCAATCGCATCGCTCGATGTCGATCTTCTTCAACAACGCGTTCTCACTCCAATGCTACACATTGGTGACCCCCGAAGTGATACTCGAATTGATTTCGTTGGTGGTATTCGCGGTACGAAAGAATTGGAAGATCGAGTCAATAGCGGTTCGGCTGCCGTTGCGTTTTCGATGTACCCAACAACAATAGAACAACTTCTTGCGGTTGCAGACGCAGATTTAATCATGCCGCCAAAATCAACATGGTTTGAGCCCAAACTCCGAAGCGGCTTATTCAGTCACGATCTTTCTTAACAATTGGTATCCGCAAAATCTGTTAAAAACGCAGCGAACTTTTCACAACCTTCAACTGGAAATGCGTTGTAAACAGATGCACGCAAACCGCCAACTGATCGGTGCCCTTTTAGACCTGACATACGGTACTCCGCGGCTTTTTCGAGGAAGCGTGCATCTAACTCAGGGGTTTGGCAACGGAACGAAATGTTCATCTGTGAGCGGCAATCTTCTTTTGCAATAAGAGAATAGAAACCATTGCATCTTTGGATGGCATCGTAAATAATTGCAGATTTTGTCTCGTTGCGTTCTTCGATTGATAGCAATCCTCCGGCATTTAAAATCCACTTAAACACTTGACCCATGAGATAAATCCCAAAGGTGGGCGGGGTGTTCAACATTGAACCCTTACTTGCTTGTGCCTGATAATCGAGCATTAGAGGGAGAGTTCCATCACATTTGTCTAAAAGAGAGTTGTGAATCACAACTAAAACAGTCCCGGAAGGTCCAAGGTTCTTTTGTGCGCCTGCGTACACCATCGCATGTTTCGACCAGTCAATCGCTCGTGAAAAAATATCAGAACTCATGTCACAAATGACAGGCGCAGTTGTTGTGGGCACATGCGCATACCGCGTACCATAAATTGTATTGTTTGAGCAATAATGCAAATATGCTGCATCTTGCGAGAGAGTTAACTCGTCATCTGAAGGACAGTGGTCAAACTTAGTTACTGAACCATCAAACGCAATGTTCACGTTACCAATTTTCTTTGCTTCTTTAATCGCCTTTGAAGTCCACACGCCTGTATCTAGATAATCAGCAACAGTTCCTTCTTTCAAAAAATTCATTGCCAACATTGAAAACTGCAACGTTGCTCCACCTTGCAAAAAAAGTATTTCGTAATCTTCCGGAATTGATCCAACTTCCCGACAATCGGCAACTGCCTCATTGATCACGTTATCAAAAACAGGGCCACGATGACTATGCTCGCAAATTCCTATACCACTACCAGCAATATTCCAAATATCTGTTCTTGCTTGTTCCAATACTGGCTCGGGCAGAGTTGCTGGGCCAGCTGAGAAGTTGAGTGCTCGATCGGTTGCTGTTTGAGTCATTACTTCTTTCCTTATTCGTTAATTGCAGATGTTGTTACAGATAGAACGTGTTCATGGTCGCGCATTGTTGCGATGCAATCAGGCGAGATGACTCTGTCGAGTTGAATTCTAGCGCACGCTGCTTCAGCACCTTGATATAACATGTTTTCCATTTCTTCAACATTTACGCCTTCTTGGCTAAGTAATTCAAAAACATGCGCAAGAACACCTGGTAAATTCAAATGCCGAACGCACAACGTAGCTTTTGCAGAAGTTGAGGTTGCACGGTTGACGCAGTTGTGCACAACTCCATCAGATAAATAATGTTGAATAATTCGGATAGACTCATCGGCGATCGCTTCTTGCGCTTGCATTGTAGATGCACCAACATGGTGCGTTCCGTACACGCCACAGCAAGAGATAATTGAAGGGTTGAATGTTGCATCGCCGGTCGTTGGTTCGTTTTGGAATACATCTAGCCCAACTCTTAAGTTCTTATTTTCAACAGATTTTTGCAACGCAACTTCATCAACAATTTTACCTCGACTGGTATTGATAAATGTTGCGCCATCTTTCAGCGCATCTAAAAACGATTCGTCAATAAGGTTTTCCGTGCTTGGCGTAGAAGCAACGTGAACTGAAATCACATCAGACATTCTGGCAAGGTTATGCAAACTTTCGCACCACCCGATACCTAGTTCCGATGCTTTCTCTTCGGTCAAACTCCGTGACCACGCAACAATGTTCATACCAAACGCCTTGCCACGTTTTGCTGTTTCAAGACCAATTCCACCAAGGCCAACGATTCCCAACGTTCGTCCGCTTAAGCCAAGTGATTTTGCATATTCTTTTTTTCGCCACTTCCCATCTCGCAAATCTGCGACTTGGTCAGGCACCCTTCGGTCGCATGACAAAATGAGAGACCATGCAAGTTCGGCAACTGCTATGGAGTTTTTCCCAGGGCAATTTGCGACTGAAATGCCAAGTGAAGAAGCTGCGGCGACATCGATTGTGTCATACCCAGCCCCCGCGCGGATGACGACAGAAAGTTCAGGGGCAGCAGCCATCATTTCGGATGTCACTTTGGTTGATCGAACGACAACTACAGTTGGATTCACTTCTGCAATTGCTTCAATAAGTGCTTCATCTTTTAACGAAGCATCTGAGATTACTTTACAGCCTAACGCTTCGAGCGTCTGTTTACCACTCTCGCTAAATGTGTCTGCGAGAAGAACAACAGTTTGTTCAGATGTTTGTTGGTTATTGTTATTTTGCGTAGCTGTTTGTTGTGCCATCTCCACATTCTAACAAAACCCTTATGAGACTGTCGTGTGAAGTCTATCAATCAAATCACAAACTGCCCCGTCGATTAAAGCGATCACTTTTGTGAAACCATCGTCGCCACCATAGTATGGATCTGGAACTTCCCGCACTGTTGGATGCTCAACAAACTCCAATAATAAGTGGGTTTTTTCAGTGTTTGCACCCATAGAGAGCAGGTTTGTATAGTTGTCATCGTCCATGCAAAAAATCAAATCAAAATCACTGAAATCGTTCTCACAAACTTGCCTTGCTGCGCCATCAATGGTTCGACCCACCGTCTTTGCCGCTGCTCTCATTCTTTGATCGGGTTTGTTTCCAACATGCCAAGCGCCTGTTCCGGCAGAGTCAAGCACAAATATGTGACTCATGTTTCGCTCTTGTAGTGCATTTCGCATCAAACATTCCGCTGCGGGACTTCTACAAATATTGCCCATACACACAAATAATATTGAAATCGGCCCTTCGGTGGTCACCCAAATCGTCTCGCTGACTTAATTGCTTTCATCCCGATGAGTCCAAACATTATTGCAGCAATGACATAAATGATCCATGCACGCACTTGCCCTGTAACTTGGACCCATGCAAGCGCAACGCCAACAATCGCAAACAGTGTTGACATCCCGTACAAAGCAACAACTGCTTTTTTAACAGATCCAAACTTTCTTTTAAAGATGTGGTGAATATGATTAGCATCTGGTTCAGAGATTGGTTTGCCTGCCATTTTTCTTCTTGTGATTGCAAGAGCTGTATCCATAATTGGCAATGCAAACACAATCATCCCCGCAATAACCAAGTGCGTTTGTCCATTTTCACCAAGCATGAGCACCATGACGATGCAAAGATAGCCAAGTAGCAAACTCCCTGTATCTCCAAGAAAAATTGTGGCTGGATTAAAATTATAAACAAGAAAACCGAGTACCGCGCCAAGCACTGCCATACATAAAACCAAATTTGCTCCCATAAAAGTAACCCCATCGAGACCTTGCATTCCCAATAGATCTAGGGGCATGGCTTGCTCCATGTGAAGGAGTTTTTCTGGCGTGATTGCACCTATGACAATAAGCGAAATTGCCATGATACCCATTGCGGTTATTGCTGTAACACCTGAAAGCAATCCATCAAGTCCATCAATAAAATTAGCTGCGTTACATGCACCAAGAATAAACATGGCAATCACGATGACGCCAATAATATAGGCGGGCGTGATTGGGTCTGCGACAATAACAGAAGAATTTAAGAAAGGAAATTCACTTATTTCACTAGGGACACCAACGCCGTTCAAAAAACCCATCGCGACTTTTGTGCCAATCCCTTGGTGTGCCATCGCAGCAGCGGCAACAAGTTGCCCAGCAGTTTTATGCCAAGAGTAAGAACCCCAAACGTCATCAATAAATCCAGTAAAGGCAATCGCGACCATCCCAAACACAATGACGAATGGGACTTGTCGCATCATCATTGGCTGCTCGATGAAACCGGTGTAACTTGTTCCTATGCCAACAAGGGTTGCAAAAAGAATTGCAAAACCACCGAGATATGCAATTGGCTTCTTGTGCAATTTTCTTGCTTCGTCAGGATGATCGACAATGCCCGCTTCCCTAGCGATCCAGCGAATTCCTGGAGTAAGCACAACTGCCACAACAAATGACACTACCAAAATTGGTAGATACAACTTCAAGAGAGAAGTCGTAGAGAGTAACCCGGTGGCACCTGTTGCCAACATGGGCAACATTATCATTGTTCTTTACCTGCGCCTATCACAAATGATTCTGCTATCGAAGTAATTGTTTTTTGCAGAGGAATTCTTTCTCTTGTCCCAATCAACGAGTGAAGAAGTGTGAGATCCGGTTGCCTATCTTGTAAATCCTCAAACCCATCGCCGTAAACATCGTTCATTGTTTTAAATTCGATCTTTGAGTTGCTATTCAATGTAGTTTGCACTAATTCTGCAAGTTGTAATATTGTTATAGGATCATCACTTCCAACATTCACTGTTTTTCCAACAGCATTTTCTGTGTTCATTAAATCAAGCAACATAGGAACAGCATCTCTTACATCGCAAAAGCATCTTGTTTGTGATCCATCTCCATAGACGATGATGGGAGTTCCACTAAGTGCAGCTTGTATAAAACGGGGCACAACCATACCCCAACTTCCTCTTTGTCGCGGTCCAATCGTATTAAAAAAACGAGGAATCCGAACAGGTAATCCCTCTCTTCTGTTCCACGCCAACGCCAAGTGCTCATCAAGTGCCTTTGAACAACCATAAGACCATCTTGATTTCGCAGTTGAGCCGAATACTAGATCGCCATCTTCCTGCATCGGAAGCGCTTCGGACTTTCCGTACACTTCACTTGTCGAGGCAAGTAGTATCGGCGTTTTGTTCTTCGAAGCAAACCGTAGGATCGAAGAGGTTTCTAGAACATTTGTTTCTATGGTTCGTATCGGTTCATCAACTACAAGTTTCACACCCACTGCAGCCGCAAGGTGATAAATATAATCAAAAGTTGCTTGTACGACATGAAGTTGGTCTCCAACACTCCCATTCAATACACAGAGACGCTCGTTTTCCGTGGGCAAATTAGACCGCAAACCAGTAGACATGTCATCAATCACGGTGACAGAGTGACCCCTAGCAAGAAGTGTATCCACAAGATGCGAACCAATAAAGCCAGCACCGCCTGTCACCAAGACTGAGGTTACATTATTCTCCGGATTATTTTCTGCCTGCGGTTGATCAAGGGTCATTCGTCCTCACCGCTTTCAACGTCTTCAGCATAATTCATCATTGCGAGGTAATTTTTACGGAAGTAACCGCCGGTGGTTCCCTTCGCTGCATTAAGTGTCACGCCAAGCATATCGCCGCGGCTCTCAGTGAGTTCACGAAGTACTCGTGCAATGAGTCCCCGTTCATCGCGATCACTGCGAACAACAACCGTAATTGCATCAACTAAGTTGGCTAACAAGATTGCATCACCAGCAACTATCGATGGGGGTGCGTCTATCAGCACCAAATCAAATGTAGATCGCAGTTGCGCGAACACGCTCTTCATTCGCTCACTTCCGAGACGTTGGTACAACCTGTTCGCTGGAGTGCCTGCTGAAATCACATTGACACCAGATTCAGTTTCGTGTGTAACTGTTTCTACATCAACAGAACCAGTGAGAAGATCGGCAACACCAGAAGAAGCGTCGTCGAGATCAAACATTGATGCTACTGCCGGTCGCCTAAAGTTGCAATCAACAACAACTACTTTTAAGCCGGCAGCGGCTGCAGATAATGCAAGGTTGCCAATAACTGTCGTTGTCCCTGCTTCTGGAGCTGCGGCTAACAAGAGAAGTGTTTGGTGAGATGATTTTTGGAGTGATCTATCAACGCCAACCCACGCTTGACGGCAAGACTCGGCAAATACACTATCGCTTCTATGAAGGACTGCGAGTTCTGGGGTATCAATTTCTTCTGGATCCTCATCAATATCTGGTAATACGCCAGCAACTTTCGCGCTAGGGATAATCATCACATCGCTTGCTGATCTAACTTTCTGATCAGTGAGCTCTCTGACGAACACGATCCCCACAAAAGCCGCGCAACATATAAATACGCCGGCGGGAACCATCAGTTCAATTTTTGGGAAAGATTTTTCCCGTGGTTCTTTTGCTGCGGTTGCCTGACGTACACGTCCCGCATCCGCCCGTAGTTTCATCAGTTGCAAACTTGCAACAAGCCTTTGGCTGTCATCACGCTGACTTTCTAACTGCTTCCTGCGAGAAATCAGGTGATCGAACTGAGTTTGGTCTGCAGCAAGTTCACGAAGCCCTGCATCTTTTACCTCTATTTCTTGTTCGGTACGCTCAAGAAGAACAGTGAGGTTATCTCTATTGTCAGACAACTCTTTTAACTTTGCGTTCAAGTTCCTGCGAATAATTTCGTCCATCTTTGCTGCAATTTGGTCTTCTGTGGCACGAACTGAAATTTCCACCTCTCTAACTTGTGGGTGAGACGGAGAAAGACGTTCTCGAAGTGCACGAAGATTTGCCTGCAACACTTCAAGCGTTTGTACTTGCCTTGCAACAATTGGGTCTCGTTCTGCAAGCAATCGATCTTCCATCGTTGGTTCAAGTGTTCCATCAAGTTTTGCCGCTACTTGAAGATATTTTTGTTGCGTAGAACTTAAACCTGACCGTGCTTTTGTCAACTCTGAGGTCAACTGTTGAATTTCAAACATATCTTGAGAAAAACGAGTGTCATCGAGCGTAGTGATCCCCTTTTGACGAACAAATGATTGAAGTTCGTCATTTAAGTCTTGTAATGTCAGTTTGATGTTTTCTCCTTCTTCATCAAACAGCCTTTCATTACTTCGATAAATCTCATTATCAAGTTCTTGCACTCGATTTAAATATGATGTTGCTATTGCTTTCAATACAATTGGAACATCAGATGCAACGTGCCCCGACCAACTGATACCGTAAAGATTCGTGCCCTTCTTAATTGGAGTTTTAATATCCTCTTCTAATTCATCTACAGCTTCGTCAATAAGCAATACGCCCGTCTCAGGTTCTATGAATCCTTTCATCCAAGTTGTTTGAGCCATTGTTCGATTCGAAACAGCGTTTGTTAAAATGCCTCGATCTTTGATAAGATATGTTTGCGTAGCCTGTACACGTTCTACCATTTTGTCATTCGACGTATCCACGGTACCAATATCTGTCGCCTCAGAAACGCCGGGACGAACTTCAAACATCACATCACCCGTATAGAGAGGATACACGGTTGAAAAGATAAAAAATGCACCAACTCCAAGTACGCCACCCACGAAACCAAAGACAGGAACACCTCTCCAGTGCCTCCTCAGAACACGTACTGGATCAATCGCTCGACCCTTGGGCATTGGGCGATTTGGAGTGCCAACTACTCTATTTGCTTGTTGGGGTGATGCCATGCGGTTTCTATCCTTTGATTCAGTTACTGACCAACTGCGGCCTGCGTCTTTCGAATATCGTCTTTTAGGGCGTTGATCCTGTCTAAAGTATGCTGATCTGTAGAAAGTTCCTCTGCAAGCCTTAGGTGACCATTTGCTTCATCATACTCGCCTTCATTCATAACCAACTGTGCCATATGAAGATACGCTAAAGAAGTTTCCCCATTTGCGATTGATCGTTGCAAAAATCTCTCTCCTTTTGCAAGTTGACCAGTTTGAATATAACTCCACCCAAGCGCATCGAGCGCTTTCGGTGATCTTGGCTTCTGGCTTCTCGCTCTGAGTGCAACCAAAAGGCCCCTCTCAGGTTGTTCTAATTCACCAGCATACAGAAGTGCTAAGCGGGCCATAGCATTCGAGTTAGTTGGATCAATTTGAAGAAGGAACTGCAAAGTTTCAGCGGCCTTTGTAAAGTCACCGGTTAACTCGAAAAGTTTCGAAACCGTATCAATCACAGAAGGATGGTTCGGGGCAAGTTCAGCCGCTTTGAGTGCTAACACCAAAGCCTCTTCTGGTTTGTCGAGATACACACCTACAACGTACGAAAGATTGTTTAGGACGAGTGGGGAATCCGGCATTTCATCGTTCAACGATGTAAAAACTTTTACACCTTCATCGTATCTTTTTGACTCTACAAGGAATGCTCCTTTTTGCTGCATCGCTCTCATTTTTGCATCATTTTCATATTCTGGATTGTCTTTTACCTGATCAAGAAGTGTTATTACGTGATTTATTTTATCTCGATCTATTTTCCACCAGTAATTAGCGAGCCCTACTAATTCATCTGCTGTTGGATCGTCTCCAATCAATTGCAACGCAAACAATGCGCCCTCTTCTGGAGAATCTTTAAATATCACAGTAAGATTTGCAAACCAAGGTAAATTTGCAGTTGGTGCTAGCCATTTCTTTTGAATAGCATTTTGGTATGACTCCCAAGATTCCTTCATTGCAATCTCTGCATCTCTTTGTTGCCCAAGACCAAAAAGAGCCTTTGCTTCGATGGATTTCACAATTGGATGCTGCTTCGACAATGGACCACTGACCACCTGAAGTAAGTTTCGATAAGGGAGTGGCTGATCTGTAGTTGTGATATTGTCTAGCATAAACACCAAATTGATCGAAGGTTCAAGTTTAATTGCATTTAGATAAGATTGAGTAGCAGCCACCCGATCATCTGACGTTCGCAAATACAAGTTTCCGAGTTTTTGATGCCACGTTGCCGAAGCGGGATTCACCGCGACCCCAGCAATAGCCACTGCAGTTGCTTTTTCTAAATCATCCGCATCAAGATGCGCTTCAATCAACCTTTCTCTCACATTATTTGATTTGGGGTTTTTGGCTAAAAAAGCATCAAGCCCTTCAATTGCTCTTCTCAACTGCCCATCTGCTTGCAGAACATTCGTTCTCATGAGTATGTATTCTTCGGAAATATCACTGAACGCCGAACTTTGATCAATAATATCTAATGCCTCACGCAATAATTTCTCATTTTGAGTGATTGTATATTCTAAAATTAATGATGAACAAAGTTGAATATAAGCATATGGATTTTCCTCATCAGCTGAAATTGCATTTGTTAACGAGGCTCTGTATAACTCAAATTCACGATTCGCTTCTTGCACATTTCCTTTCGCTAAAAGTATTTCACTTTTTCTGCGGTGAATCGATGCTTGTAACATGATCTTTGAATATCTAATATTTGTTCCTTCAAAACCTTTTAAAGCTTCTTCGGCTTCATCAAATCGATTTGATCGCACCAATGCACGAATCCAACTCGAGTACGTATCTTTTCTTCCCGTGGCTTTGGCTGCTATTTCCAATTCTTCAACAGCACGATCGTAATTTTTCGTTTCAGAAAGAAGAAAGAGTGTCCCAAGCGTTGCGCTTATTTCCTTCTTCTCGCTTTGAGCATCTTTGGCTGACTCAAGAATCGAAACAGCTTGTGGGATCCTTCCCGCACCCTGAAGAAAATTTGCAGTTGCAATCACCGAGGTGGTATATTCTTCTGTCCCAATTTTTTGTGTAATATATTGATCCAACACTTTTGATGCTTCGTCTAATCGGCCTCGATCACGCTCTATAGATGCTTGCACAATTGCCGATTCAAGATCCATTGGTGGTTCTTCACCGGCCGCTTCAATTACATCGTTCACAATTGCATCCCAAGACGTTTTTAACTCCTCAAAAACGCTTTGTTTGTGCCTAGAGCTCATTCTTGCCCAATCGGCTACATTGAATTGTTTTGAGCCATCTCGGTTCAACAACAACTCTCTATCTGGCGATGCGTTTACAAGGAAAATCGCCAATTTCAATGCATTTTTTTTATCTCCTGGCTGCTGAAGATAGCGCGCCATTCGGTATGCTAAAACTGTACTTTTGTCTCCATGTTGCAATTCTAAATTAAGCCACATCTCTTCGAGTTGAGAATCACGAGGGAAAGAAGTACGAGCATCACGAACAACTCGCATAATTCTTTGAGAATCGGCTGATGTTTTTATAAGTGCAGACAGATAGTCTCGGACATTGCCTTGTTTATCTGGCGCTAGTCGATACGCTTCTTCAAAGGCAAGAAACTCTTCTTTCTTGTCACCCAAAAGTCTGTTCACAGTGCCAAGCGATCTCCACGAGACTGCAGAGTAAGGATAATCTTTAGTGAGTTGCGTAGCAATTTCTAGTGCGGTCTTTAATTCAGTACCGCTATTTTCTCCAATTGCACCATTTGATTCTGCTTGGACCATGCGCAACAGTATTTCTTTACTGCCAATTACTAGAAAATCTTCACCCCTCTCTTTTGCTTCCTCTAAGTATTTCTTCGCCAAGTCAAAATCCTGATTCGCCATTGCGGCTCCATATTTAACATTTGTGAGACTTTGAGAGCCTCCACCTGACTCCTCCGCTAATTGCTGATATTTCATACTTTCGGAAAATGCAAGATCACTTAATTCTTGTGCTTTTTTTGCAGCAACTTCATTTCCTGTCCTGGCCCACCTGCCTGCACTTGCTTTCTCAGCAGTCGAAAGCATAAGAAGCGCCTCAGCAATCGCTACATTTTTTTCTTCTTCAGGCATGTCACTTTCTTGAATAATCGCGATCGTTGATTCAACACGATTGTCTGAAAGGATTTGAATCTTTAATTGCTTGAGTTCTTCAGAGTCTGGATCTAACGCAATCGCTTTATCAAGCCAAACGGTTGTGTTCTCTAGATCATTGAGGCGCTGATAAATGAGTGCCATCGCTCGATATAGCCTCGAGTCAGTTTCTTCAGACTCCTCGATCGAAGTATGTAACAGTTTTAATGCCTCGTCCTCTTCGCCTTGTGCTACGAGGGTTTCAACTGAGGAAAGAATAGCGAAAATAGGATCACTAAAACCTACTGTTCCATCCGATTTCTGAAGTGCAATGTTATTTAACATTCTTTGCAACGTCGGATTTTCTTCAATCATCTCAGCGGGCAGAGTAGACAGAGTTGTATATGCTCCGTCATAATCGGAGAGTTCCATCTCAATCCTCGCTTTTAAAATATAGACAGATGGAACAATACCCCCCTGATATAGAATTGCGTCTTCAATTCTTTCTTTTGATAAACCGGTCGCTCCAGAGAAAAAAAGACAAACAGCAGATTTATGATAAACATTCGATTTAGACTGAGGGAATGGATACCGAGAAATAAGTTCTTCATATTTTGCTACAGCTTTACTGAAATCTTTCTGTGCCAGCAAAAGGTCGCCATCAGCTTCAAGTATTTTTGCGTCATTGGTATCACCTGAGACATAATCTAGCACGACATCTCTATGTTCTTTAGCAAATGTTAACTTCCGCTCAAATGCTTCTTCATCTTCAGTTTGATCAATGTCAGCTATTGCAATTTGAAAAAGAAGATTGGCGGCTTCTGGTCGCATAATAAATTGTTGTGTTGAGAGTAGGCTTACAGTGCCCTGTGGAGCATTCAACACAATATGAGCTTCTGTTTCAGCATCCTCATTCCTACCCAATTCTTTCAGCAGGCCTGCGTAGTACATCCGGAGAGTTTGGTCATCACCCTGCATTTCAAGGCATTGCTTAAAAATTCCAACAGCCTTCTCTGCAACACCACTTCCTTTGAGCAGTGCAATAACTTCGAGCGCATTGTCGTAGTGAAGCGCAGGATCAAATGATGCAACAACAGAATCGATTGCACCATCTGCGTGCTGAATCACAGCATCAACTTCTTCTTGAGCATGCGTACCTGGATTTTTCCTATTATCTGTGAGAACCCTAGCCTTGTGAAGCCCACTTTCTCTCGCATAAACAAGTGCCATTTCAAGAGACTCTCCAGCTGCGTCAAGACCGTCCTGCATTGTCTGTTCAGCTTTTTCGCGATTCTTTTCTGCCTGCGAACGGCGAGCATCGGCGTAGAGTCTGTAGTACACAGACATTCTTCCTTGTACAAGAATACTCCACGCAAGTTCATTTCCAGGATCACTCTCTAGCGCTTCAAGTAAATCTATTTCCCCAGGAAAACGTATGATTCCATCATCATCAAATGTATCTGTCAAAGAATTATTTTCAATTTTCAAAAAAGTCAACCCGCGATAAATTTTTGCCTCATACCGCCTCGGATGATCCAACGGCAGCCTCTCAAGAACTGTATCTACCGCGGACTGCAATTGCTTCCAATATACGCTCCCGTTAGTACGTCGAGCGGCATCGTGTAACTCATAAATCAACGCAAACTGAGCATCTGCATCATTTGGGCTATACCGTGCTATATGTACTAGGGTACCTAAATACTCCTGATAGAGTGTATACGCCTCATCTGGTGTAACAGGAACTATGGACAAAATTGCCTCTTGCACTTTTGCAATATGCGACAAATTCGATTGTTCTTTTTTCACCGCACGACCGTACATTTTCTTAGCCTGTTTGTAATTTCCCTCTTCCATCATGACATCACCTGCAGAGATATTACGTGCTGCGCCGCGATAGACGTTGATAAACCAAAAACCACCAACAAGCACAACGGTTAAAACCGATACTGCAACCACGACAGTAATCAATTTTTTATTTGCCTGTGCTTTCTTCTTGGATTTCACAATCTTTTTTTTCTTTGCCATCTATATATAGTCCTATGTAAGTCGCTTTATCATTTGGTTTCTTGGTTTGTTACTTCAGCCCAATCTGGGAGGCATGTCATGATGTCTGGTATCAGTTCACTTGAAAGATCGGATACGATTTCGGAATAATTGTCAATTGTAAAATGTTGGCTCCCTCGAATTGTAAACTGTACTTTGCAATAATACGCATACTTTGATGCGGGATTAAAAGCCAATAAACGAATTTGTTCTGGATACGCCGTTGTTTTTCCGTTTGCAACAAAAAAGTAACCTGCAATGACACGGTCGTCTCCTAATTCTGGATGAGAAAACTCCGTTGTACGTATTTCAAAATCCCCAAATGGCATGTGTACGATTTCTTCCTTGCCAGTCACTTTGTTTGATTTTAATACATAGGGGTAGGGTTTACCGTCAAGTGTGTTTTCGGTATCAAGTTTCCAAGAGCGTTTCCCGACATCAAGTGAAACAGTAATGGGTTCTGCCGTCAGAGGTACAAATCCCCCCGCGACCATGCATCGATCGGGAACGTGGGGAACCGCATCAATCTGCCCAGTGTAATACGCAATGTGTAACTGCACTGTTGGGGCTGAGTACATTGGGTTGTTGTAGTTTCGGCTGAGGTACATATCAGTACCGAGTGCTTCAACTCCCGCTTTGTCAAATCGACTATCTTCACCAATAGATTTCCACGATCCTAAGGTAGATGGAATAACAGCTAAATCTTGTCTTGGATATACCGGTTCTTTGTGAAGATACACATTCAACGCCTGGACACCAATTTGCAAACCAACGGCTGAAGTTGCAAGCAAACCAATCACGATGGCAAAACCTATTGGTGTTGATTGTGTAAACGACAACGCTTTGCTCGATGAGGCTTCTTCGACTTGCTCATCTTCTTCAATAATAATATTTTTAAGTAACCACACAATTCCTAAATAAATGAGAAATGCGGGGACCAGCCAGAGCGTGCCCACAAATGTATGAAAGTCCCCCGTGGCAAACCCGCTGTCTGCAATACTGAGTATTCCCAAAGTCATCACTCTAAGAATGTTGACAAAAACAGCGGTCGGTATTGCGAGCAACACTAAGATTGCTCGTTGCCAAAAATGTCGCAAACCGGTGTACGCCATCGCAACACCAAGTGCAAAAAACGCCATCAACATTCTCATCCCTGAACACGCTTCCGCAATGTTCAGTGGATATAACTCGCCATCATAAAAAATGTCAAGCGTGTTACCAGAACGGGTCACATCAAGACCAAGAAAGGAAAGCCCATAATAAGAACCAATCGAGGCAATGTCTTGGAGTTTGAACGTCACAACTTCCATTAAGCGATCAGAAATTGTTTGGCCAAAAATAATAAGATAGAGAAGTGGAAACCAAAGGTATTTCATTGACTTCCAACCAAACAAAAACAATACGCTTCCAACAAGTGATGCACCAACACCAAAACCCATAAGGTTGTGGTGATGCAAAGCCATTGGACCAAGCGCGCACAATGTGTACCACGCAAGCCCTAAGAGCAAAAGGACAATTCCAAACCACGCTCTTTCGAATGGCTTTTCTAAGAGACGTCCTCTGCATAACCACACAAAGTATCCCGCGATAAATGGAATGATCAGCGTATGTCCCCAGTCTGCTTGTTGTTTAATTGCAAACAAAACTTGCCGTTGGAAAAAATCCCAGAAGATCCACGCGAAGGCGACTAACAACAAACCACTCCACAACAATAATTGTTGCGAAGTGGGTGTCTGCACATTTGTGTTGGATCTGTCTTGGCTCATAAACCTCGTTGCTCGTCTATAACAGCAGGAAACTTCATCTTGAATCGAATTTTTACAACATTGTTCATACGCGGAACCATACGTTTCGAACGTGGCAATAGTTCAACAGACATTAGAAACCAGATCTTGGTGGTGCACCGAATACATCATTCCCAAAGTTACGGTCTAACAAGAAACCAAAGCCATATGACGTTCTAAATCCATTACGAATGATTGCCATTGGAGTTGATCCCCAATCGGTTCCAACACTGACGAGGTCATCAGCACGAAGAAAAATATCTGGCTCAGTTTTCTGCATAATTGCTGCAAGATTTAATGTAACAGTAGCTTCAAGATTTTCACCAATTCGCCTTGTTACGCTCACCTTCTCAGGTTTTGCGGTTGGCCCAAGACCACCCGCTGCAGCGATCATGCGTGCAAGAGTAAGACCACCGCTTGTTGGAAGTTGGAACACACCCGGGCGAGCAACTGCGCCGCGAAGATATACATTTCCATATGGGGATGCTGCAACATACACGCGATCGTCAGGGCGAACCACGATGTTGTAAGAACTGTCACCATGCTTTAATCGATCCCATGGTATTTCAATAATTCTTTCTAACATTGTTTTTGGTGTTGTTGCTTCTTGCCCTTGGTTCTTTATTTTTGAATCGTTATTTTTTGTTTTGTTTCCGCTAGTGTCAACAGGAATCCACTCATCCCGTTCTGGAACATAAATAAATGCTGGTGCGGCGGCAGGAATATTTCCAGAAGGTTCCATGAGTTGATCAATATCAACTGGCGGCTTGTTTGTTGCTCGCATTGGAACAAGATCATCAATGTCGATCAATTCGTTGGGGTCATCTTGCAGAATACCTGGCAGAATTGTTGGCGTTTCCTGAACTTCTGTATTTTCTGCATCTTGTGCATCTTGTGTATCTTGCACAGGATCAGTTACATTTTCATCTTTACTCATTGTTGACGACGGTGGAGTCGAGGGATCACCAATATCAAGTTGATTGATTAAATCTTCGATGCTCACGTCGCTAGATACATTTGCTTCCTGCGAAGGTGTTGACGGAACAAATGAAGTGTAATCATCGTTGGTTGTCGGTGCTTTTGTATCCTGCGCACTGCTATTTTTTTCCCAAGAAGGAACAACATCATCACTCAGGGGAAGTTGCCGAATGATGTATATTTTTTTTGTTGTTTGTGGAACACCGCCGGCGAGTGCTAGCGCATCAACGAGGCGAAGATTAGGATCTACTAAATTAAATACTCCCCATCGTTGCAACTCCCCATACATCGTGTAAGTAAAGGCAGTTGAATCCACCATGCTCACTTGAATGCTAGGATTTGACATGACTTTTCCATACGCTTGGATAAGGCGATCTTGGAACTCTTGTTGTGTGAGACCTGCTGCAAGAACATCTCCAACTTCAGGAGCTCGGAAATACCCACTTTGATCGACGCGTCTCGTCACTTGGTGATTCTGCTGCGGGTTATATAAACCATAAATATCAGCAGTCACTCCGTCGCCGGGCGCAATGCGGTAGGTGAGATCGCCTGGCATGAGATCCGATGGTGTCACTTTTGAAATTTGGCTGCGCTGAAGAGGCTCTTCGATAATGTCAATACGATCGAGAATAGGAATCGTGGTAGGTGTAGGTTTGTAGTACCCCGCCGCGGTTGGATCTCCCATCCATGCGTTCGCATTGCAGCCTGACATCATCACTGCTGAGATGATCATCAATGAAGTTAATAAAAGGGTTTTTGCAATCACTCTTTGTCGCATATTCTTCCAGTCAATCTGTATATCACACTTTCTAACACGTGATCACTTTATGTCGTCCATGGCGGCGTACCGCCACCATGCCATCAATATCGCGGATGGTATCGGACTTTATCGACCAGAGAAGGCGTTCTAGTTAAAGGTTCTGAACCATTGGTAGAATACTGTGATGACCTCTTCTCATACCAAAAACGATGCGCTCCACAGCAAAACAGAATCCAGGCATGGGCGACTCCTTGGTGGTGATACGGCTAGAAATATGAAGAGTTCGGCAATTGTTGATCTCAGTGGACAAGTACTTAATAATGTTGCAACAACCTACCTCACACAACCACGGAAACCTTCATGGATCCGTGCGCAGATCCCAGGCGGGACGGGCTACGAAGCGATGCGAGCGAACATGGTAAAACATGGTCTTTCCACAATATGCCAAGAGGCATCGTGCCCAAATATCGCAGATTGCTGGTCAAGGGGAACAGCGACAATCATGATTTTGGGTGCTATTTGTACGCGTTCGTGCGGATTCTGTAATGTCCGTACTGGAAAACCTTTGCCGCCAGATTATGACGAGCCAAAAAATGTGGGGAAGTCTGTTGCTCTTATGGGGTTAAAACACATTGTCATTACGTGCGTTGATCGAGATGATCTTGCAGATGGAGGTGCTGCGATTTGGGCTGAGACGATTGAGGAAACGCACCGACAAGCCCCAACTACCTCGGTCGAGGTGTTAGTGGGCGATTTTGGTGGTGACCACAGTGCGTTGCAGACAGTCATAGACGCGAAGCCTGAGATTCTTGCACACAATATTGAAACGGTTCCGAGAATGCACCGAGCCGTTCGCCCCCAAGCGACGTATGTGAGATCACTGGGTGTGCTTCAACATATTGGTAAATCAGGGCTTGTGAGCAAAACAGGAATCATGGTTGGGATTGGCGAAACTGATGCGGAAGTCATCTCGTTGCTTGAGGATATTCAACAGCAAGCTCAGACTGAAATAATCACGATTGGGCAATATTTACAACCAACTCGAAACCACTTGCCAGTTGAGCGGTGGGTGCATCCCGATCAATTTAAGGAATACGAGCGAATTGGTCTTGCCTTGGGGTTCCGGGTTGTTGAGGCGGGTCCCCTTGTACGGAGCTCGTACCATGCTGAGGAGCAGGTGCTTGCGTTGGAATCAAGAAAACAGGCGGAATAACCGGATATTTCATATTTCTTTTATTTACAGTACTTTAGACAGTGTCTTGAACTGTCGAATAAACGAATATGATCAACGACCGAGCACTGCAAAGTACCAATTCCAACCCTACCCTAGACCAAAGAGATGGCAAAGAACGAACGTCATATGACGGGGAAGCCGTTTTGCGATGGAGCCATGATTTTAGTACTCCAATTCGCTATACGGTCGTTGACCGCAGTGAGGGGGGATTACGAATAATCTCACAATTGCCACTCAATGAGGGGATGACTGGGTTGATCACTCGATACTTACCCGAAGGTCAATCTGTAAATCAGCCAGTCATGGTTGCTTGGGCAAGTTCAACACCTGATGATGATGGATACCATTGCGGCATCTGGTTTTTTGGAACGCTGTAAACACGCACAAGCACGCCCCATCCAATGTACACTTTGAACCGTGTACGTAGAGAATAATATATCCATACACGGATTACTACGCTTTCAAAGCACTTTTTGCATCCGATAACTAAATTTTACTCTGTGTATGCCTCTGTGTATACCTCTGTGTCATGCTTGGTGTATACCTCTGTGTCATGCTTGGTGTATACCTCTGTGCAATGCTCGGTGTATACCTCTGTGTCATGCTTGGTGTATACCTGTGTGTCATGCCTCTGTGCATTACTCGAATCATTGCTCTGTGTTAGGCTCTGGGATATGCTTAGAGGCAACGTATGGTGAACGTATTGAAAGTGTCCATCTACACGCCGCGAGCCTCCGGCTTGAAAGGCGGAGGCTCGCGGGGAAGAGGAGGAAGGAAAAAGAGAGGAGAGAGGAGAGAAAGTTTTATTTGCGTGGCTTGCATGCCACTACCAAGACAACCACTCCGCCTTGAAATCTTTTCGATTATTTCAATTTTTATTTTTTTGAGCGAAAAAAGAAAGAAGCGGGTTATCTCTATGAATGAGCGGAGTGCTCATTCCTAACTAGACAGGAAGTCGCCCATGATCGCCGACACAGCACCATTAGGCCGTATAGGTCCAAATACAATCTCAAACAGGGCAAAATCACCCGCCCTTCGCCTCCAAACCGACAATCAGCCAGATCGGCTTGGTACATTTTTTTCAAATTTATCATGGACAGACCGGCAAATTCTCGCCTTACATTTTGCAGAGCGCCTCTCAACGTGGGAAATCCATGTTGTCCTCAATTTGTCCATGTCCGATGTATTATGCAGAATTCAACGACTTCGCAAACTTGCCCGTGCATCCATCGAATCTGGTCGAGGCGGCGAAGTCCCAAAACTAGCATAAAAGAAGTGTCCCCTAGTACGTTTTTATTACAAATAACCCCCCTGCTACAATGATGGGATGGTCGTTGATTTACGAAGTGACACTGTCACAAAGCCAACTCAAGAAATGCTAGAAGCAATGATCGCCTCGCCAGTTGGCGATGACGTTTGGGGTGATGATCCTACAGTCAACTCGCTGCAAGAAAGATGCGCCAAGATGTTTGGAAAAGAAGCCGCATGTTTTGTTCCATCAGGAACAATGGCGAACCAACTCGCAATCCGCGCCCAAACACAACCCGGCGATGAAATCATCATCCATGAGGAAAGTCATATCGTTCGGTATGAAGCAGGCGGAGCAGCTGCCCTAAGCGGTTGCAGTTTCGCGACCACATCAGGAGAAAGAGGTTTTTTCACAAGTGATGATGTACGGCGACTCATTCGTGACAATGACGCGCATTTTGGGCACTCACGATTACTCTCGCTTGAAAATACGCATAACCGAGGCGGCGGTTCAATTTGGTCCATCGATCAACTCACCGATGTTTGTGAAACCGCACATTCTCTTGGCCTAGCAACACACCTTGACGGCGCAAGAATCTGGCATGCGATCGTTGAAACGAGGATCGATGCCGCTACTTGGGCAAAACCATTCGATACAATCTCCGCTTGTTTTTCAAAAGGGCTCGGTTGCCCTGCGGGTTCAATCGTGGTGGGGAGCACAGAAACCATCTATAAAGTCCATCGATTTAGGAAACAATTTGGTGGAACAATGCGGCAAACTGGCATTCTCGCTGGCGGGGCAAACTATGCACTTGATCACCACCTCGATCGTCTTAGAGAAGACCACCAACTTGCAAAAAACCTCGCAAATGGTCTCAACGCAATCCGAGGTGTCACTTGTAATGTTGAAAACACCGAAACGAACCTCATTTTCTTCGATATTGACCCTCGTATTGGAGATGGTCCCACCATTTGCCGACAACTATCAGAGAACGGCGTACTTGCAGAAGCACTTGATCCTCAGCGAATTCGCTTTGTGACACACCTAGGTGTGAGTAAGATACAAATTGAGCGTGCTTTGGATGTTCTACAAAAACTATGCGATTAACCCCCCTCATTCTCCCAACACTCCTCCTTGCAACAACCGCAAGCGCATTTGCACACCGTCAAAAAATGCTATGGAGTGATATCAACACGCGTGAAGTTGTTCGATGGGAAGGTGACACTGCGATTCTCGCTCAAAGCGCGACAATGACAGAATTGCAATGCAATATATTTGTTGATCCAAACAAAGTCGCCCGCGCGATCGATTCGTATGGAATCCCAGAAGCATGGACACAAATTTCATACAGAACCAAAGCCGAACTCAAACAACTGCGGGCGGAATTGAGTTCTAAAGCACACAAACATGGCATCGAAATGAATGCGGAGGGAAACCTTTTTAGTGTTGACTACAATTGGGTAGTAAAAAAAAGCGTTGGTGAACTTCACGACATTGCAAACCAGATAAGAAGTACTGCTCGCCGCAAAGGGTATCGCACACGAAGAGATCTCATTGGGGCAATAGCTTCTTTTGTGCAAGAGTTGAAATATCAACTTCCTCCAGAACACCGTTTCAATGATGAGGGAGAAAAAATTCTCACTGCCGGCGCAACCATGCCTCTTGAGACCCTAGCGAACCAATGTGGTGATTGCGACACAAAGAGTTTACTCTTTGCAGGCCTTGTTCGATCAATTTCGTTGGTAGATGTTATCTTCGTTGCTATCAAAGATCATCTTTTTGCAGGTATTCGAATAAACCCATCACAAGGTGATCATTCCATCCGTCATCAAGGTAGAGATTGGGTACTTATTGAACTCAGTGATTCGTGGCCAATAGGACACGTCCCAGAAAATCATCTCAGTGTCATTCGTAGTGGCAAATACCGCGTGATCGATATTGATTAAAGAAAGTTTTTGTACAACATGAAAATATTGCATTATTTTCCAACAACGCGCTTGTCCGAGGGCGGCACTGTTCGTGCAGCAATTGATTTTTGTGCGGTGCTCGCGCGTCGAGGACATGAGGTGATTTGGGTTACCTCTGATGACACCGATGTCCCACAACCTTGGAAAGATGGCGCTGCATCATGCCCAACCGTGCACATGCTCGGTACTCTTGGATCTGGAAAGCGTTTAACAAAAGACCAACTCTCTGAAATAAAAATCCTTGCCAAAGAAGTAGAGGTTGTGCACATCCACGCAATGTGGGATCTCTCAAATCCGCAAGTTGCAAAAGTTTGTAAAAGAGTAGGCACTCCTTGGGTTCTCAGCGTCCATGGAATGCTCGACGATTGGTCGATGAGTCAACGAAAATTAAAAAAAGTTATCTACCTTGCAACTGCGGGTCGAATTCTTGCACGAAACACTACCGTGTTTCACACAACTGCCGAAGAAGAAAAACGACAAGCTTCCAAATGGTTAAAACATGACAACATTTCAGTCATCCCGTGTATTGTTGATTTAGACCCATATAAAGAAGTGCCCGACCCAGCGTTGGCTACTGAAAAATTTGGAAAAGTCGACGAACCGACTGTTCTTTTTCTCAGCCGCGTACATGAAAAAAAATCAATCGAAACTCTTATTGATGCAACAGTCATTCTTAAGAAAAAAGGCGTAACAATTCGCCTCTTTATTGCTGGTACTGGTGAGCAGCTTTATATTGATTCGCTTCAACAAAGAGCTGTAGAAGTTGGAGTAGATGACCAAGTTACCCTACTTGGGATGGTCGTAGGAGAACTAAAACTTTCGCTATACGCAATGGCTGATGTGTTTGCCCTCCCAACCCAGCAAGAAAATTTTGGTCTTGTCTTCGCAGAAGCGATGTTGTGTGAAACACCAATCATCGGTACAAAAGGCACTGATATTTGGCGAGAGTTAGAAGAAGGCGGCGCAATCATTGCTGACCGCACACCATCAGCATTTGCAAATGCTATTGAAAAAATTGTTTCAGATCCTGAACTTGCAAAAACAATCGGGGGGAAAGGAAGGAAGAGAATGCAGGCGTGGCTTGATACAGATGTGGTTGGAAAGCAGTGTGAAAAAATGTACCGAGACGCAATTAGCGCACGTTGATATTAAACATAACTTCTCTGGTGGGTTCTACGTCTTTTTCCCATGGGCGATGATATGAAAATTTCAGTGTTGTTTTTCCAATTTTTTTTGTTGACAACGACCAAGTCATTGTTCCACCAACACCAACTCTCCCACTTTCGCCAGACGTGTAATTCTTTGACTTAAACGAAACAATGTCCTCGGGTTCGATTGCAAGTGACCACTCATATCCAGTTGTGGGATTACTTTGCAATTGAATAGTGAACACGCGATTTGGAGCAATCGTAATTGTCTGCTGCGTATCGGCTGATGTAAACGGTCTAGAAATAGTGTCGTCTTCATCCGTTTTAAGGGATGTACAACTAAGCATAAGGAGACACGCAAGAATTGAACTAAGTTTTATCATGCGTGCAGGATACAGAGTTTTGCTTTTAGTTGTCGGGAGATGGAGGAACTGTCGACCCGTGTGGATCTCTTTCAGCATCACCAAGCCGCGATTGCATTTTGGCAGTCGTTACGTGCTCAAGACGTTCTGCTGATTGATGCAACTGGTGAACATCCTGTGGAAAATGTTTGTCTAAGTACGTTTCCCAAAGACGGTGCGATCGAACAATAAGCGCTGCTTCTTTTCTTCCGTGCTCTGTCAACCGCCACAGAGGCTGCTCAAAAGAAACATTACCAAGTTTTTGTAAATGACGAATTGCTTGTTTAATGGATCTCTTAGGGATACAGAGTGCGTTTTCAAAAGAAAGATGAGCGCTTTCGTGGTTACGTTCTTCAAGTCTCCACAGTAATCCAAGAATATCTTCCCGAATGATGTCTTGTTGCACTTTTTTTCTCCGAATAGCAGCGCTTAACACGCCGTGACGTGGAGAAAATACCCACGCAAGAAAAAAGAGTAAACCAACAACAACAGCCATTGCCCCTGCTGTACTCGTTCCAGAAAATCCAAAAATAGGAGGAATCGATACAGCAGAAATATGCCCGCCAACCGCGCCGATGATTGCAATCCAACTCGCAATAACAAACATAGCACCGTATTTATCTGTGAGTAAATATGCAGTTGCTGCAGGGACAATTAGCATTGCTATAACCAAGATAGAACCAACTGTTTCAAATGCCGCAACAGCAGTCGCCGCTGTCATTGTCATCAATAAATAATGCATCGCGCTTGGTCGAATACCTTGCGTCATAGCAAGAGCTGGATCAAATGATGTGATTTTAAACTCCTTATAAAAAATCATAACAATTGCTGCATTCGCTACCAACGCCACACCATTCACAACTGCTGCTCGTGGAATAGACCACGATCCGATTGTCACCTGATCAAAGTATGCGAACTCAACAGCACCATACAACACACAATCTGGATCAATATCAACATGATCAACTGCCTGTCGCATCAGCACAAGCCCAGCGGCAAAGAGAACGGTAAACACAATGCCAATTGCCGCACCCGTTTCAATTTTGCCAAGCGTTTCGATTGCTTGCACGAGAAAAGACGTTAATAATCCAATAACTACGGCGCCAATTAACATCGCAGTTGGTTCTCGGCTTCCTGTTACTATAAATGCGATTGCTATTCCGGGCAACACGGTGTGGCTAATCGCATCCCCCATCAAACTCATTCTTCGTAATACAAGAATGCAACCTGGTAATGCACACGCAGCTGCACACAACGACGCAATAATGCAAATCCATGTGTCAATCGGTGTCCAGATCATTCTTGTTCACCTAAAGGGTGTGGACTCGTTGAAACAGCATCACTCCCGAGTAACGCTTCTAGTTTCTCCACCATACTTGTACCTAAAACATGCTCAATCAAGTCAGCATCACGGTCGACGTGGTTCGGGGCAATATCCGCATAATTGATGAGGTAGACTTCCCACAACCGGTGATTTCTTACAACACGAGTTGCTTCTTGTATCCCCAATCCAGTGAGCACCCAACATTTTTCTTCCTTCTTTGCAAAATGATTGCGTTCTAATCGAGAAAGTAATCTTGTAACTTGAGATTGTGACCAAGATCTTGTTTCCACAATAGATTCAAACTTACACAGTTTGTTTTCAGAAGATACTTCAAACATTGCACGCAAAATGTGTTGCATCGCAACTCGTCGATTCAATCTCCATACCCTCCACTGCCTTGCAACAATTCCATTCACGGGTCCAAAGATAAAACTAATGACAAACCAGCCGCCGCAAACGAGAACAATTACTGGCCCGGTTGGCATTCTGGGAACTAGCGCACTCACGACCCCCCCTAACCAGCCACCCAAACACCCAATCAATGCAGAAACAAACAGGAGAGAACCAATTTTCGTACACCAATATCGAGCGGAGGCCGCGGGGACAATCAACATTGCAACCGCGAGCACAAGTCCAACTGATTGCAAAGCGATCACTGTCACGATTGCTACAAGTGTCATCAATACAATATCTAGCCGCAAAATTGGCCAGCCCTGGGCTGCTCCAAAGTTTTCATCAAAACAAAGTGCAGTGAATTCTTTTCGAAGTGCAGCGACAATGATTCCTGTACAGATTGCCACTGTAATGATCACTTTTGTGTCACTTGCAACCATTGAAGATGCCTTGCCGAAAATAAAACCGTTTAGTCCCGCGGCATTTCCTGTTGGTATTTCAGTTGCTAAACGAAGCAAGCAGAGACCTAAACCAAACAATACACTCAGCACAATTCCAATTGCAGCGTCATCTTTGAGCCTTGTTGTTCTTCGAATACCGAGAATTAACAAAACACCAATACACCCAAACACAAACGCGCCAATCATGAGACCAAACATTGATTTGCCTTGCATTCCAAATGCAACCATCACCATGAATGCAACCGTTATTCCTGGAAGAGTTGCATGACTCAATGCATCTGCGGTTAACGCGCGTTTTCGGAGCAATAAAAAAGTACCGACAAGTCCCGCCACGATGCCGAGCGCCATGACTCCAAGAATGACAACTCTAGTGTTGTATTCATCAAGAATAAGCACTCGCCATAGTTGTTCCGCGGTTGGCAACACAAAACTTGTATCAGAAATGGAGTGACCAGTATTCAAACTTTGCTGCTTTGCCTCGCAAGGAGTCCCGCCGCTTCGTCAAGAAGTGTCAATCGTCCGCCATACGTTTTGCGTAAGTTTTCATTTGTAAACACTTCTTCAACGGTACCATGTGCTACAACACGCATGTTCAGCATAATGACATGATCAAAATAATCTGTCACAGTTTGCAAATCGTGATGTACAACAATAACTGTTTTTCCCGTGGAGCGTAAGTCACGTAACACTTGCACGATTGCTCGTTCAGTTGCTGCATCTACACTGGCAAACGGCTCATCCATGAAATAAATATCTGCATCTTGTGCAAGCGCTCTTGCAAGAAATACTCTTTGCTGTTGCCCGCCAGAAAGTTGGCTGATTTGCCGATCAGCGTATTCTTCCATGCCAACTCGTTTCAACGCGTCCATTGCGAGTTGTTTGTCTTGGGATCGAACAGGTTTGCACCATCCAATTTTTCGGTACCGCCCCATCGTTACGACACCAATTGCATCTATAGGAAAATCCCAGTCAACTGATTCTCGTTGTGGAACGTACGCTACTCGGTGTCGCTGCTTACGAAATTGTTTTCCATAAATTGAGATAAGCCCCGAGGCTTTTGGAACAAGATCCATCACGGCTTTTATCAAAGTGCTTTTTCCGGCACCGTTTGGACCAACGATTGCAACGAGTTTTCCAGATGGAATATCCAAATCAACATCCCACAACACTGGCTTCCGATGATACGCCACTGTTAAATCGTGCACAGAAACTGCGGCAAATGGTGAGTGTTCACTACCTAGATGTTTTATTTCGCTGAGCACTTTTGTCTCTCAATTCTAATTTTCCTTGCATACCACCATTTGGTGCATCACCGCCAAGGGCTCTCGTAATTATTGTGGCGTTGTGATCTAACATGCCAATGTAGGTGCCTTCGTACGTCCCCTGTTCGCCCATTGCGTCTGAAAAAAGCCGTCCGCCAATAATCACTTCATGACCTCTTGACGCCGCGCCTTCAATCAACGCTTTCACGTTTCGATCCGAAACGCTTGACTCAACAAAGACCGCCTTGATTTGTTTTTTAACAAGCAAATCAACAAGTTTATTGACGTCATCAATTCCCGCTTCTGATTCTGTTGACAACCCTTGGATTCCAATTACCTCAATCCCATACGCCCTTCCAAAATAATTGAACGCATCGTGCGCGGTAATCAACACCCTGCTTGTTTCAGGAATAGATGCAATTGATTCTTTGATGTACGCGTGCAAAGATGCGAGTTCTTTTTTATATGATGCTGCACGTTTGTTGTATTCATCACAATGAATGGTATCTTGTTCACACATTGCACTTGCAACCGCATCAACAGCATGAGACCAAGCAGAGACATCCATCCACACGTGTGGATCCCAGTGCCCTTCCATTTCTGGTGGTTCTAACAAAAACGTTTCGTCGATCAACTCCGTTACCGGATACACAGTTTTACCAATTCTCGCCGCTTTCATAAACGTGTCAGTCATGCGACCTTCAAGCATCAACCCGCTATAAAAAACAATGTCACTGCTCAAGATTGATTTCGCATCTGCTGCTGTGGGTTTATATAGATGCGGGTCCACACCTTCGCCCATGAGCCCTTTGATTTTTCCACGGTCACCAACCACCTTCGTGGTGATATCACCAACCATGGCGGTAGTTGTGACAATGTCAAATTGTTTTGATTCTGTTGACGAAAACGCTGTAAGAACTAGCGTCATGAGTGATGTTAGCATCATTGGGACTCCTACTTTTGATTAATCAAAAGTATAAACTATGGTATGCTATAAATCAAGCCTATGATCACAAGCACAGTAGAAAACTATCTCAAAGCCCTTTTTTTGCTCGACCAGCATGGCGAGAAGGAAGTCTCAACTGGCGAATTAGCCAAATCACTCTCAGTTACACCAGGTTCTGCTACATCAATGATCAAGACGCTCGCCGAAGCTGGGCTCGTTGAGCACCGACCGCATTACGGAGTGAAATTAACAGAACGCGGTCGCACGCTTGCTGTTCATGTTGTCAGGCGACATCGTATAGTTGAACTTTTTCTTGTTGAAATACTAGGCATGGATTGGAGCAAGGTGCACGATGAAGCTGAACAACTCGAACATGTCGTTTCAGACGAAGTCATCGAACGCATGGATATTTTGCTCAAACGACCTGCGTTTGATCCACACGGGGATCCCATTCCACGAGCAGATGGCACTTTACCAAATCAATCTTTCTGTTCACTTTCTGAGAGTAAAGTTGGGCAACAACTTTCAGTTGCAAGGATGAATGATCAAGATACTGATTTTTTGCAGTTTGCGGAAAAACACGGATTGCTGATTGGTGCAAAAATTACAATCTTGGAACACAATAAAATTGCAGATTCACTCACAATTAAAATCTGCAATAACACGATTGTCCTTGGGCTTTCTGCTGCTGCGAATATTGAGGTATGTAATGCGTAGTTTCCTCATTTTTCCACTACTTCTTTGCAGTTGCGCGTCAAAGCAAATCTATCAACCTGTTAAATGTATTACGCCTACAAAAATACTAGACGAAGTCACGTTCCTCGCTTCCGACGAAATGCAAGGAAGGTATTACCGATCAGACGAAGCACGTTTGGCTGCTACACACATCGCACAAACATGGAAAAACTCTGGTCTTGTTCCACTTCCTAACCAAACTTCTATGTACTTGCCAATTGATGATCTTCGGGCAGCGCCAAACGTGGCAGCGATGGTCAAAGGGACTGGCAGTGAATTTGTTTTGATTACCGCACATTACGACCACTTAAAACCAAGACGATTAGGAACAGACAAAATATACAACGGTGCAGATGACAACGCTTCAGGCACCGCAGCATTGCTTGTCATTGCCGAGGCTCTCTCGAAACTCAACACAACACCAGAAGCATCAATTGCCCTCGTTGCTTTTACCGGAGAAGAAGCCGGATTCGTAGGATCAGAACATTTTGCAAACACTGCACCGATTCCGATGAATCAGATTCGAGGACTCATCAACCTTGACATGATTAGTCGAGGAGAACGAAACACCATCTTCTTAGAAGGTGCTCCTGACGCACCGCGCATTTCACTCGCAATCAGCAAAGCAAACAAAGAAATCAAACTAAATATTATCAAGAATCAACATCCCGAGTGGCTCTATCGAAGTGATCAAGCCCCTTTCCTTGAGCAAGGTGTAGCGTCAGTTTTTCTCAGTGTGGAAGACCACGAAGATTACCACCGAGTCACAGACCACACTGAAAAAATAATGCCAGAACTTGCTGCAAAAACTGCACAACTTGTATTTCTCGCTGCAATTGATCTTGCTCTTGGTGTACCCTAACCATTCCATGAAATGTATATCTACTCTGTTACTTCCGTTGCTTCTTTTTGTGAGTTGCACTGAATCTCCACCCGAAGCCGAACCAGTAGTAGAGGTTCCATCCGGGGAATATGTTTACATGATGTACTGCGCCTCTTGTCATGGGCAGAATGGTGATGGCAAGGGGCTAATAGAATTAGATCGAGCTGCAAGAAGTTTCATTGACGGCGGCTTTTCTTTTGGAAACACAATCGAGGCAATTGCAAAAACAACGCGTTCTGGAATTCCCGGTACACCAATGCCGCCATTTGCTGAACTACTTACAACCGAAGAAATTATTCTTGTTGTGGAACACGTTCGACAATTTGCACCGTCTCTCAAAGAAGTTACTCCAAACGAAACAGAAATGGTGGTGGACGAAAGACCCGCAGTTGTACGCGGAATGATTCCACCAATTCAGGACGGTTTACAATTACACCCACGTGGTTTACTCGTTGGAAACCCAGACGGATTTAGTTATGAATACAGAGTTGACGACGTTCGCCTTCTTGCAATTCGACAAGGGAAGTTTGTCGAACGAACTGACTGGGGTGGCCGAGGTGGTTCACCACTGAAACCACTTGGTTTGGTTGTTGTGCTTGTTGAAAATGGAAATCCAAATGGAATGTTTCGATCAATGGACGGCTCGCCGCTTCGCGCAAAACTAAAAAGCACCAACGTTTCAAATCCGTTTGGGACTGTGCAGTATGACCTCCTCGATGCGGAAGGAACTTTATATGCAACGATTTCAGAAACTTGCAGCCCAACAACCGGCCCCCGCGCGCTTGTTGAGCAACACTTGTCGATTCGTGCACAAGCACCCTTTCTTATCAAAACTCCGACGACTGCAACCATGGATGCGGGGGATTCTATTCCGCTGGGTACGCACACAAGAACACTTATTCACGCGACAAAGGAGAGCGAATAATGTTTCTTTCATATATTACATGCATTGCTCTTTCGAACACACCTCCCTTTAGCGTTGATTACCTTTCTCCTCCAAAAGGAGAAGTGCTCGAGGTTGGCGGCATGGGATTTATGTCTGATGGTGACTTAGTCGTCAGTACGCGACGCGGTCAAGTGTGGCGCATCAGTAATCCAAACGCGACCGATCCCAGCGATGCACACTTCACCTTGATTTGCGAGGGTCTCCATGAGGGCATGGGGCTCGCTGTTGTAGATAATGGAATTTTTATCGCGCAACGGTGTGAACTTTCAAAACTTGTTGATCTTGATGGTGATGAAATCATCGATGAGATTCAAACAGTTACCCAAGATTGGGGAATGAGTGGGAACTATCACGAGTTTGGTTTCGGATTACCAGTTGACAGCGAAGGGAACATGTACGTTTCACTTAATGTTGGTTTTTGGAATCCACACTGGTGGCATGGGAAATCTCGTGCGCCTTACCGTGGCTGGGTTTTGAAAGTAACTCCCCAAGGAAAGGTTGAACCTTTTGCAGGTGGGTTTCGGTCTCCTGCTGGCATGGGCTTGCTTGAAGATGACACGCTGCTCGTCACCGACAACCAAGGAGACTGGATGCCGGTCTGCCCAGTGTACGCTGTCAAAGAGGGTGGGTTTTATGGACACCCTGCTTCGCTTCGTTGGTACGAAGATCAGCCCGACACGGAACCAAGTGACACGCAACCTCCAACTCTAAAGAGAGAACACCCCGCTCTTTGGTTGCCATATCAATGGTCTCGATCAACAGGCAATGTCATTCTTGACACAACCCACGGTCCATTTCATGGGCAATACATGATTGCTGAATTGACCAATGGGCAGATTCTTAGAGCGTCTTTTGAAACCGTTGACGGAACTTTGCAAGGCGCTTGCTGGCTTGCACACAAACGTGTTGGGTCGGCATATCACATTGAGTATGGACCAGAGGGCACACTCTATGCGGGAATGACAAATCGTGGTTGGGGCGGGCTTGCTCCTGGAAGTGGAATTGCGAGAATCAAATTCACCGGAAACCCACCACTTGAAATGACAAGTGGGCATCTTCTCAAAAATGGTTTTGAAATTACTTTTTCAAAAGCACTGACCAGCGCTCCGACAATAACTGGTGAAAAATATGATTACAACTGGTGGTGGGAATACGGTTCACCAATTCAAAATATAGAACAACTCGAGATTCAAGAAGTAAAACTCTCTGACGACGGGAAATTAGCAACTATATCAATTAGCAACCTCGAAGCAGGTAAATGTGTCATGCTAAAAATAGGAAATACGACTTCTGATGATGGATCTACGCTTCGCTACGATGAAATGTCCTACACAATTAATAAAATGCCAGACGGAGAACTTGCGTATGTTGCGAAACAAGTTGTGCCGCCTATCGAAAGGGGTGAACGTGTTGAAGGTTGGATGTACCTAACGTGGGCAGATGCATTCGACGTCTGGACGAATAACGGCGTAGTTGCGTGCAATGCAGAATTAGATATTTACAATCCAACAAAGTTTGTCATCAGCGATGGACCAAATGCACTCGTTGCGCATGCGGGTGATTCCATGAAGACAAATTTTGTTGTTGATTCTGGAATCATCAAATTGACATACATGCTCGCTAAAAATGCAAAAGCAGAAATCCAGCTTCCAAATGGTGGTGTAGTTGAGTTGTCAGATGATGACGAAGCAGGTTACCTTAGTTCAGGCATTTGGCATGAACTTGAAATTAAATTTAGTGACGAGCCTCGCGCCATTCAATCAGTAGAGATAAATAGTGTAAGAGTTGGAACTGATATTCCTATCAACAACAGAGTTGCCACTCCATTACCGCTTGTGATCAGAGGCTTGCGAGGAGATTTTGCTTTTGGAGATATCCGTTTGCGACATCTTCCAACTGATCCTTCAAGCGAATGGGAAACACTCGTATATGATGAAAACGATTTTGATTCTAAAGGTGCCTCGTGGCAAATCTCTGATGCTGGTGACCTTATCATTAGTGGTTCTGGTTCGATCGGAATTCCAACTCAGGAAATATCTGCCGTACGGCTAGATACGAAAATTAACGGGACTGGCAATGGCACGATTACATTTGGGGATCTCAAAATTGATGTTGCAACAAATGGCGATCGTAAAACTGGCGGAATCACAGGTCACCCAATCAACGCAAACTTAATCGATCAAAATGAATGGTGCACGATTGAAATCATTCAAGATGATAAAACGTCGGTATTCCTAAATGGAGTAAACATCATCACCGAAGATAATGCCTATTCGATCAAAGGAAACACGATAGTAATCACCGTACAGGACGCAACACTTCATGTGCGCCGTGTTTTTGTGAAATAAACTCACCGGTGGTGCGTTTATTTACTCGCAAGCACCCCAAGCATCTACGACTGCAAGAATATCAGAAACACCAACGGATCCATCGCCGTCAATGTCCGCATCACAACCACCGCATGGTCCCCAACCATCTACGACTAACAAAATATCTGACACGCCGACCATCCCGTCACCATCAACATCCCCTGTGCATGTTTCTCCTGTATCAATTGCTTCAAGTGCACCACGTGCATTGATAAACCCATGACCAAAAGTTGTGTCATACCCACCAGATCCATAATCGACTGCTGTTGCAGATAGAATTTCTTCAACTTGGTCTGGTGTTAAGGTCGGGTCAAGAGAAAGCATGAGTGCAACAACACCTGCGGTATATGGCGAAGCAAAAGATGTTCCGTCGATTGTCACAGTATTGCCGCCATCATATCCGTCGCCACCACTTCGATCCGTTGTCCGGATGCCCTCACCAGGAGCACTAATAAACAATCCATTTCCGTGTGTACTAAAACTTGCAAGAGTTCCGTTAGACGACATTGCCGCAACTGAAATTAAACTATCTAAGTTGCCGGGCCAACCAATTGTTGTTGATCCATCGTTCCCAGCTGCTGCTACGTGGAATACTCCTGCAGCGCGTGTTGTGTTGAATGCGTTGGTGATTGATGACATTGGCGAGCCACCACCCCAACTAGAGTTTGTAACTTTTGCGCCCGAATCCGCAGCCCACGTGATGCCATTCACCGCCCAACTTTCTTGAAATTCAAGAAAGCCTAAGCAAAAACCAAACAAATCCAACTCATTGAAAATTTTTCCTGCACGAACCCAACAATGTGGTGCAACACCTGCAACGCCTTGATTGTTGTCTATTGTTGCTGCAATGCAACCTGAGACCGCTGTACCGTGGTTATCACATGCGTTACCTGGATTACCATTTGAACTACTGCCTGTAAAGGTTTGACCTGCGAGTTGATGAATATCAGGATGTGATTGATCAATGCCAGAATCTAGAACGACGACTACTACTTCTTCGCTACCCATCGTGATATCCCAGGCTTCTGGTAGATCCATGTCATGGTTGTTCGATTGATGAAGACCCCACTGTTGATTAAATTCTGGGTCGTTGGGTATGTGCATTGGTTTTACCCATGCAATTGCGTCACTTTCTGCAAACTCAAAAATGTCCATCCGTGCAAGTTCATTTGCAAGCGTAAGAACTTCGCGACCATCTTGCAAAGATGTTCGTACGCGATACACACGATCCATTCCAGAGAAGTTTGTGTCAAGGATAACACCAATATTTTCTAACAAGGAAGTGACTTCCGTTGCATCTGATGTGGTTGTTCTTTTTACAAGTACATCTTTAGTTGGGATATATGGCAATCCACCTTCGCCGGTGAAAACTGGAGAAACAAAATCATACTGTTGAGAATTTTTCAATTGATCAAGAAGTTGACCAATACCAGACATCGACTGCGCCGATTGCGGAGTCTTTACATATGACCAACCTTGCACTGTACTTGGTGCAATTGCATCTACAATTCCCGTTGTAAATGTTGGTGCTTCGAGTGGTTGTGTTTCATCAAAAATCGCAATCATCGAAGGGTCAATACCAAGTTTAATATTCGTATCAAAATGGTAATAATCAAACGTTGCAGAGAAACTTGCAGCTGTAATTAGCGTTGTACTTAAGAGTGTAAGTGTTGTTGTAGACATATAGTCTCCTTCTCCCTCGAAATGAATGGTTCACCTTATTCCATAATGACCTTCGATTCAAGTCAATTAATCACTAATAAATAGTACTATATTTGCATGATTACATTATTCACAGCAATTACGTGTGCACTCTCCTCCTCCGCAGCGTGGAAACCATTGTTTAACGGCGAAAACCTTGAGGGATGGACAACTGTCAATGGGGCGACGAGCACCTGGACCGTCAAAGATGAAATGATTATTTGTAGCGGAAAACCAACTGGTGTCATCCGCACAAACAAGATGTATGAAAACTTTGTGTTAGAACTCGATTGGCGTCACATTTTACCCAACGGGAACGCGGGTTTGTTCGTGTGGTCTGATCCTATTCCAGCGGTTGGTGTTCCATTTACACGTGCAATCGAAGTACAAATCATGGATGGCAAAGAACTTGATTGGTACACAACGCATGGTGATATTTTTTCAATTTGGGGTGCAAGTATGATTCCTGATGATCCACATCCACATGGTGAACACGTACAACGTTGCTTGCCAAGTGAGCGCCGATCGAATCCTGCGCCGGAGTGGAATCATTACACCGTGACGTGCATCGATGGACAAATTAATTTATCAGTCAACGGAGCGTTTGTCTCTGGCGGAACAAATGTCACGCCAAATAAGGGATATATTTGCCTTGAAGCAGAAGGGACCAGGGCAGAATTTAAAAACATTCGTATTTTGGAACTCCCGCCCTCATCCCCTGCTACGACGGATGTTGCAGATGAGGACAAAGGTTTTACAACGCTTTATACGGGTATTGATTTGTCTGGCTGGGACGGTGACAAAGAACACTGGACGATTCAATCTTGGAGTTTGCATCATGATGGCGAGGGTGGAGAGATAACAACTACAAACTCTTTCGCACAGTTTGAAATCATGGTTGATGCAAAGTGCGATGATCAAGAGGGTGAAATGTACCTTATTATTGATGGCAAAAAAAATGTGATTCCACAAAAAGAAGGCAAGTGGTCGCGATTTGTAACCAAAGGAAAAAGTGGAAAAATCAGCCTTGGCTCGACCTCTATCGCCGACTTCTGCAACATCTTCATCCGACCCCTCAATTGACTCGGAGTCAATTTATATCATGTAATACCAACAGTTTACAGCCTGTTTTTTACGTTTTTTTATGAACTCGGAGTCAATGTAATACCGTATAGTTTTACTGACTCGGAGTCAAACAAGTGGTCAAATTAAGTGAAAGAAAAGCTGTGTCGCGGGATTATCGGTGTGAATACCTCGCCCCAATGACCGCAATTCCAACAATCGTACGATCGAAGCCAGTCCTCTCTCTTCAGGATGAGGTTGCTATGCTTCGCGTGGAGCTCGCAACTGAAAAACAAGCGAGGATTGCTGCAGAGTCAAAATTAGCATTTCTTCATACCGAACAAACTGAAGGACAGCCCCCACCCTCTAGAATGGCGATCATTGTAGGTCTCGCAAAACTCGCAGAATCTCGAGATGATGACACCGGAAAACATCTATCTAGAATCAGGCATTACACAACATTAATTGCCGCAAAGGTTGCAAAACTACACCCAGAACTACTCTCCCAAGCAGAAGTGTCGATCATTGGCGCTACCTCTATTCTTCACGATATTGGCAAAGTGGGCATCTCCGACGACATTCTCCTCAACCCAAACACATTAACCAATGAACAGTTTGATTCAATGAAACGTCACGCAGCAATTGGCGCAGATATTCTAATCTCACTTTCCGAGCAACTTGGACGCGACCCATGGGTAGACACAGCAATTCAAATCACCCTCGGGCATCACGAAAAATGGGATGGCACCGGGTATCCATTTGGTTTACGTGGAGAGACAAATAATTTGCCTGCACGAATTGTTGCAGTCGCAGATGTCTACGATGCGCTCACATCAAAGCGTGTGTACAAAGATGCCAAGACACACAATGAAGCTGTTGCAATCATCAAAAAAGATAGCGGTAGCCACTTCGATCCCACAGTAGTTGGTGTATTTTTATCAGTTGAAGAAGAAATGCAAAAAATTGCAAACAGGCTCCAAGAGTAACTTATTCGCCTTCGCCGCGTGACCTTCGACCTTTGGCATCTCCATAACAGAGCAAACACCAACCGATGAGAAACGCAAGCCATAAACCGTTTGTAAGAAGTACCATTTCCATGTCGGGCATTGTACATAAGTTCACAAATCGCGGCAGCAACCTTCTGGGGTATCATGCAATCGTGGCAGAACGAAATACGATGCGATCTTGGGCCCAAAAGAAGGGATGGCTGATCCCCATCCTCCTTTGTACCTCACTTGCTGCGAACACATTAGGGCTTATCCTTCCATTTCTTGAACTTGACGAAGTTTTTCACGCCAAGGTGATCTACAGCCTTCCCCACTCAGTCCATCTCATGTGGGAGCACAAACTTTACGCCATCTGTTTTCTCATTCTTGGATTCTCAATCATTTTCCCATTTGTCAAATTAGCTTCTCTTTTCGCCGCATGGTTCCTCCCATGGAAATCAACGAGCAGGGCAACATTTCTCCATTGGATTGAGTTACTTGGCAAGTGGTCGTACATGGATATTTTTGTTGTCATTCTCTTACTTGCACTTACAAATAAACAAACGATGATCACATCAAAAATTCACATTGGTGTTTATTTCTTCGTTGGCGCAATTACGCTCAGCATGATTGTGTCCCAAATGGTCTTGGGCATGGCACGAAAAATCGTCGTGGAAGAACAGGGCGAACAAACATACTCACCAAAAAGACGATGGATGCTCTTCGATCAACTCTACTTCGGCTGGACAGTCCCTCTCCTTGTCTTTGTTTCAGCAGCAGCACTCATTGAGGCTGTCCACGCGACATTTCTTCGAATCAGCCAGTTCCTGCTTGTCTCACGTTCGTACAGCATTTATGACATTATTGAATTGTTACAAGTAGGTGAACATTGGGTTTTATTTATCATCATGGTTGGAGCAGTTGTGTTCATACCACTCTTTCGGCTTGCATTCCTCCTCGTCATTTGGGTTATTCCAATGAAAGTCAAACGCCACATTCGTGGAAAAATACTTCTTGAGGGAATGGCTCGCTGGTCAATGCTTGATGTATTTGGGATTGCTCTGTTTCTTGTCGCTTCAGAAGGCAAAGATCTCGTTAAGACAGAGATTCAACCCGGGCTCTACACGGTTGTCATTGCAATTGGATTAAGTTACTTGCTTGGTTTCGTGGCAGTTACGTTACACAAACTCATGGTAAAGTTCGCTACTTCTCAGTCTTGAGTGTTTTAAGATACGCCATCACATCTCTCAAATCTCTATGGTCAAGCAACACACCCATAGGTGGCATTGCAGAATATTCGCCATACCCCTCAGCAACATGTAGATTCGGCACAAGTAAAGATTCTAATAACTCTCGTTCACTAAGACGGTCAGCAACGCCATCTAGCGGTGGGCCTGCAATACCGCCATGTTCGTTTATTTTATGGCAACGAATACATTGACTTCGAGGATTATCGTAAACAACTTTTTTCCCTGCATTCGCATTGCCACCACGGTGTAACCACCAGCCCTTGAGCGGATCTCCGAACATCAACGTGTCACCACTTGCGTGCGCAAACTCGAGTTGCAATTCAACTGGCAGCGATTCCTTGTCAATGTTGGTAAACCCGTCCGTATCTTTTGCAAGCGACGTAATCGCCGCTTGCGCTTCACCCATTTCGCCTCCGTCAACAGTGTCGAGCAAGAGCGATACCGCGCGATCCGAGTCGTGCACGAGCAGGAGGTCACGAGACGCAGCGCGAAGTTGCCACACCTTGCTTTGTAAACCATAGGCAATTGCACGGTCATCATGTAAGATTTGGACACAGTACACTCGAAGCGGGATTGGCTGTGATTCATCCTCCAGCAACGTTCTTGTCAATTCCTCCTGCAACACAACATTGTTTGACTGAGCAAGCAAAAGCGCATCCGCTAAAAGTTCACCTTCAGTGTTTGCGACAATCAGTAGTATTTCTTGATCTATCTCACCAATCGAAGGATTGTTTACTTCATGCACAATTCGACCTTCAACAATTTCTCTTCTTGGAAACGGTTCATTCCAACTTTGCAGCGCATCGATAGCTATTTTTCGAATTTGTATATTGTGATTTGCATTTGCTGCAAACTGTGCAACTTCTTTTGCACCCACTGAAAGTCTTTTGCTTGCGCTGATTGCTCTACGTTGCCAAGGCTTACCGTTGGCGGCAGAAAGCGATGATGCCAAGCCCTCCATTGACGCGTCAATTGGCACATCGTGAATTGCACGGGCGGTTTCGGTTGCTATGTTGAGATTTTCATCATGTAAAAATATTTCAACAAGTGGAGATGCTTGTTTTCGAAGAGCCAATACTGCGGCCAATCGAACTGCATGGTTTTGATGTGAAGAAAGATTTGAAAGAAACTCTTGGGTTTGGCTTCCTGCAAGCGCAACTACTCCCGCGTGGCGCAAATAGACGTCTCCGTTGTCGTTCTCCTCTAACATTTGTAACACTTCTTGTTTTGGATCCCCGAGATGACTCGCTGCAATTGTTGCAAAAAACTGCACGCGAGGAGAATCGCTTGTGATCAGCGATGTAAGTTTTGGAAATGCCACCTCATACGTTGACTCTCCAAGGATATGACATGCTTGTGCAACAATTTCTTTATCAGGATCATCAAGAAGCGGCGCGATGTGCTCCATTTGAGGTTCACCAGATCTGTCAAGCATCGCCAACCCCCACATTGCATGGATCCGTGCAATTTGATTTGCACTTTGCAACGTAGCAACAAGTGGTTCAGAAGCGCCGTCGTCAACAAGTGCAAGTTGCGAGCGAATGCGTACACGCCGATCAATGTGTGATAAAAAATCAACGAGCTCCTCTGCATCGTACTGATGAAAACCCTCAGAGAAAATGTTTGATACATCTCCCTCTTTCACCTGTGCATTATTCCATACTCCGTACAGCCGACCTTCATTATTTCCAGTCCAGCCTTCGCCCCAATCGCTCACAACCATTCGACCGTCGTACCCAAAATCTACATCTGTACACAACACGTTCTCAACGAAAGGATGCAAGTCGACCATCGTAAACCCCGCACCCTTGGGTTCAACTGCAAATGACAACACGTTTGAGTGTGATGCGCCACCTCGAAAATCGCATAGAAAGAAATGATCTTCGTACCTTGCGGGAAATCCTGCACCGGGATACGCCACCAAACCTGATGGTCCTGAGCCAATCGTATCGACTGCTGGCAGAATCCACGCTGGTCGGTCCTTTGCAAATGGATCCCAGCCGTTTTCTTGCACCCAAGGACCACGCGCGTTCTTGTCTTGTAGTGTTTGGTATTCCATTCGCCAACCAGTTTCACCACCTTCAACACAATAAACCAACCGAGCCTTGTCTACGTCATCTGAATTATTGTCACCAGTAAAAAGATTTCCATACTTATCAAAAGCAAGTTCCTGCGGGTTGCGTAAACCATGATGAAAAACTTCAAGATCAGATCCATCTAGTTCACACCGAAAAACACCGCCCTCTCCCGGACTGTGGAACACTTTGCCGTCATCTAATTCAATGTGGTACCCACGGTCACCAAGCGACCAATACATCCGCCCATCGAGCCCGAGTGCGAGCCCGTGTAAATCATGACCACGGAGTGCAACGCGTACACCAAATCCTGTGTACAACTTTTCACGTCGATCGGCTTTTCCATCTTCATCAAAATCATCAATCCGCCACAAGTGTGGAATGTTTGTGTACCAAACCGTCCCATCCATTGCCAATACTCCGGCGCCAGTGCCATCAAGCGGTTCATTAAAACCTGAAGCAAAATCACTTACACGATCAAACACGCCATCGTTGTTTTTATCTGTGAGTAAGCGAATTCTTTCCTGCTTGTCAGTATAAAAGTCCATTCCATTTTCACGTTGATCTGCCCATTTTTCAAACATTGCAAGGCGGTCTTCAATTGTTTGCGATGCAAGATCATCAAGCAGCCAAAACGAACTTGATCTGTTGTCTGGCACACCGTTTTCTTGACGAAAAGATTCTGCAACAAGAATGTGACCTTGGTCATCAAAACAAAATGAAACGGGATCCATCACAAGTGGTTCCGTTGCAATAATTTGTTTCGTAAAACCTTCTGGAACTGTAATAATCTCAAACGATTTTTCGGGAGTTGGGGATCCAATCAACACCAATACTAATGAAATTACTTCCATGCTAATTCTTCTGGCAAACTGTTGAAATTTTCGCAACCATTTGCCGTAACAACAACCATGTCTTCAATTCGCACACCACCAAGTGCGCGAGAGTACAAACCAGGTTCGATTGTGATGACGTCACCTTCAAGTAACACCGCGCCGTTTCTATCGAGCAGTGGTGGTTCGTGTACTTCGAGCCCAATGCCGTGGCCAGTACCGTGTGGCATTGAACAAAAAGTTTTGGGGTCGTGTTCTTTTGGTAAACCTTCGGCATATCCATGTTCCGCAAGTACTCTCACGGTTTCAAGGTGCACTGCTTCTCCGGTAACACCCGCTTTTGTGATTGCAGTTGCTGCCTGTTTTGCTTCGACAACCGCAGTGTGCATACGTGCGATTTCATCTGGGATATTTCCATGCACTACTGTACGAGTGCAATCACCGTTGTACATTGTTTTTTTATCAAGTGGAAAAATATCAATAATGACTGGCTGCGCTGTGTATAAAACACCAGTGCCAAGTTCATGACAATCGCCGCCATCACTTCCGCCCGCAACAATGCAGGGTGGGTTGAAAAAGTTTTTTTCAAGAAGGAATGTATCGATCATTGTTCGAAGCCGTTCACTCGTCAGCGGCGATCCACCACAACGCAATGCTCCGTTTTTGTCTGGGGTTGCGCTTGCTACGGTTTCACATGCCATCCGCATCACTTCTTCGGTCACTTGTTGCGCATGGAGTAAATGAGCGAGTTCTTCCCTATCTTTGACCCTTCGATCAAGGACACCCATCTCTTGATCAAGTTCAACTGTGATTCCTGCCGCTTGCATTTCATCGACGTACAACAGGGGCAATGTACGATCAGCGATCACAACCGAAATCCCATTTCGAATCAAACACTCTGTGGTCGCTTGTGCTGCGCCGATGTCTCGGTCGCCTGACAGACCGCCGATTGGAGCAAAGTCACTGTATCCATAGACCCGATCTACTCTGGCGTGTTTTTTCGCTCGATCCATCTCGATTTCCCTCAATATGAGCGATCTGGTCCCATCTGGAAAATCAATTGCGATCGCTGCATCATGCACCATAAAACGAATTGCTCTGTAAAGTGATTTGTTCGTTTGTGGATTTCCCGCCATCACTCTCGCTGTTGTATTCGACATCATCGCATAGTACCCGCATTGGCTCCGAGTCAACTTGGCTCGGAGCCAAGCTGGCTCGGAGCCAAATCGCTCAAGTTTTTATTGCCCTGGGGGGTAAAAAAATGGAGCCGATCGGGATCGACGCCGAGCCACTACCAGTGGTGGCGAGACGCGAGCCAGAACGACGCCCTTGGCGTCGTTGCCCTGACTTGTCAGGGCACGGATCCACGTAACGAAGAAGAAAACCAACCCGATGGGGTTGGTTTTTTCGTAGCGAGTGGAGCCGATCGGGATCGACGCCGAGCCACTACCAGTGGTGGCGAGACGCGAGCCAGAACGACGCCCTTGGCGTCGTTGCCCTGACTTGTCAGGGCACGGATCCACGTAACGAAGAAGAAAACCAACCCGATGGGGTTGGTTTTTTCGTAGCGAGTGGAGCCGATCGGGATCGAACCGACGACCTCTTGCATGCCATGCAAGCGCTCTCCCAGCTGAGCTACGGCCCCAGTGTCCCCTGAAAAATATTACATTGCAGCGTCTATTGCAGCGGCAAGGTCATCCTTGCCATTCATGCCAACAAATGTCTCAACCACTTGTCCATCTTTGAAAATCAAAATGCTTGGGATTGACTGAATATTATATTGCATCGCAACATCGCGATTGGAATCGATATCTACTTTTCCAACCTTCGCTTTGTCAGCGTATTCTGTTGCAAGTTCCTCGATTGCTGGACCGATTGCTTTGCAAGGACCACACCATTCTGCCCAAAAGTCAACCAAAACCGGTCCACTTGCACCAAGTACTTCTTCTTGAAAATTTGCGTCTGTAAATTCTAAAGCCACGGGTTTATCTCCTGTTTTTGTCCGTTTCGTGAAGCGTAGATTGTAACACTCGGCAGTGCGTTCGTACATCGTGGACTCGAAAAACCTGTGCACCATCTCGCCACATCTCCGCAGCCATGCTTGCAGATGCTGCGTCACGCTCGCGAGGTTCGCTGATACACCTCATTGATCCAATGAAACTTTTTCGACTTGCACCAATGAACACTGGGTACCCTGTTTCTACAAAGGCCCCAATCCCTTTGATGAGTGCCATATTTTGCTCAACGCTCTTTCCAAAACCCAATCCCGGATCAAGCGCAATAGATTCACGAGCAACACCATATCCCACAGCAACATCAGCGCGGTTTAACAGCCAATGAAGCACTTCACGGACCACGTCGGCGTATTCAGGTTTGGTCTCGTAAGCATCACTGTATTGATCGACCTTTGGTTGCACGAGACGGTGCATCAAAACCAATCCAGCCCCTTTTTTTGCTGCCAACGCAAACATCCCTCGATCATCCTGACACGCAGAAACATCATTGATGATGCACGCCCCAGCTTCAATCGCTGCCGCTGCTACCGCACTGCTTGTTGTGTCAATGGAGACTAGACCTTCGATTCTCTCTATAACGGGAACAACACGCTGGATTTGTTCTTCAGCAGAAACAGGCTCAGCCCCAGGTCTTGTAGATTCCCCCCCTACATCAATAATCTGGGCGCCTTGTGCAAACATCTCCCTAGCCGTAGCGACTGCATGATCGACTGTATCATATTTTCCCCCATCGCTAAAACTATCAGGCGTAACGTTGAGAATCCCAACAAGAACTGGCTTTTCAAGGGATACTGCCCCACCACGAACCTTCCAACACTTTTGATCTCGCAACATGGACCATAGCCTACCACGATGAAAGAACTTGTCATAAACAGTACTACGCAGCACACGTTGCTTCTATTTCTCCCACTGATCATCGCAGCGATTCTACGGCTCGCCAAAATCCGCGGCTCCTCCATCATCGGCGGTGTGTTTGGTGGCATCATTCTTGGACCAGCAATATTTGGTTACCTTGCTCCAACATATTGGGAAGGCATTTTCCAAGGGGGCATCCAAGAACACCAACTTGTAGAACAACTTGAGCAACAACAAAAAGTTGATATTGAAGCTGCCGAAAAAATCGGCGCTTCTGATGTAGTCATTATGCAGTTACGTGCAGATCAACAATACGAACTCGATCAATCCATCACCACGTGGAAAACTGCGCAGTGGAAAGACCAACGTACACTTCGCGATTACGTTCTTGTGCTTGTGTGTCTCGTTTTATTTAGCGGTTCACTTCGTAGGACTGTGAACGCAAAATCAAACACTGCAACTTCACTTACAGTAGGTATTTGGGCTGCAATTATTCCGGGAGGTCTTATCGCAGTCGCATCTCATTATTGGTGGGAAACAGACATTGCCTCTTCAATTGCAATCGGCGCGTGCCTCGGCGCGGGTCCATGGACTTTTACGCGCTGGGAACAACAAGCCGCGGATGATTCAGAAGTTGGCGGCGCAGCTCTTATGATTCGTTGCGGTTGGGTCTCGTGGATCATTGCTTCTATCGCTGCTTTTTACAGCGCGTGGACAGTGCAAGGGGCGATGTCTCTTGTTTGGTTACTTCCACTGTTACTCTTGCCGGTATGCTGGTTGATTCCAAAACGAAGTATGCCTTGGCTTCAATGGTTCACCGATTACGCAGCAATTCCCAGCATTGCCGCAACTGCGATGGTGCTCATCCATCCACTTGATGCACTTTCGGTTTGGCCGATTGTGCTTGTAGTCCTCATCTCAAGTGACGGACGGTGGCTCGGGGGCATGATCGGGTTACTTATTCTTGGGGGGCGAACAAGTGTGAATGCTATGCGAATCACCATGCCGCTTGTCGACGCTGGTCCATCGCAACTCTGCATGGCGACAATGTTATTTGGCGTTGGCGTGCTTAGTGCAGAACTCACACTCGCTGCGATCTTGGGCGCAATTTTTATTGAACTTACAGCACCAACTCGGCGCAAGTTTGCAACTTCAATCGAAGAAAATAATTTATTCCACCGTGACTGATTTCGCGAGGTTTCGCGGCTTATCAACATCTTTACCGCGAAGTACAGCAGCGTGATACGCGAGGAGTTGCAACGGAATAACTGTGAGTAGTGGTTGCAATGGTTCTGGAACGTCAGGGACGTAAAAGACATCATCACAGTGATTGCGAATTTGTTCGTCACCCTCAGTAGCAACCGCGATCACGTGTCCACCACGCGAACGTACTTCTTCCATGTTCCCAATGACTTTTTCGTACTGGCTCCCCTTTGTTGCAACAATCACAACAGGCATGCCCTTGTCGATCAATGCAATTGGACCATGTTTCATTTCAGCTGCTGGCATCCCCTCTGCGTGAATATAACTAATTTCTTTGAGTTTCAGTGCACCTTCAAGTGCCACTGGGTAATGCAAACCGCGCCCAAGAAATAGCCAATTGTCACGATTCACAACTCGTGAAGTAACTTCGAGAATATGATCAGATTGCGCAAGCACACTTTCAATTTTTCGCGGGATTTCTTCAAACGATGTCAACAATCGCATCATCTCGTCACGTCCAAGATGGCGGCTGCGACCTAAATACATCGCAAGCATTGTCAATACACCAACTTGACCAATAAATGCCTTCGTCGAAGCCACACCAATTTCTGGCCCAACTCGAAGATACACGCCCGCATCTGTTTCTCTAGCAATTGAAGAGCCAACAACATTTACAACACCTAGCGAAGTTGCGCCTCTGCGTTTGGCTTCTTGCACTGCAGCAAGCGTGTCAGCAGTTTCACCACTTTGACTTACTGCAATAGCAACTGTTCCCTCTTCGACAATTGGATTGCGATACCGAAACTCACTTGCAAATTCTACTTCTGCTGGAATACCTGCAAGTTCTTCAAGCAGATATTCGCCAATCATCGCAGCGTGCAATGCTGTGCCTTGCCCAAGCAACAACACACGTTTTGCTCTGACGAGTTCATCTGCAAGTTCAGAAACACCACCCAACGTAATCGTTCCACCAATTGGGTCAACACGACCTTGCATACTCGTTCGAAGTGTCGTTGGTTGTTCGTAGATTTCCTTGCACATAAAATGATCAAAATCACCGAGTTCAATTTGTTCTAACGTAAATTCGAGTTCTTTGAGTTCAGGCGTTAATTCAACATTATCAATTGTCGTCGTTCTAAATGAATCTCGCGTCATTCTTGCAACTGTTTCGTTGTCAAGCAAAAACGCTTGTGTTGTGTGTGCAACAATTGCACTCGAATCTGAAGCTACAACGTACTCATTCTTGCCAACACCAACAAGAAGAGGCGAACCTTTTCTTGCAGCTACGAGAACACCTGGCTCCTTTTCGCAAATCACTGCGATTGCGTATGCACCAGTTACTTCTTTTAATGCAGTCTGCACAGCGCGTTCAAGATCACCATCGTAAAACTCGCTAATCAAATGTGTCAACACTTCTGTATCGGTTTCACTCGTAAACGTATGACCCTTATCTTGCAGATATGTTTTCAACGAAACATAGTTTTCGATAATGCCATTGTGCACAAGCCGGATTCCATGTCCATGTGTTACGTCATCACTGTGTGGATGTGCATTCGCATCACTTGGCTCACCATGTGTTGCCCAGCGCGTGTGTGCGATTCCTAGACTACCACCAAAATTCTCGTCATTTGAAATTATTTCTTCGAGTCCAGCAACTCGGCCAATGGTTTTTGCCACATGTACTCCGCCGTTAAGCATGGCAATACCTGCTGAGTCGTAGCCTCGATATTCAAGCCGCTTAAGACCTTCAAGAAGAAGTTCTCGAGCTTCCTTATTTCCAATATACGCAACTATTCCACACATAATGTTAGGAAGAATACCTCACTTCTGAGAAGTTGGAACTAATAATTGCCATTGTTTTTCGTTATCGGAGCCTGCACCCATTACAATCAAATAATGCCCGATTTATTTGAGGAACAAACACAGAAAAAACAGGATTCAATCCGACCACTTGCAGATCGTCTTCGCCCACGACACCTTCTTGAAGTTGTTGGCCAGCAACACGTGCTCGGTGCTAACATGCTATTACCTCGCATGATTTCGGCGGATCGTCTCACTTCCATTATATTTTGGGGACCTCCCGGTACTGGAAAAACAACACTTGCTTCAGTGATCGCGAATGAAACGGAAGGCGAGTTTCTTTCTTATAACGCTGCGCAAGTTGGGGTTAGTGAGATACGCAAAGTGATTGACGAAGCAAAAAGTCGCATCCGAAATTCTGGGCAACGAACAATTGTATTCCTCGATGAAATCCACCGCTTTAGTAAAAGCCAACAAGATGTCTTACTCGATTCTGTAGAGCAAGGCGTTGTGATCCTTGTCGGCGCAACAACTGAAAATCCAGGCTACACCGTAAACGATGCGCTCGTGAGCCGATCAACCGTCTTTCATTTAGAACCACTCGATACCGAGGACATTAGATCCTTGCTCGATCGAGCAATCAAGAACCCACGTGGCTTTGGGTCACTTGATCTGTCGGTCCAAGAAGACGCACTCGAACATCTAGCGCACCGCGCAGATGGTGATGCGCGAGCTGCACTTACTGCGCTTGAAATTGCTGTACTGAGTACACCAAGTGGTAACATAACGCTTGCTATCGCAACACAATCGATGCAGCAAAAATCGCTGCGATACGACCGAAGCGCGAGTGGACACTACGATCACGCGAGTGCGTTTATTAAATCTATGCGTGCAAGCGATGTCAACGGTTCGTTGTACTGGCTTGCGTGCATGCTTGAATCAGGCGAAGACCCGCGCTTCATTGCAAGGCGTGCTTCGATTTTTGCAAGCGAAGATATTGGCCTTGCAGATCCCCGTGCGATGGAACAGGCGGCGGCGGCTTGGCTCATCGTCGAACGAATTGGTATGCCAGAATGCAAGTTAACGTTAAGTCAACTTGTGATCTACCTTGCAAAGGCACCAAAATCAAGAGATGCATACGATGCAATTGTCGGTGCAGTTGATGATGTCAAAAATAGAAGGACGGTCATCGCTCCAACTGATCACGACCCAGACGAATTGCCGAACATTACTGCCTCGTATTTTTCATCTAAGGATTCGTGATGAACAAAGAGCAGCAGCGAAATGATGTGAAGAAGAAGCTCATTTCAATGACAACAGAAACGTTGATGGAAAAAAGCATTGCAGTTTCGCAGTGCTTGCAATCGATGGCATCGGTTGAATCTTCTGAGACAATCATGTCATTTCTTCCACTGCCACTTGAAGTTGATTTACATGCAATCATGCAAGCTTGGATACACAGCGGAAAAACTGTCTGTGTTCCTGTGGTTAATTGGGAAAGTAACTCGATGCAAGCTGGGTTACTTACTTCTCTTGATCCAAATGCCTTCCTTGAAACACGCCATGGCCTCTTTGAGCCAAAGGAGCGGCAGGTCATTCCTGCAGATTCCATTGATGTTGTCCTCGTTCCGGGGCTCGCCTTCGACTCGCAAGGGGGACGACTTGGTCGAGGCGGAGGTTTTTACGACCGTTTCCTGTCGCGGGTCCGCCCCCCGCTTGCAATTGGTGTTGGATTCGAGTGCCAAGTACTTGACCAAATTACGCTTGAAGACCACGACCACCTGTTGACTGCAATTGCAACACCTTCTGGGCTTATAACTTCGTAGACCAAACGTTCGTTCCGCCGTACAATCCACACCATGTCACTTCCAAGCCAAAGCGGTATCTCTCTTGCTCGTCGCGGAACCATGTACAGACGCAAAAAGGGGCGAAAAAAACTATCTTGGCTTTTGGTCATTGCGGCAGGTGCTGCGATCACATGGTTTCTCTGGCCCGATCCGCAGGGTATTGAATTTGAAGAAGTTGCAGTTGTAGAAAAACCTGCAGTTCCTACACCTCCAGTCACCCCTCCTATTGTTGAAACGCCAACTCCTGTTGTTGCGATTGCTGCCCCAGAGCCAGTGGAAGAAGAAATAGAGATTCCTGAAATTATTCCGCTCGCTTCGACAACACCCGACACTTCAATTTCATCAAAACTTGAAGACGGTCTTGCATTACTCGACAACAACCAACTCTCAGCTGCGCAGCGATCACTTTCTGCTTCATTACGAAGCGGCGCCTTAACACCGACCGAAGAAGCACAAGCTCGCGGTGTGCTTGCTGATCTTGCAGATGATCTAGTCTTTTCAAGAAATATCGATAGCAATGATCCTTTTTCTATCGACTATACCGTTCGCGGCGGCGACACGCTTTCGGGAATTGTAAGCAAGATGGGATTGCAAGTTGATTGGCGCTTTATTCAAAGAATCAACGGGATCAATAAACCTTCGGCAATTCGTGTTGGACAAAATTTAAAACTTGTGACGGGTCCCTTCCACGCTGTTGTTGATAAAGATACGTACCGCGCTGATATTTTTCTCGGCGATGGAAACGACCGAGTACTTGTCCGATCTTTCCGGGTTGGTCTTGGCGAGTACAACTCAACGCCCACTGGTTTATTCAAAGTCCGAAAAAATTCTAAGTTGATCAACCCGCCTTGGACGAACCCTAGAACTCGCGAATTTTTCGGTGCAGACAATCCACAAAATCCAATTGGCGAACGATGGATCGGGTTAGAGGGCATCGAAGAACGAACAAAGGACCTTTCTGGTCTTGGAATGCATGGGACGATTGATCCCGATTCGATCGGCAAAGACGCATCCATGGGGTGCGTGCGAATGCAAGGCGATGATGTCGCCCAAGCGTACGAAATGCTTGTAGAAGGCGTGAGTACTGTAGAAATTCGGTAAGAAAACAACCCGCGGGGTTGTTTTCTTAGAAGGACAACTGCAACTGCGTTCTAAAGAGCCACTCGGCGTTTTGATTATCTGAACCACGCCAGCCGACCATATAGTTTTGCATTTGTTGGCTGATTTCTCCAAAACTCCAACCGAAGTCGCTTGTGACTTTCAAATCCTGACCGTCAAGATACCAATTCACGCCTGTTGTGAGAATATGGACGTCATCGCCCCCATACAATTCTTGTTTTGCACCACCCCCTTCGAAGCGTAAAAATACTTCTGATGTGCTACTCGTATAGACACTGCCCTGAACAACATACCCAACCCAATCGACATTCGGCGTATTGCCAAGTCTAAAATTAGAAACTTCTTTTTGGTTATGATATGTCCCCGAAACAAAAAATGAACCGCCGTTAAAATTCAGGGAGTAATCTGCCGTTACGCCCAGATCAAGTTCTGAAGTTAAATTCGATTTATTGGCATTCACGCCTCTCTGAGCGTGGAAGGCAATGCCAATCATCGAAGCATTACTCGCTCCAATTGGACTTGTAAACTCCCTACATTGCGACCACCCACCATCGAGTAATAATTCCATGCGGGTGGTAGATGACCAAACAGTCCCGTTTCGAATAGAAGACCAAGGTGGAATTTGGTTAGCGCCTAACAAACCGTCAACTGCAGATGTGCCGTCGGCGTTCAAAGCAATATCGTTTGAGCCCAATGTGATTGAGCCATTCGTAATAGATGTAAAAACACGAGCGTCTTCATTTGCCCAAGTAAATTGCACACCCTGCGATCTTCCTAGCCCAATTCGGTAGTCAATAAGGCTGCGGTCAACAGCAAGTTGGTATTGATCACTGACAAGTGATTCCCGTGTAAAGGGCATTGTAAAAATGCCGACCTTCGCAGACCATTCTTCACTGAGTTTAAACTTTATCCAAGCGTCCCAGAGGCGAGCCTCTATATTCAACATCGGCGTTCCGACAAAACCAGATCCAAACGCGTTTGGGTCCCTCCAACCATATCCAGGCTGTATCAAAAATGTTGTGTCTCGATCGAAAATATGACCGCTGATGTTGAGCCGTGTTCTCGTATTTTCGAATCCTCCCCGCCACCGGTCGTTCGAAGCGGGGTCGTTTGGCGCTGGGCTGAGCCCAACCCGAAGATGATTCAGAATATACCGCTCTTGCAGGAGCCCACCCACTTTCAACTTAAATCGTCCGTCACTGCTTGCAATAAAGAATCCTTCATCCCAACCGCCGAGCAGACCATCCCCCATCAAGTTTGTTCTGCTATCTGCATCAGAAAGGATGTCGTGGACAATTGTTTTTATTTGAACAGATCGCTCTTCGGTTAGCCATTCGCGCTCTGCGTCAGAACGAAGCATATCTAACGAACTGCGCATCTCGTCTGTATCAGCTTCCATCGAATCAATACGTTGCTGCAATGCGTCTATCTGGTCTTGAAATGGATCCGCGCTCGCAAATGATGTGAGCACGCTAAGACATAGAACCTGCACAATCTTTTTGGTGAAACGTGGTCTTGTTGTCATTGTAAAAGTAACCATAATAATAATCCTTAGAACATCACCTGTAACTGCGTTCGAATAACAACTTGATCATGACGCTCCGCATCAGCTCGCCACCCTGCTAGTGAATTTGAAAATAAAGAAGTCACTTCGCCAAAACTATAGCCAACATCTGCGCTCAATTTCATATCCTGTCCATCGAGATAATGATTCATTCCAACAGTCATTATTTGCAAATCCGTATTTGTTGAGGAAATAAATGTTAGCCCATGCAACCCGCCTACCTCAACTCTTCCATAGAGTTCGGTGCTGTTTGTGACATACGTACCTCCTTGTGCGACAATCCCATACCAATCCATTGTTTCTACACCACTGGACAATTGAAAACCATTTAGATGATGATATGTGCCTGAGACAAAGAAAGAAGCACCATCAAGAAGGAGGCTCAAGTCCGCGGTCAGGCCATACGCGGTGCCGTCTGGGAAACCACCAACTACATCTTCGCTTTCACGTTCTAAATTTTGACGGTGCCCTGCAACACCAATCATCGTGCCCTTGCTTTTTCCAGGTGGACTTGTGAACTGGTTGAATTGTTCCCAGTTGCCCGAGAGTTTCCATTCGTGCCGAAGCGTGAACGAATAGGATGTATCTCTGCTTAGTGCTGGCCAAGGCGGCATCGTGGTTGGCTTGTTAAATATTGTATTTGACCATAACAATGCACCCGAGCCGTTTGTGAATGCGAGAAAGAACCGACGATCCCTGTTAGACCAAACTAGTTCAACACCGGTAGACATTTCAAGACCAAGTCTATGATCAACCAATGATTTCTCAATTGCAAGTTGTCTAGAAGCGTCTACGAGAGTTTCGCGTGTAAAGGGTAATTTGAACTGTCCTACTTTTAAAGCAAGGTTGTCTGCAATTTTCATTTTTGCCCAGACTTCCCACAAACGTTGATCAATCACAGAATCATTGTTTGTCATATGATCTGGATCTAACCTTCCCCAACCAGCCTGGATGAGGTAACTCATATTTGGATTGGCTATTTGTCCACTGATATCAAAACGAACACGTGGAATATCGAAGCCAGATTGCCAATCATCAATTGGGCGTGGATTATCTTCCCCAACCCAACTCGCTGTGTACCTTGCTTGCATCATGCCTGAAACATTAAGTCTGTGCCTGCCATCTGCACTCGCCAAGAAGAAACCGTTCGACCAGCCCATCATGAGACCGTCTCCGCGAAGATTTGTGCGGGTGTCGGCATGGTTTATTATTTCTTGCACTAGGGATGCGACTTGGGCAGCGCGTTGATCGTCGAGCCAACCGTCGTTAAGGTCTGCTTGTGCGGCATCGAGTTCTAAGCGTACTTCCGCGTTGACTGCCTCGACGTGGTTAAGTTGTCGCATGAGGTCGTCGAGTTGACTTTGCGTATCTATTTTTTGTAATTGCGCACATACTTGGCTACTCGCAATAAGTGCGAGCAAAGCCGAGGCAATCCATTGCATGAGGCGTTGATCCATCCGTAGACCTTTCTTGCTGTGGAGTTTAACTTAAAACTACCCCGCGGGTAGTTTATTCTATTTTTTAAATAAACAACCCGCGGGGTAGTTTTTGCTAAGTTTGGGTTGCGTTTATTACCCCTCGGGTTGTGTATTGCGAATATGGGTTGCAGGCAGCAAGCGTCGATCGAATGCCGCTCTCGCGAGTGAAACACTGCAAGCAGTGTTCAACGAGTGAGAGCGAGCACCGGATGTCTTCGTTGTCCTCAAAAATCTACAGGCCTGTTTTTTTTTACCCCGGGTCTCGGTATGTGCACACATCGCTATGCGATGTGTGCACCCTCGGCCCGGGGTAAAAAAAACAGGCCGGCTCAAAGAGCCGACCTGCGTTCAAGTCAAATATGACTCTCAAATCAACTTCTGATTAGAAGTAGAACTGAAGTTGTGTGCTGAATGTATCAACATCGCCATCAACGTCACGTTCGTTTTGAGTGTACTGCGTTGTCCAACGAGCATTTTGACCCGCCCAGTAGTTGTTCACACCAACAGCAAATGTACTGCCATCGTTGTGATCATCACTTGAGTTGTTCAAGTCGCTGTATGCAGCATAGAGTTCCCAGTCGCTGTTGAGGTAGTAGCTGCCCATGATGTCTGTTTGATCCCAGTCACCAGCGGCGCCTGAGTCATCACTGAAGTCAGTGTAAGCGACATAGATACCATAGCCACCGAATTGCATTTGGACATCAACGTTCCAAGTTGCATCACCGTCTGAAGCATCTGAGTTGTTCAGTGAGTTGTACCCAAGACCAATCAATGTACCAGCAGCGCCACCTTCGGCACTGGTGAATTGGTCGAATTGACCCCAGTTGCCTTCAGCCATGTACTCACCGCGAAGGTTGAAGTTGTAATCACCATCGTTGGCTGTACCAGTACCATTAGCACCGTTTGTCATTTCTACCCAGAAACGAAGATCGTCGCCTGTGTAGTCGATTGCAAGACCGTTTTCAACGTTTGCATTTGGGTTGTGACCAATTTCCATTTGGTATTGATCATCAATTTGTGATACTCGACCTTGGTGAAGGCGGAATGTACCCATGGTGATTCCCCAACCATCGCTAAGATCCCAACCTGCGTTTGCCCAATCAAGATCTG
>CAYYRP010000014.1:0-65207 GCA_964474235.1 uncultured Isosphaeraceae bacterium
CAAGCCCAAGGGTCTGGAAGAAGCTCCAAATGCCATGGTACAAATGCATGCATACGATGAACATCATAAAGATATAAAAGCAAGCGATCCAACCTACTGCAAATGCTTGCGAAATGTTGTTGTAAACTTCGCCGTGAACAAACGGAGTTGGTTTGAACCAACCAAGTGTGAATTGGGCAAGGTGTACAACAATAAAAAGTAAGAGCAACACACCAGAAACGATCATCATCCTTGCAGAAAATGTCGTCGCAAATGTTTTTTTTACATGATATGGAATTGGTCTTGCAGCCCTATTTTGTTTTGTCAACAAAATGATCGTCGCGATGTGTGCGACAACTGCAACAAGTAACAATACTCTGGCAATCCAAAGAACTGTTTCATGACCAAAAAGATCTTGTCCAATCTCTCGTAAATATGCCGCGTAGTGGTCTAGTTTCTCCGCTCCTGCGAATGCTTTAAAATTGCCAATCATGTGCATGATCAAAAATCCAGCCATCATAATGCCAGAGAGGGCAACGACCATTTTCTTGCCCACTGCGGATGCGTAAAACTGTGTTAACTTGTTCATAGATGGGGAATTGTACCACCACCAGGGAATTTTTTACACCATCCCGAGCGATACGATTGTTGTGTCATCATCGAGCTCTTGGTGCCCCGCCCACTTGATGACAGCATCTAATAGACGCTTCACGTCTTCTTCCGCAGTTGGTGATTCGGCAAGGAGATCGTATACTCGCTCGACTCCGTATTGCTCTTCACCTTTGGTTTGCTGCTCAGGGATCCCATCACTGAAAATGATAATCCGGTCTCCTGATTCGACCAATAAAGTCGCATTTCTATATTCTGAAGCAGCGTCAATGCCAACGAGAAAACCATCGGGTGTTGGTGGCGCTTCTGCTGTACCATTTGCGCGCCGAATTGCCCAGTGTCCGTGTCCTGCATCGACGTACGTGAGTTCTTTCATTTGCGCATCAAAAATGCCTACCCACAGCGTTAAAAACTTATTCATTGCCGATCGTTTCGCGATAAATGAATTCACCGCAGCCACCGCTTCAGCAGGATCACTCCCTTTGCGAAGTCTCGAATGCAAAAATGATTGGCTTGCCGCCATCATGATTGCAGCGCCTGCGCCTTTACCACTGACATCGCCAACCACAAGTGCCATCCGAGTTTCCGAAAGAGGAATGATGTCGAGCAGATCACCCGACGCTTCACGACCTGGTCTAAAAATGTGTCCCCAGCCAAACACTTCGCCAATACCGATATCCTTGGGAATCATGAGTTGCTGCGCTTCGCGAGCAGCAGAAATATCTTGTTCAAGTTTCACTTGACGTATTTGCATTTCTAAGCGGCGAAGGTTTGCAAAGGCGAGCCCAGCCATTCGACAAAGAGCTTGGCAAAATCCTGCTGCGTCTGCTTGAATTTGCCGTTCTTGCTCGCGTGCATCCAAATATAGATACGCGACCAACACTTCATCAACCATCAAACCACTGCAAATTGCTGAGTGAATGTTGAGGTCGGCGATTGATTGACCAAAGCCGGCTGTTTGACCAGAGAGCATGCACGCGACATCACCGCGAGATGCACCTTCAAGAAGTGAGCGGCTAAAAGCCGTGCCAGTTGCATCTCGAGATGCTCCATCAAGATATGCAACAACTTCAATTTCACCTTTAGCATCAGCGGGCATGAGCATAGCAGCGCGTTGAAAACCAGTGCCATCAATTGCTGACTTTACTAGAAGTGCACCGAGTTCCTTGAGGTTCGTTGCTTTGTTGATGTCTGCGGAACTGTCGATCAACAAACTGAGGCGATGCTGCGCAAGAACGCCAATTTCTGATTGGGACATCCGTTGTACGCGGGATTCAACTTCAACCGAGTCATCGATTGTTTGCATTGAAATAGGCGCGCCGCTACGAGTGCCGGTTCGAAACACCCAAGGTCCACAAGTAATTAGATCATTAGGTTTGAGTAAAACTTTTGTTTTTTTTTGTAATTGAACATCATTTACTGAGATGCCGAGCCTGCTGCCGAGGTCGATCGCAAAACAGCCATCTTCAGCAGATCGAAGGCGAAAATGTTGGCGGGATATTGTGGCTTCTGGAAGGCGAATATCGCACTGAGATGCTCGACCTACAAGCAGATCATGTCCCGGTTCAAGCCAAAAACCCTCGAGTTCCGGTCCCATGACAGGCTCAATCCACATTCTCTGTACGGATCGAATGCCTTGTGATGTCGTTTCTAGTGCCACAGTGCACAGAATACCAACAATAAACAACCCCGCGGGTTGTTTCTCGGTTTGGAAAACAACCCGCGGGGTTATTTATTCGCCAAAGAACATGGAGAAATCGAAACCTCCCTCGCCGCCGCTATCACCGCCAATGGTGAACTGGGCGTTGAGGGCCTTTTGAATTTTCATCGATGCGTCGGCGAGGTGCGCCCTCGTATACGCATCGTCTGCTTTTGCACTCTTGAGTTGCTCCTGAATATCATGCAACTGCAACCGAACTAAACTTTGAATCGTTCGGCTCGCAGGAGAACCAGAATCTTCTTCAAGACTGAGTTCGATTAGGCGAGATAGATGTTCACTTTGTAAGTTACGACGTAAACTTGAAATTGCTGGATCGCGATTCGTTGAACTACTTGGCATGTCACCAAGTTCGCTCCAGACTTCATCCGTCACAGCTTGAATCACTTCAGCAACTGTAAGCACATTCACATCGGGAGCATTACGAAACTCTCCATCATACAAATGCCCAAGCGTACTTGGATTCAACAACATCGAAAGCGCAGACGCTTGCATGCCACCAATGCGTTGATGAATTGGAAATGAAGAATTAGTCATAAAACTGCGGCCGCCACCTGCATCCCAGTTCTTTTCAACTGTCATTTTATGCAGCAAATCGCTGTCTAATCCCCACGCTTCATCACGCATCGAATTCACTAAGATCAATTCTAGTGCCCTGCGTTGCACTTCGGGTGAGATTTCTTCGATTGGATTTCGGTCACCATCGCCCTTGCGAGCGCGGTTATTAAGCGTACCAGCAAGCCAGTCTGCTGCTGTACCAACAGATCCAAAATGTCTGTTCAACAACATTTCATATCCACTACGCGCCCTGCCCCAACTCTGCCCATCTTTGACCATACGATCTAACAATGTACCCCGAAGAACCTTCACCAAACGTATTTGCGAATCTGCATAATCAAGTGGGTTTCGTCCCCAATCAAAACGCCTTGAAGATGGATCGCTGTCGAACGTATCTTCATCTGTCGAGTACGCAAGTTGTGGTTCGTTTACTCGAGACAAAATGTCGGGCAACGAATCTTCATCCATTGTGTACCCATATTCAATTGCCCAGTAATCGTAGGGACCAATTGTCATCATCGTAAAGTCACCCTGATCTGGTCCATCTTCAACATTGATATTCAATGGCGAGTACTCCATCACCGAACCACAAATCGCTTCGTGTTCAAAGTTTTGGTTATTCATTTCGTCCATGTCATACACGGTTGAAGCCTTGAAGTTGTGGCGAAGACCAAGCGTATGACCAGTTTCGTGCATAATGACGTCGCGCAACAGAGGACCAATAAACCAATCAGGTACACCATCGAGCATGTCGCCGTCGTACGCTTCGCCTTCTTCGCTGTCATCAAGCATCGCCAATATATCTGGATGCAAGCGCGCCATGGATAGTTCGGCTGCTTGGAACGCAGGGTACATACATGCACCATTTGTTTGACTGACGCGATCGCCTAAGCCATCGTATTCCTCGTCACCAACCATTTCCGTTTCCTTTGCAAGAGCTGGATGCGCAGGCATTGAACGAATTTGTTGTGCAATCGCTTTTCGCTCAAGCGGGTCAGCTAACCGAATTCGAGGGTCCCAATTTGGATGTGTCTTCAACCACTCTCGAGCTTGCGGATCAAAACTTTCCATCGCGATTTCTGGCAACAATCGATGCCATGCCTTTGTCCAACCAGTGACAAACGCTTCGTCCATCACAATGTCCGCATCAAGAATGCGCCCTGTCTCTGGATCAACTCTGCTTGGACCGATTGCAAAGCCCATATCTGCATTTGTCCAAAGAATAAAATTATACCTCGCATCTTCTGGATCTTTTTCCATGTGCGTGCCAGTAGATGCGTCTTGTTGATAGACTTCAATTGCATTCACAATGCCAACTTGCTCGAATGCTTTGTTCCATTCAAGAACACCGTCTCGAACCCAACGACGATATCGCACAGGAATTGTGTGCTCCAAATAGAATACAATGGGTTGTTTTGGCGGGCTCATCTTCAAACTCGCATCAGCTTTTTCAAGTTGCCATCTCGTTACGTATCGAACCCACGGATCATCACTTGATGCATCACCAATATCTTTGAATGTTGTATTAAAATATCCAATTCGATGATCTGCAATACGTGGTTCATACCCAGTATCTTGTTCAACTGTGCGTATTGAATACGACAACGTTCCAAACTGTCCGCCAGAGAGAGGTAACTCGTAAGAAATTTCTACATTCTGCGGAAAACTTTTTGCGTTTGATAATGTCGACAAATCATTTCGTGCGCCACGTGCTTGACCACCAAAAAAATTCGATGCGCCGTGCAAGAATAAATTCGTGCCATCAAACACTGGTCCACCATTTGGACCCTCACTTACAATTGGAACATCAAGAACCACACGGTCGGTAAAAACTCGCTCGGTTCCGCTTTGTGATTGTTCATCACCAGTTGATTTTATTTCAAGGTTAGGTTGCACGAGAACAAGTTGATCTTTGATTCGCGTCCAGTACCCATACACGTCACCAAGTTGTACACCCGCTTCGCCAATACCACTTGAAACTGTGTAAGCAATAAGAATTGGAGTGCCTTCATAATCAGGTGAAACTTCAATGAGCAAGTGATCGTCTTCATCACGATACAGCGAATACATACCGCTCTTCCCATCAACAGAAGAAATGACAACATCGTGACCTTCAGAAACATCCTCAAAAGGTGGAAGCCCATCATCTTGCTGACCCATGCCCATGCCAAAACTTGGACGAGCCTCAGGCTGTGGTGAAGTTTGACCAGGGTTCAATGTGAGTGTTAAAGCAATAGCAATAGTAATAAACATAGTTCTTTCCTTACGGGTCAAATACGACCACAGTTCTTCATCGGAAAGAAGATTCTAGGGGCAATAACCCCTGAAATGCCAATACATTATCGGGCTTTTCGCCAAATCAGCCATAAAGCGACCCCAGCGGCGATAATTAGACAAGAAACTGTTGCTATCAAAGGAGTTGGGCTCGATGTAGAGCCAGCATGAGAAAATGAAATCGCAAGCAATCCAGCGGCTGGACCAACTGCATACCCAGCTCCAATGAACGCCTCGTGCGTCCCACCCGCTTCCAATTCCCCTCGACCCACCGCCATTGCGTAATATAAACCTGCGTAATACGCGATGCCCATCCCTCCCCCGAAAAGAATCAAGCCGGTAAAAAGTATAACTAGACCATTTGCAGCAAAAATACAAACAAAACCAACGGCCATCGAGAGAATCGCCAACCACAACACTGACGATTTGTTGTGCCATCCCTCCACTCTCCACATCAAGCCAGTCACACCCACTCGAGCAACCATCCAAGTTGCTACTGCGGGCGTTTGCCAAAACGGTTCTACCGCAAGGGTTGTCAGCACATACGGCAATAATGGCGCAAGCGTGCCATTGATGATGTAGCTCAGAGGCAACAAAACTCTCGCCCCTGTAAGTAATCGCGTATAACTTTCAGGGACTTCTTTGGTGGAATGCTCTACATTGTGTGATGCAGGCTGTTTTGGAAAAGCAAACAACACGATCGTGGCAAACCCGAACATAGCGCCAAGGCAAACGATCACCATTGATGCGTGGCTTTCCATCAATGGTGCCATTGCAAACATCGTGCCTGCAACTGAAATCATCCAAACTACATTCCACCAACCAATCGTTCGCCGCATGTTTTTCCCATGCCTTCCGGCAACCAAAAAACTTTCAACGATCGGCCACATCCAAGAGCCACACAATCCCAAAATACTTCCAGCTAACCACAGCGTCCATTCCCCAGAAAAAACCAGAGGGGTCATGCAAACAAACGTTTGTATTAAAAGTAAACATCCCAACACTGTGCGCGGCGAACAATATCGTCCAACAGCCTTCGTCAATTTCCCAGCACTTAATGCACCCGATACATAGACCACTCCAATGAGCAAATAAAGCGATAGGTTTTTCGCTTCGCAAAAGTCATATTGTTGTTTTGCAATAAACGGCAAGCCGTTCCAAACGACACTTGTTCCAGCCGATGCAAAAGCAGTCAGCCCAAGAGATGCCGACAAACGCGTTTGTGTATTTACATTATTGCCGTGCAGGGTCAGTGCTTACCTGATAGTTCGGTGCTTCTTTAATAATTTGAATGTCATGTGGATGACTCTCAATTAATGATGCACCACTTACTCGAACAAAGGTTGCTTGTTGCCGAAGGTCTTCAACTGTTTTAGTTCCACAGTAGCCCATGGCTGCACGCAAACCGCCGACCATTTGATACACAAATTCTCCAAGCGAACCACGATATGGCACACGCCCTTCAACGCCTTCTGGAACGAACTTATTTGTATCTTTTACACCCGCTTGTCCGTATCGATCAGCAGAGCCGGCTCCCATCGCACCTTCGCTCCCCATTCCACGATACGTTTTAAACCGTCGACCGCGATGCAATATAAGTTCACCCGGACTTTCGTCTAATCCAGCGAGAAGTGAACCGAGCATCACACAATTTGCACCAGCTGCAATCGCTTTCCCAATGTCGCCACTTTGGCGAATGCCGCCATCGGCAATCACTGGAATGTTTGTTTTCATCGCAGCTTCGCAAGCATTCACAACTGCTGTTAACTGCGGAACTCCAACACCGCTCACAATGCGCGTTGTGCAAATTGATCCGGGACCAATCCCAACTTTGACGGCATCAGCGCCTGCGTCTATAAGAGCCTGCGCACCTTCAGTTGTTGCGACGTTCCCTGCAATAACATCGATTTCCCAACGCTTCTTAATTTCTTTCACAGTTTCAATGACATTTTTGGAATGACCATGCGCAGTATCAACTACAACGACGTCAACTTCTGCGTCGATCAATGCCTCAACGCGTTCGTATTGATGCACGCCAACACCAGCGCCGACTCGCAACCGACCTCGCTCATCACGGCATGCATGGGGGTGGTGTTGAATGTTGTCGATGTCACGCATGGTGATCAGACCACGAAGTTTTTTCGAATCATCAATAATGAGCAATTTTTCAACTCTCGCCCGCGTAAGAATAGATTCCGCTGTTTCAAGAGATGTACCAACTGGTGCAGTTACCAAACTCTTCGATGTCATGAACGCACCAACGAGTTGATCGGACGAATCTACGAATTTCATATCCCGCCGAGTCAAAATACCAACGATTTCACCATCTCCAGAACCGTCGAGCGTCACAGGGAATCCTGAAACATTTTGCTCTTCCATTAGCGTAAGTGCTTTACCCACAGAATCTTCAGGACTTAACGTCACGGGGTCAGTAATCACACCGTTTTCAGATCGCTTCACTTTCGCAACTTCCCGAGCTTGTACTTCGGGAGGCATATTTTTATGAATAATGCCAATCCCGCCTTCTTGGGCAAGCGCGATCGCCAATGCGGACTCTGTCACCGTGTCCATTGGAGCTGAGATCAAAGGAATATTCAGTGTGATATTTTTGGTCAACCGAGTCGAAGTATCCGCCATATCTGGCGTGACCTCGCTGTACCGCGGGACGAGTAAAACATCATCAAATGTGATGCCCTCAGTGATATTCTTCATTTCCATTGGGCAATGATCGCTAATTTTACCCATTCTGTCAATACCTAAACGCCGTTTCGATCCCAATTCCTGTATCTTATGCCTTCTAACCCCTGAAATGTAGCCTATGTCGCACGTAGGCATGCCAAGAGAAAATACAACACGTGACACACGACGAACAAATTGAAGAATACACCTCCGATCCAGTACACCACGACACGGGGACAAAGCCAGGCGAAGGCTTAGCCTCGTTCCGTAAAATGCTCAAGTCGACCATCAACTTTGAAGGATCAGACCTGCATGTAAAAGCTGGAACGAAACCTCGCATTCGAGTCCGAGGTGTTTTGCGTTCGCTCGATACTGAAATAAACAGTGAAGAGCTTTGTTACCAAATTGCAAAAGATGTTCTTGATGAAGGTCAATACAAACACTTCCACAAACATGGCCAAATGGACTTGGCGTACGACTACGACGATAATCACCGCTTCCGTGTAAATATTTTTATGGCTCGCGGAAAACCATCGCTCGTTTGCCGGTTAATCACTGGCAACATCATGACATTTGAACAACTCCATCTTGCCGACGTGTTAGGTGAAGTATCAATGAGTGCAAACGGTTTGATTTTGTTTGCGGGTGTAACTGGATCAGGAAAATCTACGTCGATCGCTGCAATGCTCAACTATGTCAACCAACGAAAACGTTGTCACATTGTCACAATTGAGGATCCGATTGAATACATTTTTACTGACGACAAAGCAACGATTAACCAACGGGAAGTTGGTATTGATTGTTTAAGTTTTGACGAAGCACTACGAGCGCTTGTCCGTGAAGACCCTGATGTTGTGCTCGTTGGCGAAATGCGTGACTACGAAACGTTCGAATCAGCCATTCGTGCTGCAGAAACTGGCCACCTTGTGTTTGGAACTATCCACGCATCTTCTGCATGGCAAACATTTGGTCGGATCTATGATTTGTTTCCAGAGAGTGAGCGGGGTCAAATTCGAAAACTCCTTGCGTACAACCTTCGTGCCATTGTGTATCAAAAGTTACTCCCAACACTGCACGATGACACGCCGCGTATTCCCGCGCTTGAAATTTTACTCAATACACCGATTGTCACGAAGTACGTTCTTGAAGGTCGCGAGGGTGAACTTCTTGAGGTCATCAAGAACAGCCACGAAGAAGGCATGATGGATCTCAATACTGCTCTCTTAAAATTGTACGAAGAAGAATGGATCTCACTCAAAGACGCACTCGATGCGACACCAAAACCTGAAGATCTCAAAATGAAAATCAAGGGCATTGCCTAATGAGCTTGTTAGCAGAATTTACTCCGGTGTATTTTATGAGCCCGTGGAAACCGTTCCTCGTCGTCGCTGTCTTTATTGCGTGGGCGTGGCTTGTTGGAACCAAACTTGACAAAGACGCAACCAAGTTTCACATTGACCCAATCAAATGGAATTCATACCAACTCGGTGGGGCAGGTGTTGCACTCGCTGCAATGTTATTCATCCCGAATTTTTATCTCAGTTTTCCAATTGGGAGTGTGATTTTATTTACAACGACGTTCATTTATTGGAAATATCGAAACGCTGAAGTTCCAGAAAGTGAACAGTTCCAATTTGGAACAGATGGCTTGCGTAAGCGTGCAGAACAACGCAAAGCAATGAAAGCGGGACGTTTGGTCACGTTAAAATTCGATGGATCAAACGGCGAAATTGCTGTACCAAATAAAACGGATGAAAAATTACTTGCGTACCTTGATGCAGAAACGTTGCTTTCCTCTGCACTCGGAAACCGAGCAACAAGATTAGAGATAAAGTTAGATTCAAAGGGCTGTCAAGGTATTTACTTAGTTGATGGTATTCCAAGCAAAACTGAAGTCCTCTCACCAAAAGATGGTGTCGCAGCAGTTGGCTTTCTTAAGGAACTTGCTGGAACTGATCCAACAGATGTCCGAAAGAAACAACATGGCACATTCACTGTTATTCATGAAGGCGGCAGAACACCTGTTGATCTTACTGCCTCTGGATCCACAGGAAGCCATTCCCTAAAAATTGAGTTTGACCGCAAAAAACGAATTCGAATCCCACTTGACTCAACCGGCTTACTGCCAAAACAAACCGAAGCGCTCAACGTCTATCAGCAAGATGAACATCGCCATGGAGTCATACTTGTTGGCAGTGCTAAGCAACAGGGTCTCACAACAACTTGCTATTCGTTGGTGCACAGTCATGACTCATACCTCAATAACATTCTTGCACTCGAACGAGAAAATATCGCGACTCTTGAAGGTGTGACCCATCAACTTGTTGGTGAGGATGGCGGAAATTACGCAACCAATTTACAAACTGTGCTTCGCCGCGATCCAGAGATCATTCTTTCAGCTGATATGGACGATGCTGCATCTGCAAGTTTGGCAGCAAAAAGTGGTATTGATGGCCCGTTGATTTTTGTAGGAATGAACGCAAACTCTTTTAGAGATCTTGTTTCTAAGTGGGCATCACTTGTTGGCGATCCACGCGAGGCCTTCAATAGTTTGCAGGCAGTTACGTACCAACGACTCGTTCGTAAAGTCTGCGAAAATTGTCGCGTTGCTTACACGCCATCTGAAGATTTAGCAAAACAAGGTTTGCCTATTAAAGAAGTTGAACAACTCTACCGAGCGGGCGGGCAACTCCAAGTGAAAAACAAGGTTGTTGAATGTCCTGTTTGCAAAGGATGTGGTTACCTAGGACAAATCGGCGTGTTCGAAACGATGTTCCTTACTAAGGACATTCGAAAACAATTAATTGCTGGCGATCTCAAAGCAGCAATGGCACTCGCCAGAAGAGAACACAAATTAGTTCGTTTACAAGATGCTGGCTGGGCAAAAGTCGCTGCAGGCGTGACGACACTTGAAGAATTTGGACGAGTCTCAAAATCAGGTCAAACTAAGAAAAAGGCTAAGAAAAAGTAACGCAACATGATTATTATTTTTAACATTTTGTTAATTGGCATGGCTGCTCTCATCGCGTACTGGTGGGCAACCCAAGGTTTACTCAGTGCAATTCTCCATTTGGTCTGTGTCATTGCAGCTGGCACACTTGCCTTTGCCTTTTGGGAACCACTCGCAATTGCGATGATGTCCGGTGGCACATTTGACAATTACGCATGGGGTGTTTCTCTCATCGGAACATTTACTATTTCACTTTTTATTCTGCGCGTTATTTCAGACAAAATTGCATTTGGCAACACGCAATTTCCTGACATTGTCAATCTCGCTGCTGGCGGTGTAGCGGGTATGTGCTCTGGCATCCTTACCGTCGGCATCTGCGTGATCAGCATGGGGTTTATTCAATCGACCTCTGAAATCATGGGGTACCAAGGGTACGGCAGAGACAGCACCAAGAACGCAATCGTTACAAACGTTGGCGGTCAACTGATCATTCCATTTACAAAACTAACAAATGATTTCTTTGGAATGTTAAGTGCCGGTGCTTTTAAACCAGACATCAGCGGAACTCCGCTTCGTTATTACAATCCTAAAGTAGACGAATTATCCTGCCTTGTCCGGGATTCAATCGACAATGGCAAGGGGCAACTTGCACTCTTGCCAGACGCTGCTTCTGTTACTAAAGTGCGGATGAGCGAAAATGGCCTGATCGTGATACAGGTTCATTTCAATGCGGAGGCCCTTGACTTCGGCGGGCAACTCAGTCTTTCAAGTTCTCAAATCAGACTGATTGGAAAGCCAACAGGGGGAGAATCACCAGAGGTGATCTACCCAACTCGATGGGAGCAGGAAACACAAAATAAAGAAGTCAATGTTTATAACTATGACGCAGTTTCTCATTATGCTTCTAGTATTCCTGCACGAAAAACTGCTGATATCGCCTTTGTCTTCGAGGCAAGTAGTACTTTCTCTCCTCGTTTTTTGCAAATCCGAGGGACACGTCTTGATCTACCAGCTATTGATCCTCTCGCCCTAGCAACCAATGATATTGAACGGTACACCGGCAAGGTAGTAAGTGCAGAGGATGTACGCAGTGGCCGGCCAGTCAATGGTTATCCCTTGGATAACATTGTTCTTATTACAGAGCGACTAGGACGACTTACGCTATCAACAAATGGACTTCCTAGTAGTATCACCGTCGAAGATCAATACTTTATAAAAGGCAAACTTGTACGCAAATGGACAACACCTGGAGTCTCGGGGAAACTTCGCGTCAAAGGTGTTAAAAACGATGATGGTGCAAAAGTTGTACAAATCGACGTAAGCCGTGATTCAGCCGCTTCAATTTTTGACCTACTCCCTGCTGTAGGCGGGGGCGCCGAAATTCAATTGATTGACGATGACCATAACGTCTATTGGCCAATTGGATACTATCTTGATGCCAGTGGAAAAATGGATTTAACTTTAACACCTGGCAATCCTATTCGAACTATTGGCGAGTTGCCCCCGCTTCCAACGAGCGGAGCGATCGGGATGACACTCATTTTCCAAGTAACACAAGGACAAACCGTCAGAGAGTTAAAGCTCGGCGATATTACCGTCGGTACTTGTGACAAGTACATCAAACGACCTATCGATTCCATTTAATTTTCTAGCAAACGTTCGACCCAGTGAATATCAAATTCTGCATTCACAAAGGATTGATGATTCATTAAGCGTTGATGCAAAGGGATCGTTGTTGCTATTGGACCAATTTTTAGTTCAGTTAGTGCACATCGCATTCGTGCAATTGATTCTGTTCTGTCTCTTCCAAAAACAATAAGTTTACCAATCATCGAATCGTAATTTGGAGGTATTCGATACCCAGCGCGTACTTGCGATTCAACGCGCACGCCCGGACCTCCGGGTAACTGCCATGTTTCAATTAGACCGGGTTGTGGCATAAAATTATTGTCAGGATCTTCAGCGTTAATTCTGCACTCTATTGCATGCCCAAGCAAACGAATATCATCTTGCTTCCATGAAAGTTCTTCCCCTGCTGCAACTCGAATCGATTCTTGCACGATATCAACGCCAGTGATCATTTCAGATACAGGATGTTCAACTTGTACGCGTGTGTTGACTTCAAGCATAAAGAATTCTTGCTTGTCGTTCATTAAGAATTCGACAGTTGCCGCTCCGCTGTACTTCGCCTTGCGAATGAGCTCCGCAGCAGACGCACAAACCGTATCTCGGATTCCATGGTCAATACCAGGAGCTGGGCCCTCTTCAACTAATTTCTGATGGCGACGCTGGCTTGTGCAATCACGGTTATATAAATGCACTGCATTGCCGTGTTTATCTCCAAGGACTTGAACTTCAACGTGCCGTGCATGTTCTAAAAACTTTTCTAGATACACCGCCCCGTTTCCAAAAGAAGCAACTGCTTCTTGTTGTGCTGCTGTGACTGCAGTGCGGAGTTCGTTCACATTCTGTGCCACGCGCATGCCTTTGCCGCCTCCTCCAGCGGAGGCTTTGACGATGACGGGATAACCGATGATGTCAGCCATCTCAATGGCTTCATCAAGTTCCTCAATTTCGCCATCTGTCCCTGGAAAAACAGGTGTGCCTGCTTCTCTTGCAAGTCTTTTACAACTGATTTTGTCCCCAAGTTTCGCCATCGCTTCTGACGAAGGTCCGATGAATTCTATATTGCAATCTCGACACACTTCTGCAAAATGCGCGTTCTCTGCAAGGAAACCGTAGCCGGGATGTATCGCTTCTGCATTCGTCATTTCGGCTGCAGAAATAATACGATCAATTCGTAAATATGAATCAGCCGAAGGGCCCTTGCCAATACAGACAGTTTTATCTGCCAACTCGAGCCACGGCGCTCCCGCATCAGCTTCTGAGTAAACACAAACTGTTTCGATTTCTAAAGCACGCGCTGCTCTGATAATTCGTAATGCAATTTCGCCGCGATTAGCGATGAGGATTCGAGAAAACATATGTTATTTTTCCTCAGTTATGGCGTAACGATAAACAACGGTTGACCAAATTCAACTGGTTCGCCATTTTCAACAAGGACTTGTGACACCGTCCCGGCGCACTGCGCTTTAATCTCATTGAAGATTTTCATCGCTTCTATGATACAAACGGTAGTGTCTTTCGAAACAGTATCGCCGATTTTTATAAACGCTGGTGCATCAGGATCTGCGGCAACATAAAACGTACCAACCATGGGGCTTGCAATTTCTTCTCCGCTCATTACAGCGGTTGCTTCTGGTTCTTGTATTGCAGTTGCTACCGGCGCTGCAGCAACAACTGGCGCTACAGGCGGTGCACTCATCTGTGGAACAACAACATTTTCTCCGTGACGACGGAGCGTGACTTGTTCGTCAGGATCGCGAAGATCTATTTCTGCAAGGTCATTATTGACCATCAGTTTTACAAGTTCTTTGAGTTTTCTTATATCTATCATGCGGGTAGAATCTCCATTTCGTGAGAATGCGTAAAATCTGCCGCGAAGTATAGCGATCTGCGTCGATCTTGTGGCGATTTTTGTCGAAAATTATGCTTACCGTTGAGAAACTGGCTTTGAGATAACTTCACTCAATATCATTGCTGTTCTCATACTGCGAGGCGTCTTCAAGAGCTTAGAAACAGCCTGAGCACGTGTTTGACGACGCTTAGTGGCTTTAACCTGAGGAATAGGGCAAACAGGTTTGTGCAATGGTTTGATATGCGAATGAATTGACTTTTTCGCCTGCAACTTCAGTTCTTGATCTTCAACAGACTTAGGAAAAGCGGGAGCACTCTTTTTTGGCCTTCTCCGCAGCGAATTGATTCTTGCTTCAAACAACTCTGCAGGTGTTTCTCCTTGGAGCTGAGGCTGGGCTTGCCCCGTTTTCAAGCCCATATTCCGCTGCTCAGATAGTTTAGCTTTTTTATTTTTCTCAATAATCCCTGAAATCACTGACCAAACAGTACTCACGATGATGATGATTGTGACGATCTTCGTCATGCGTACAGCATACCACTTTGACCCGTGGTCAACCTGACCCGGGGTCAAGTTGACTACGGGTCAAAATTATGGGGAAATGAGGTGGCGTTTGCCCGCATCGTCTGTGGCCCACGCAAGGTCAACACCAAACACTTCGCCAAGTGATCCCGGTGAGAGCACTGCGGAACTCTGGCCAGCGAGCACAAGCTCGCCATTGCGAAGAACGAATGCCGTATGAGCCAAATGAATAGCAAGTGCAACATCATGAATCGCAGCAATGACGAGATCACCCTCAGAGGAACACTTTCGTAACACCTCAGCAACAATCTGAATATGGCGCAAATCTAGAGCAGATGTTGGTTCATCAAGGACGAGTAAACCTCCCGGTGTTCTCTGTGCAAGTGCGCGGGCAATAGAAGTTCTTTGTTTCATTCCAGCACTTGCTTCATGCCAAATCGTATCGGCGCGGTCAAGCAAGTCGACAGTTGCAAGCGCTTCGTCAACTCGAGCAGGTGATGGCCCAAGTGAGTGCCGTCCAAGTTCAACCACTCGCCGCAACGTAAACCGTCCACCTACTCCTGAAGTTCTAGGAACCCACGCTACCTTTGCTGCACGCTCACGTGGATGCAACCGAAGCAATGAAGCGCCGTCGAAAAATACTTTTCCCCTTGTCGGCGTTTGCAGTCCAGCAATACTGCGAAGCAATGTAGATTTGCCCGATGCATTTGGACCAAGCACGCAGACAATTTTTCCACCCTCAGCACTGGCCGTAATATCACGCAGTGCAGTCAACTTGCCATACTGAACATGCAATGATGAAACATGTAACCTCATACCTTACCCTTCCCACGGAGCAGTAACAGTAGAAAAACAAACCCGCCGATTCCGCTTGTCAAAATCCCAACTGGTAAACGACCAGTTCCTAGGTCAATGAGTTGCCTTGCATCATCAGCGCCAACGAGCAACAACGCCCCAACTATTGCCGAACCAACTGCGAGCATTCTGTGATTCGAACGAAGTAACAACCTCGCCCCATGCGGGGCAATCAAACCAACGAAAGCAATTGGGCCAGCAATAATGACGCCAACTGCGGCAAGAATGCTAGAGACTAAAAACAAGCGAAATCGCAAGGATGGTAAATGTACACCAACACTCGTTGCTTCATCATCAGATAAACACGCAGCATCAAGCGATGGTCCCCACCATGCAAGTAGTAATGTCCCCACGCTGACAACACCGCCCAAAATGCCGAGACGGACATACGACATTGTTTCTGGCAAACTTCCCATCAACCATGTTGTAAATGATCCGCGAAGCCCCATCGGTACAAGATGTTGCAATACCATAATTCCTGCACCGCAAATCACCGAAACAACAACGCCAACGAGCACCATTGTCACAGGATCTAAACCACCACGCCCACGTGACAATAAATATACGGCAATGAGCGCCAGTAATGCACCAGCGATCGCGCCGATCGTATCACCTTCTGGAAATCCGGTACCGCGATAATGTTCGATCATCATCGACGCCATCACGCCAAGACCTGCGCCACTTGATAAACCTAGTATCCAAGGTGAAGCGAGCGGATTTCGCAACAACACTTGCAACCCCATACCAGAAACACCTAGTGCTCCACCAACAACAATTGCTGCAATCATAGGAACAAGTCGGTACCCAATATACATGGACTCTGGCCAAACAAAAGACAAATCGCCTGTTGCACTTCGTGAAATCATCAACCTTGCAATGCAAGCTGCGGCGAGCATCGTGAACAACACAACCCACACAAATATGTGTCTAGGTTTCATTTCGTTTTTGCCAATTGAGCTTGTAATGTATGAGCAACGTGCACAATCCGAGTCGATGGAATCAATACATCTTTGTGGACAAATCGAATCACTGGAATACCAAGTGATTCTACGGGACCATAACTTGTAATTGAAACATCAGACACAATGAGGATTCTACTCGGTGCAAGCCTTGCAATGTCTTCTAACGATAACATTTGCCAACCATCTTTCTTCAATGCATTCACGCCACCGATTGCTTCCCAAATATCGTCTAGATACGTATTTCCCCCAAAACAGATTCCCACATTCTGTTCACTTCCCGCTGTCATTAGCAACGTTGGCTTATCTGAAAGTGCTACTTCATCGAATGCAAAAGTGATTTGTGGAAGTTCTATTTTTAACATTGATGACAGATCTGCAGAAAGTTCAGTTATGTTTTCAATCGTATTCAGTTTCCAACTTTTCAAGATAAACATCCCATCCCCAGCAAGTTCTACTAAATGAGAATTTATCCCACCTACTTGGTGTTGCATGAAGACATGTGTCGGCTGTAACCGTAAGAGACGCTCATAATCAACTGCGTACAAATCCCCAACGACTGGAATTGGACCACTGACTTCTTCGCAAAAAGCAGAACGGCCAACAATCTTTTCGCCAAAACCCATATCAATAATTGATGCCGTGATGCTCGGACTCAACGAAACAATTCGAACGCCAGCTTGTGTTGGTTCGCTTTCACTCGCTGAACATGCACAAAAGTTCGTGATTATCAAGCAAACGGTAATTCTAAAATATTTAGACATCGGACGAGGAGACAAGTTGCGTTTGCGCATGGCGAGCGTACACATCGCATCGGGTAAGCAATTCATCATGTGTCCCTATATCAACCAACATTCCACGATCAAGAACAATTATTCGATCAGCCATTTGCACAGTTGATAGCCGGTGTGCAATAATTAAAACCGTTCTCGACTCACAAAAACGATCGAGCGTATCGTTGATCAATGCCTCTGACTCAGTGTCAATTTGACTTGTCGCTTCATCAAGAATTAAAATAGCAGGATCGCGCAACATTGCCCTTGCAATTGCCAATCGCTGCCTTTGCCCACCACTCAAAGATGTACCTGATTCGTAGACATTTGCCTCATACGCACCATCCATCGCTTCGATAAACTCCGCAGCATGTGCATGCTCCGCTGCAGTTCGAACTTGATCAAGAGTCGCATCAACTCCAAAGCGGATATTCTCAGCAATCGTTCCCCGAAACAAAACTGTTTCTTGCGTCACAACACCAATCTGTGATCGAAGTGAATGCAAATCAACTCCAGAAATATCAACACCGTCAATTAAAATAGTACCTGATTGCGGCGTCAACAAACGTGGCAACATCGAAAGCAGCGTCGTTTTACCCGAACCGTTTGAACCAACAACAGCAACACATTCCCCGTGATTGATTGTTAGTGAAACATCTTTGATAGACGGTTCATTAGAATCCTCATACGTAAAAGTTGCTTTATCAAAAACAATTGTTTTGGAATGGGTTTGCGTTGCTGGCCGTTTCGTTTCATCTTCAAGCGGGGTTGTAAGAATATCCTGCAGTCTTTCAGCCGGCGCTTCTGCTGCTTGTATCTGGGCGACCATACCAGAGAGCGGCCTAAGTGATCCCCCAGCAACAGCGAGCGAACCGATTGAAAGCAAGAAACGATCAAAATCTAAGGCGCCATCTATGATTGACTTTGCAGCAATTGCAGCAAGCGTGCCAAGGACGATGATTGAGAGGATTTCCATGAGCGGACTCATCAATGCACGAGCGATTCGAACTTTCATCTCTGCTATAATAAGACGGTCGTTCTCTGAAGAAAATTTATTTTCTATTGATTGTTGAGCAGTATTCACTTTTACAGCGCGCAATCCCTGCACTGCTTCATTAGAAATACGCAACAACTCTTGCTGCACTGCGAGTGATGTCTTTGAACCCTTGCGAATTCGGCGGCCAATTTTTTGAAGTACAAACGCGAGAATTGGCAATACTAAAATCGCAATCACTACAAGTCGAACATCAAAGACGCACGCAACGATGAACGCAACTATTCCCTTTGAAAAATGTGCGATTGACTTGCCCATCAGCACCGTCAATCCTGTCTGCAACGCCTCGGCATCCCTAATAATTCTGGAGATAAACTCACTCGCCCCGTTCCGAAGAACGTGGCCAAGTTCTAAACCAAGTACATGACCAAATGCTTGCTTTCGTACGCGAGCTACTGTATGCACAGCAATCCAGCCACTCAAATATGCGTGTAAAAAGTTTGCAATGCCGCCAATGACTGTCAAACAACCAACGCCAATTAATATAAATGCTACGCCGTCAAATCGATCTGCAGGCAACTGAGCGATGAGCCATTGCGGAACAGAAACAAAGTGATTTTCAGTATTAAACTGCCTCGCAAGCTCGGGGAGTGCCTGCCCACTTTCTGGGTTAAGAATAAGCGCAAGCGCTGGGCCTAAACTAAGTAAACCGACACCCAAGCCCATTGCTGAAAAAATCGCAAGTCCAACTGCAAGGATCAAACGTCCACGCCATTGCAACATCTGTTTTGCAAAATGTTTGAAGTGCGTCATGATCCATCATTTCCTTCGTACACTTTTCGGAAATCTTTCCAGAAATTTGGGTAACTTTTAGTTACACAATTTGGATCAACAATCGAAATGCCAGATCTTTTAGTTGCAAGCACAGCCATTGACATTGCGATTCGGTGATCGCCTACTGGGTCAATCGCAGTGGGTCCATTGTTTCCTTGCATTGGAGAAATTCTAAGATCACTTGTGCCTGCACCCACACCACATCCTGCTTTGGCAAGTGAGCGAGCCATCACTTCGATGCGATCTGATTCTTTTAGCGGCAACGTTTCGAGTCCGTACATTCGAGAAGGTGAATCAGCAACTGCTGCAACTGCAGCTAAACACAATGATGCATCTGGGAAATGTGCTGCGTCAAGCTCACCAAACCCACGAATGATTCCTGTACCTGTAATCTGCAACCCCTGTTCTGTTTGTTGTACATCGGCACCAATGGTACCGAGCAAACGAATTGCTTCTGCATCAGGTTGGAGAGAATCCAATCGCAACCCCTCAAGCGTAACGGATAATCCCTTGTGCATTGTTGCCACTGCAGCAAAATACACTGCAGAACTTGCGTCTGGTTCGATCGTGAGTTCACGATGAGTTATGCGCGTTTGTGGAACTGTAATTGTTCTCTCTGTTTCATCTGCGTCATCCTGAACTGAAACACCGAAAACACGCAACGTTTCCACCGTTAAGTTAACGTATGACTCAGATGTGATTGGTTTTTTACAAACAAGCGTAAGCCCATCCTCAAGAAACGGCGCTATCAACAACATTGCAGAAATAAATTGGCTTGATTTTGTCAGCGGAATGTGCAGTTCCCCGCCGGACACAGAAGCCCGCTGCACTGTAACAGGCAAGTGATCGCCATCAATTGATGCGCCTAGCTCTGTAAGCATTGCGACTAATTCACCAACTGGTCGCTGCCGCATTCGCCCATTCCCATCTACGACAACAGGATCGTCTGACAAGCTCCCAGCAGCAATCATAAAACGTGATGGTGTTCCACCTGCACCGAGATTCACATTCCCTCCGCGAGGAAACTTTCCGTCAACACCGTGCAAGATGAGTTTTTTAGATGACCACTTCACGCCAACACCAAGTGTTGCCATGGCTTCACTCAGCAATTTTGTGTCATCGCAAAACAGTGGTTCAGATAGAACGGTTCGACCAGCTCCGATCGCACCAAGCATGATCGCCCGCTGCGTCAAACTCTTTGAGCCCGGCACTCGCAATGTGCGATGACCCATCCTTTTCAAAACAGGCACTGACTCGGCAGTCAGGCCTGCATTTTTTTTTCTCATGTATCTCGCCTAAAAATCGCTACCACATCTTCGATCGGAACAACAAAGAGACGATTATCGCCTTCAAAATCTACTGGGATCGAGTGCTTCGGATTAAAGAGGACCTTGTCGTATTGTTGAATTGGATAGTCAGGATTATTCTCAATCACAGTACTCACAGTCACTATTCGCCCTGTAAGTGTTGGAATCTCAATCTTATCAGGCAAGTGGATACCAACCTTGGTAATTTTTCGATCCTCATCTTTGCGAATGAGGACTCGATCGCCAATAGGTTCTACAGTTTCAAGAACGTGTTTTTTGTCAGTTGATTTTGGCATAATTGTGCATGATAGTTAGCATTGACATTTTGAGCAGATTTTCCTTCCGTGCAATGAAGATTTCTGTAGTATGGGTATTGTAGAAACAGTAATAGGAGAACTCAATGTCCACGAATACGAACGTAACCCCTGCAACAACAACACAATCAGTAGAAGTAACTTCCACCGATCCTCTGCACCTGATTGATGTAGATCATGTAAAAATATACGTCGGTAATGCGAAGCAGGCCGCTTTCTATTATGCCTATGCATTTGGCTTTCAGGTCACGCAGTTTGATGATTTAACCACTGGTAACAGGAACGAGGCTTCCTATTTGCTCTCGCAAGGGAATATTCGGTTGATAATCACCACAGGGCTCAATGAGGACCACCCTGCACAGCGGCATGTCAACCTATACGGTGACGGTGTGAAGGACATTGCATTTACAGTGTTTGATGCAGAACGAGCATTTCATAGAGCGATAGAAAACGGTGGAGAAGCAGCCTACGAACCTTTCAAAACTACCGATGAACAGGGCGAAGTTGTACAAGCAGGGATTAAAACATATGGCGAAGTTGTCCACTCATTTGTTTCTCGAAGCGGAGAGTATGCACTACCAGAAGTCAAACAAGGTGGCACTATTCTTCCTGGTTTTGAAATAATGGATCATCCGTTGAACCAATTCAATAGAGACAATCCTTGTGGACTCAAGTTCCTTGACCACTGCGTAGGAAATGTGCACCTCGATCAAATGAATGACACTGTTGAGTGGTATGAAAATGTACTTGACTTTTCAATGTTCAAACACTTTGACGACGCAGATATTTCTACAGAATATTCTGCTTTGATGTCAAAAGTAATGTCATCTGGCGGAGGATTAATTAAATTTCCGATCAATGAACCTGCTGAGGGCAAACGCAAAAGCCAGATTCAAGAATACCTTGATTGGCACAATGACACCGCCGGAGTACAACATCTTGCTTTCCGAACTGATGATGCAATTGAGAGTATTCGTGAACTTCGAAAACGTGGCGTCAACTTTCTCCGACTTCCCGACACCTATTACGAACTTTTATGGGACCGTGTTGGTGACATTGAAGAGGAGAAGAAACTTGTGCAAGAACTTGGTATTCTTGTTGACAGAGATGACCAAGGATATCTTCTACAACTCTTTACTCGACCTGTCCAAGATCGACCGACATTGTTCTTCGAAATCATTTGCAGGCGAGGCAGCCAGTCCTTTGGCAAAGGAAATTTCAAAGCACTTTTTGAAGCGCTCGAACTTGAACAAGATCGACGTGGTAACTTATAACTCTACTTTAGGAATACGCTTGTGCCCTACTACACTTCACTAGGTGAAATTCCTCCGAAACGTCATATTCAATTTCGCCGCCCTGACGGGGTACTGTACTCAGAAGAAGTTTTTGGAACAGAGGGATTTGATGGTCCAACTTCAACGATGTACCACATCCATCCTCCGACGCAAGTTTCGGGTTGGAAACATGAATATTCAACCAAAGAAGAATATATCGAAACGAACGTAATGCGAATGCGTCATTTAATCTCAAAGAAAATGACAGCCAGCGGTGATCCAATTACAGGCCGGAGAGTCTTGTTCGGAAACGGCGATTGCGAGATGGGCGTGTGTGTTCCTGACAGAAGTATGAGTTATCATTTCAAGAACGGACAAGGCGATGAATGCTTGTTCGTTCACGATGGCACTGGCATATGCCAGACCATGTTCGGAACATTGAAGTTTAAAAAATTTGATTTTATCATCATCCCTAAGGGGACAATTTACAAAATGATTTTTGATGATGCGCCTACTGATGGGCCAGAAAACCGTTTCATGTTTATTGAAACTGCCAATGCGTCTCATATTCTTCCACCTAAACGATACATCGCTGAAAAAACTGCACAATTTCTTGAACATGCTCCATATTGCGAACGAGATTTGCGAATTCCTCAAATGCCTTTGGTTCACGATGAAATGGGTGACTTTGAAGTACGAATTAAAGCACTTAACAGCGTCCACAGTTATTTGTATCCATATCACCCTTTAGATATTGTTGGTTGGGATGGTTGTTACTACCCCTACTGCTTTAACGCGTTGGATTTTTCACCAATCGTTGCAAAGCACCACATGCCACCGCCAACGCATCAAGTATTTGCAGGTGGGAACTTTGTCATTTGCGCGTTCGCGCCAAGGATGCTGGACTTCCATCCAGAAGCCATCAAAGTTCCATACAACCACTCAAATGTCGACAGCGATGAGGTGATGTATTACTGTGATAATAAATACACTGCACGAAAAGGAATCGGTGAGGGTTCTTTGACTATGCACCCGCAAGGAATTGCACATGGCCCACATCCCGGAACTGTTGAGTCAACGCTCGACCAGACCTACACGGACGAACTCGTTGTCATGTGCGATACATTCAGACCGCTCTTCCCAACAAAAGCCGCGATGGATATCGACGATGCTGCATATCCAAAATCATGGGAAGATTGGAAGCCAATCCCTGTAGGGAAATAAACTACCCGCGGGGTAGTTTAATTCGGCGGAAAATTATTCAGAGGCAGGAAAAATTTGCCCTGTGCAAGCACCAAAACCAATGCGAACTGCACTATCAGATTCGCACCATGCTTTAATCGTAAGTTCATCGCCATCTTGTAAAAATCGTCTCTGTGTTCCATCTGGCAAGTCCAAGGGTTCGGTACCTCGCCAAGTGAGTTCGAGAAGACAACCACGAGAGTCTTTGGTTTCACCACTAATTGTGCCGCTTCCAATTAAATCCCCGCTATTCATAGGACACCCTGTACTTGTGTGATGTGCAAGCATCTGAGCAAAAGACCACGTTAAGTTATTCAAGGAACTTTTCGTGAGTTGCATCGGTTTCATCTCTTCATTACGCATACTCTCTGAAGAGAGAGAAACACAACAATTGATGTCAAGTACATCTTTTGTTACAGGTTGTAAATATTCAAGCACGGGCGGGTCTGCATCTATTCGCTGAGGTCCATCTTTTCTAAATGGCGCAAGGGCATCAATCGTCACAATCCATGGACTAATTGTCGAAGCAAAGTTTTTAGCATTAAAAGGCCCAAGTGGTTGATATTCCCATTTTTGTACATCTCTTGCTGACCAATCATTCAAAATCACGATCCCAAACAAATGCTCCATCGCCTCATCCATTGGAATTCGTTTTCCCATGGTGTTCCCACTGCCAATGAATGCGCCAAATTCAAGCTCATAATCTAGTAACTTGCAGGGCGCAAAAATTGGATCACTGTCATCGGGTTTCAATTGACCATGTGGTCTAGTAATTTCAGTACCTGTGATAACGACACTGCTTGCCCTACCGTGATACCCAACTGGCAAATGTAAGTAGTTTGGCATGAGTGGATCGCCATCTGGTCTAAACATTTTGCCAACGTTCGTGGCATGGTTTCTAGCAGCATAAAAATCTGTGTAATCACCAATGGTTGCTGGCATTATCAAATGCAATTCACTTTGCTGGCACAAAATTTCTGGAGCGGGCTCACCGAGTAACAATTCAAACAATGCATGGCGGACCAGGGTCCATGCATCATGTCCAAGTGACATAAAATCATTGAGGGTGTCCCTTCGCAACGCACCTGTGATGTCATCTGCAAACTGCAACTTGCTTTGATCAAGTGCTTTTCGAAGAACAACTGCTTGGTCGCCGATTGCTACAACTATTCCGTACGTACTACAAACTCCCCAAGGTAAATTCTGAATAGGAAAATCATTCCATCCTGTACCAGCTGCAACCCAGCTTGTTGCGTTCGCTTCATGTGTGTGATCGATCATCTTGATTCCTTAAGTAATCCCATTTTCCGTAGATCTTTTCTTGGATCATCAAATGAACATGTACCGAGTGAATTAAACAACTCTGCCCGTACTTGTTCTAACTGCGATTCTTTACATGCTGTAAAGTTTGGTTCTGATCCATTCAAAATATTTTCTACTTCCAACACTGTTGCATCATGAATACTCGCTGCTGCCGTTGCTTGAAGTACAGAAAGAAAACCATACTCAAGCACACCAACCGTTTCGTTTTGGTGCCGGCAAGGATGGTGCATTCCTGCAGTAGTCTTGAATGCTTGCCCCGCAACCGCACAACTGTGAATGAACCGAGCTAACAGATTGCTCGAAGGGTATAACTCGGGCGTTACCCCACCTGTTCGTACTTTTGCACCTGCGATTGAGCCAGAGAGACATGCAATCAAACCGCGAGGGTCTTCCTCAATTGGCAACTCAATAAAAGGAAAGAGATCGTCGTGCAAAATCGATAACGCTGTATCAATTTCTTTTGTCGTAGTTGCTTTAAATTCAACAACGTTGGCTACTGCACCACAAGATTCCATATTAAATTCGATTGTTGTTTGTACTGCCTGTTCAAACTTTTCATTACACACTGGCGGGAGCAATACACTGAGTTGCCACATTTCCTCTTCCGAAGAAGGCAATACATCTTTTGCACATTCCTTGAATTCATCAAGGCGACTTGCCGGAATAATCAATCGAGCAAGCATCCAATAATCTTGAGTCTGCAAAAAAGAAGCCCAATTATTAACAACCCTTCGCATGGAAAGATCCGATGGTGGAAACAACCCCGCATAATCGATAAACCCTTCAAGCATGATTTCAGATTTGGTTGATGTTGCAGTTTGCATATCAGGCGTCACAAACCTCGGAAAAATGCTCTAAGCAACGAGACAATCGGCAGAGCGTCGATTCCTTGCCAAGGAGAACTAACGTATCTCCAATAGGAGGAGAAACTGGCCCACCTGCAACTGCAACTCTAACTGGCTGCGCTACTTTTCCAAGCGTGCCATCTGCGAGCGAATCTGCAAGCGCATGCAAGCAACTGTCAATAGATTCTGCATCCCAAGTTTCAAGCGTGGTAAATGCGTCTATGATCGCTGGCAATCGAGACAACCCTGTCACTTTACCTTTCAACAATGCTTTCTTGACTGGCTTTGATTCTTCCCATGTGATCGAGGCATCGTCGTCGATCAAAAACTTCGACGTTTCAACAGCATCACGAAACGTTTTGGATCGTTCGTGATTCGCAGAAGCAAAGAGTGAAAATGTATCGCCTAGTGCTGCAAATTCCGGCGCATACTTCGTACACCAAGCAAGTAAACGTTCTTCAAATTCTTTTGTTGATATTTTTTGCAACGCATCAAGATTAAATGCAAGTAATTTCGCTCTATCAAATTTCGCAGGAGATTTAACGATCCGGTCAAGCGAAAAGTTTTTGACTAAAAAGTCAGCATCGAACTGCTCTATATCATTTCCGGGTGACCAACCAAGCAAACAAAGGTAATTCAGAAGAACTTCGGGCAAGTACCCTGCTCGTTGAAAGTCCTCTACATTGATTTCTGGAAGTTCAATGCCTAACGCTGCAGCGAGCGAGTTTGCTTCGCCAATTTCTAATTGCACATCCTTTGAAGCAATCCACGCGTTCCACGATTCTATCGGAATGCAAGCATGGGGCGGCGCATCAACATTTTTTTCTCTCACAAATGTCCGCAGCACCTTGTCCTTATCTCGTTTAGACATCTTCGAACCATCTGGGTTAAAAATGAGCGAGATATGAGAAAAGGTTGGCCTATCAAAGCCAAATGCATCTTGCAATAATACGTGCTTGAATGTGTTGTTGAGATGTTCTTGCCCCCGAATAATATTCGTTACGCCCATAAGTGCATCGTCAACGACTACTGCAAAGTGAAATGTTGGAAAGCCATCAGTTTTGAAAATGACAAAATCGTCGACTTCTGTTCTCTCCACTTGTACTTCACCGACGACTGCATCTTGAACAACAATTGGCCCCCCTTCTGGCACTTTAAACCGAACGACTTTTGGTCTACCTTCGTCTAGATATTGTTGAACTGTTTCTGTGCTTAGTTCAAGAGAGGCTCGGTTATAGCGATACGCTCGTTTTTCATTACGAGCAAGTTTTCGCTCAGCATCAAGTTCTTCGGGTGTTTCAAATGCGTAATACGCAAGCCCAGTATCTAATAGTTTTTGGAGATACTCATTGTAAATATCTAACCTATTTGATTGATAATACGGACCATTCTCTCCACCACCTGAACCTTCAAACTCTGGCCCTTCGTCCCAGCCAATATTCAGCCATTTGAGATCTTCGAAAAAACCTGCAGTTGCATCGTCGCTAGATCTTTTTTGATCTGTATCTTCAATCCGCAACAAATAATTTCCATCATTAGCACGGGCAAAAGCCCAGCAAAAAATTGCCGTTCTTGCGCCCCCAACATGTAAGTGCCCTGTCGGGCTTGGGGCAAATCTCGTACAAATTTTTCCAGCGCTCATTGCAACTCCTCTCGTGCTTGCCGACGTTTTCTTATTACTTCAATTGGTCCTGTGAATGCGTACCAAACAAAACCAACTGCAACCGTTTCCTGGAACCACCAGATTCCAAAGAAGATGATGATGACAGTGACTGAAAGAAAACGAAACGTTTGGGGTCTGCCTAAATATCTCCCTACAAAATGATCGTAGGGCATGTTTGAAACCATCGAAAGTGCGCAAGCAAGAGCAACGACAGGGACGCCAAATGCGTATGCTCGACCTATCCAAACAGCGTCAATTCCGTTCGCAAGTAAGTGTTGGTGCAACATAATTAATGCTACGACAACTCCCGCTGCGCCGGGCGATGGAATCCCGAGAAATGCAATGTCATCAGTCGGACCTTCTTCAGGGTGCGTTTCAACATTAAATCTAGCTAGTCGAAGTGCAGTGCAACAAACGTACACTGCAGCAATTGCCCACACAACTTTTCCCCAAGGCATATCTGCGTCTGGGCCAAGCACAGTCAAGTGACCATCTTCGCCGAGATAACTTCCAACAAGTGCCAAGACCATCATCGCTGGAGCGACGCCACACGTGACTAAGTCTGCAAGTGAATCTAACATTGCTCCAAGTTCAGTTACGCTTTTTGTGAGCCGTGCTACTGCGCCATCAATGCTGTCGAGAAACATACCAAGAAATACCATCGCACCTGCCATGGTCAATCCGCTCCAGCCCCATGGCCCTACCCATTGGGCACTCTTCGTTGCATAATGAATTGCGGCAAAGCCAGCAACAAGATTGCCAAGCGTGAACAAAAGCGGCCAAACAATTTGCGGAGGCATCACCCTCCGCACTCTCCTGCGGACCTTGGACTCTTTTTCAATTCTCGATTGCGATTCCATAGAACGCATCATTTTACCATGAGCGGTGTAGCAAGGACACTCTTTGGACTTTTCAGTCCATCAACTTCCCCGCAAGCACCCTGAGGGGAATGGTTCCACATTTTAACTCGCATAGGGCACACCAACATGTACTTCAAAGAGCAAAAAAGTGATAACTGGCTCATCAACAGGACCACCCATCAATGCTTCTCCAAGGCGGACGCCAGAGGGTCCTTCATCAAAAGGACCTGTCATTTGATTCTGGGGCTCCATTTGCGAGACAATGAGCAATGCTTGGCGATCTTGGAGTACACATTCAATCATAAGTTCTGAAAAGATGTGGCTCTCGGTTGGAGCACTGCTTTTCCCTGGAATAACTCCTCGATCTGCAGGCACGTGCCAAACTGGTAAAAGTTGTACATAAAATTGATCATTGCTTTCCATTGCAATTTGCCAACCCCTTGCAAGCAAGGTGAGATATCCATGATCAACAAAGTGAGAAACTCCTGCAGCAGTCACAAGCGTTCCGGAAGTTGGCATTTTACGTTGCAGAATATCTCGCCACTTTATAATTTGTCCATGCCAATCGTATCGCTCTTCATGCGAATCACCAAGAGATGCTGCAATTGCTGGCACATCAATGGCATCGATAATTCGAACGAACATCCCCTCAGATTCAAGACGTTCTTGTAAATTTGCGTCGTGCAAAGTCGTACCAAAATTATCGAGTATTTCAATAGTTACATTACTTTTTGGAATAACTCTAAATCTCCGAAGCGCGATACCACTTCCGGGCGTTTCTATCCTTGCATGCGGCGCAACAGCAACTTGCTTTTCTTCTACCTTCTGGGCACTACAACCAAAAGCAGAAATAAGAACTAGAAAAAATGTTATTCCAAGTCGCATGTGTTCACCATGTCTATCAATTGACGCAATCTGCCAAAACTTCGACGTGTGTGTGGGACAATCAACCTTGGCAGATGAAGGTGATCTTTTTCGCATGAAAGTGGGTTTGATTGGAAAATCTTTCCCTCTCGAACAATGTCAGAAAAGGAATCATTGAGTGTATCAATTCCTGATTCAGCAATTTTATGGTTCAAACGAATGATGTAATCATTTCGAACGTACCTGCTTGAATGGTAATTTTTATAAAATTGCAAAATATGCTTCATGCCATCCTCAGGTGAGGATGCAACGTAATAGAGTGATTCATCTTCGGGGCTAATTGTTTCGTTACCCAACAGATCGGCCACAATGTGTTTTTCCCAATTCGTCCAATACGTGCTGCCCTCGCCAGCAATCATCACAACGGGAATCATATTCGCTTTACCTGTTTGAATGAGCGTGAGTGCTTCAAACAATTCGTCTTGTGTTCCAAAACCACCTGGGCAAGCGACAACTGCATCGGAGTGTGTCATGAACATTAACTTACGCGTAAAAAAGTAACGAAAGTTAATGAGTTTATGGTCGCCTTCGATAATTGCATTTGCTGTTGTTTCAAACGGCAGACGAATCGCTAACCCAAAACTCGCTTCACGCTGAGGGCCCTCATGACCGGCTTTCATAATCCCATCTCCTGCCCCTGTAATTGCCATCCAATCTACTTCTGCCATTTGCTTTCCAAATTCCGCAGCAGCGATGTAGTCAGGATGATCTTCAGGCGTTCGAGCAGATCCGTAAATGCTCACTTTCCGAGTTCCCTTGTAGCGATTAAATATCTGATACGCGTAGCGCATTTCTTTTATCGCATGTGTGACTAATTTGACTTGCCCAGTGTCATGCCCCTCCCTTGCCATTTTCAGGCAAGCATCAATCATTTGTGCAACCATTTCCCTACGAGGATCGCTCTCAGGCAACTGCCCAACTCCGTCCACCATATCACGCACTCTCTGCGAAAGATCTTTATTTATACTCATTGGTCTATTGTACCAAGAGTGAAGCATACAGCCACTACTTTGCGAAGATAGGTAATGGCTCAAAGGTAATTGCAGGATCAAGCAATTGCCCTCTCACTTTCACCGCATATAGTTGATCACTGAGTGCGCCCATGATTTGCCGGATGATCGGCCAGCCAACTCTTGGATGCAGATCGACATCTAACTCAAATGATGGAATTTTAATTGTTCCAGAGCCACGAATGACTAATCCTTGAATAGAAGTGTCGTCGCCAGTTAATTTAATCTCTTGCAAATGAACTTCTTCACCTTCGATATACAGGTTAACTAATGCCGTCGTAATTGCGTTGGAAGTTGGCAAAGTGAAATGAAGAACTTGCAGCGCTCTCATAATCGTTGGAATTTTTGCAAACATTCCATTTGTAACTTTCATTTCCCCAACCCCGATTCTTGTATCTGAGTTTCCACGAACCCCTCCAATTGCAAGCCAACCTGTTAACTCACCACTAAATGTTGAACCATCTTCCTTATCTTCATCTTCAAGTTTCACGCCTGCGAGAAGGATCGTGATCTGAAACTCCTTTGAAGCATCAACATCAATCCAACCTGCAAGAGTAACGACTCCAGAAGAAGAGGTGCCTCGAACATTTTCAAATATCATTTTTTGAGTACTTGAATCTAAAACAAGCCCACCGCTGATGTCTGTGATTTCACGACCTACAGCAGTCATCTTGTCTAACTGAAGATGTAACTGTAAAGATGTGAGTTTTTCTTCGTCATACAATCCCTTCACTTCGGTTGTGCCATCGATTTCGGTCAACGGCAAACCTGCGTTCATTGACACACCACTCAGGTCTATATCACCGTGAAAATCAATACCCAACTCGGTCCAACTTGAACCAAAAAGAGAAACTTCGCCCTGGACCACCTTGCTCGTCCCATTTCCAATCTCTATCGCTTCAAGCGTATCACCAACGACCGAGGGTAATACAGCAAACAAACTTTGGTCATCAGCAGGTCCATCCCAATCTAATAGAAATGCCCCTTTCACTTGGTCATTCGTATGTATTTTCCCATCTATTGAAAATTTGCCTTGTCCAAGTTTTCCAAAAAGATGATCAAAATGCACACCACTATTGTCAAAAACAATTTGATTTTGGTTTTCATTACTTGGTTGTGTAAACTGAGTGTGAGCCTCGCGATTATTCAGTGTTGCTGAAAGTGTTTCTGGGACTATGACAATTTTGTAATGATCTGTATTAGTATTTTTTACTGTTTCTAAAGTTACAGCACCTATTCCCTTTGGAGAAACAATGTCAAAATGCTTCACAGCATCTTGGCCTCCAATAATTCCTGTAATTGCTCGGCTCAGTGGAGAGTTTGCAACTGCATGGTCCCACTTTGCCTGTATATCGTGCGTAGTTTTCTCGTCAACTACTTGAATGTTTCCATCAAACGTAACACTTCCTTGCGAAGTTCCCTCTTGATCAAGGGAAAAATGTAAATCATTAAGAAACACACTCACATCATCCACAATTATTTCGCCACGATCGCAATGCATCAGTACGGTATCACCGTTTCCAGAAATTCCTAACACCGTTGCTACCGCATTGACATGGAGTGACGACTCACCAGCAGCATGGTTCATACGAATATTCGCGTCGAGTCGACCAGTTGGTTCAAGAAAATGCCAAGCCGGTGATAGTTGAGAAGATGTAGATGGGGGAAGTAAAAATACAAGCTGCTCGCTGATTGGCCAATTTGCTGCACGCACTTCCAATTCAGAGTCTCCGCCATGAATATTCATAGATGCAGAGAGATCCCCACCATCAAATTGAGCGTTCACTTTTTCAACATGTACGCCGTCATTATTCACGGTTACCTTCGCGTTCACGTCTGTAAGCTTAAAATCATCTGGCCAAAATGCATTTGTTGCATGAATAGCCTTTGAGAATGTAGGGCTTGGTGTTGCAGTAGAACCCTCAATCGTAACTATGATTTCTTTTTTGATTTTACCATCTTCACTTGTTGAAACTACTCCGGTTGCATCTAACTGACCAGCGAGAGCCAACCCTCCAAGAACTCCTTTTACAGTGTCGTACGAATTGCCTGATGATATTGAAACTGCTTCAACCATGAGATTCGAAATTGGGACTTCAGTTAATTTAAAAACCAGATTTGGTTCCGTATTTCCAAACGTATCAAATCCAATAAATCCTGCAATAACACCCCTCCCACCTCCCGATTCCGAAAATGCAATGCGATCTTTAACAGGAATCATGAGTTGATTTGGTTCTAGCCTGATCTTTCCATCCCCGATCGTAATTGGAAAAGGAAAACCGTTATGAATAATAGTCGTATCTTGGAAAACCAAATCGCCTGAAATTTCAACTGAATCATCCTCTTTGCCAGAATGGTGGATTGACAATGCCATATCGACTGTGCCACCAAGGGTACACTCATCTTCTGCAATAACTCCCTTCACAATCAAACGATCGAGTGCATCCTGATCGAGCAACCGATCCATCACCGTTGCCACTGGTTTTGGCACAGCATCGTGCATTGCTTTGTCCAAGGGGGCATTTGTTACTAATAAAGAGAGATTTACCTCAGTATTTTCTGCAATTTTGACATCTCCAAGAATCGCAACATCCGCGCCTTCACTTCCAATTGCATCGAAAGATTGAATAACAAGGGTGTCATTGTGTATATCAATCAGTGCTTTGACATCATGTAGTGGATATACAAATCCGGAATACCACCCCGTGCCACCATTTACCGCAATGTTTCCCTTATATTCAACCTCGCTATTCTTTGCAGAACGTTCAACAATCAATTGCCCATTTGCATTCCAATCTTTTAAGTGAAACAACTGAAGAATTCTTGCAATCGCAACTGGGAGATCTGCTTGCCCACCACCATCTACCTTAGATTTAAATTGATCAATTTTAAATGTTGCAATAAAGGGTGAGGATTCCTTCATTTCTTCAAACCAATCATCGCCCCCGAGATTACGTAATGCTGGAAGTTCACTGATCTTTAACGAAATTTGAAATGGAATTTCAGAGGATCCTCTTGACGATTTTGGAGGTAACAAAACACCTTCTAATTGTTCAAGAGATGCGGAGTTGCCATCGAACAGAATCTTGCCAGAATCCACTCGCAGTGAAGGTTCGCCATGTATCTTCGAAATGACCCCATCTTCATAGTGCACCCACTGAATTGAGTGTGCTGTGGGCAACTGAAACGCTAGATTCTCAACATCAATACTAAGATTAAACCCTTCGGAAATATTCCAATGAACATTGAGTTCTCCAACATCGCCGCGTAACGCAATTGCGTCACACCACAAACGAGCCGTCTTTGGCAAGACCGCAAACAAACTATCATCGAGTTGCATTGGATCAACTGTTAATGCAATCTCAGGAGTCAAAAAATCGCATATCCCTTTGATATGAATGGAATCATCTTCATTCACAAGTGAAAGTTGGTATGCATGGTCGTTGAGTGGTTCTAGCGAAACATCAAAGTTTACACTGTCACTTAATGTCCACGACTTTGCTCCCATCGTCCCGATTTCTAAAGTCAATGTTTTTAAATCAATTTGTGTAAACAGCTGTGTTTTTTGCTTTGTGGACCCATCAGAAGAACTGCTAGAACCCTGCGAAGAAAAAGTGCGGTCCATAAATGAAGAAAAATTAAACTCACCTGCAACTTCTTCAGACTCCGCTACTCGAATTGTCAGGCGTTCGGTACTCATTTTATCTATTTGGAAAGATTGCCACGGCAGCCAATTGGCAACGTGCAGCGTCGTTGTATCAAATAGTGCAATGCGTGAAGCCTCTCCTTCGATTCCCTTTACATGTATTTCAAGATCATCGAGGACAACTACACCAGACCAAGACCAATGAGCGTCTTTAATTGATACATTTGCGTGTATCCGATTTCCAATGACGCTTGCAATGAGCGGTGAAAGTACGAAGGATCGTGTCAATATAAAAACAGAGATGACAAGCAAACCAAAAATCGTAAGAAAACCAAAAAGCCAAGCCTTTGGTCGTTGCCATATTTTTTTACTTGTTACTTGATGTTCCAAATGCAGATTCAGCCAATTCAATTGCTCTTCCGAGCGCAGCTGCCTTGTTTCTCGTTTCTTTCCACTCGAGTTCAGGCTGTGAATCAATCACAACGCCTGCCCCTGCTTGTACATCAATTCGCCAACCATCCGCATTCTGTTTGTCAATTGGAATCACCATTGTGCGTAATGCAATTGCGATATCCATATCGCCGGTAAAACTTACCATCCCAATTCCGCCGGCGTATGGACCACGCCGAGTGGTTTCTAGCTCATCAATAATTTGCATTGCTCTTATTTTTGGCGCACCGCTTACAGTTCCAACAGGCAATGTTGCTGCAAGAGCGTCCCAGCAATCTTTTCCTTTGGAAAGTTTGCCAGTAAGAGTTGAACTCAAATGCATCACATGACTGTACCGCTCGACATCCATCACACTTTTGATCTGAATTGAACCAATCTCGCACACAGTTCCAAGATCATTTCGACCAAGATCAACAAGCATGGCGTGTTCGGAGCATTCCTTCTTGTCGGCGCGGAGTTCCTGCTCAATAGCAGTATCTTCTTCCTCGGTTTTACCACGCTTTCGAGTTCCTGCAAGTGGACGATTTGTGACAATCCCATCCTTACATCTACATAGAATTTCTGGACTTGAAGCAGCAAGAATACAACCAGCGCCTTGCACGTAAATCATGTACGGGCTTGGATTCACGACACGCAGCGATCGATAAATTTCAAACGGATCGATCAATGTCCGATGTTCAAAACGTTGGGAAATGACTATTTGAAAAGCATCGCCTGCTGCGATGTAAGTACGGCACCGTTCAACTGCTGCCTCAAACTCAACTTGCGTCATATTTGAAACCAACGGCGGCGGTGGTGGTGTTGATAAATCTAATGTAACTGAGCCAACTGGAATATCTGGGGATTCTCCTTGCAACGATGCAATGACAGTATCAATTTCCGAGCAAGCACTTTCCCAACCGTTTTCGTCAGCCGCCGCATTGTGCGCGACATGTACGACTTTTGATACGTGGTCAAAAATAACAATAGTTTTATACAGTGCAAAATGTAAATCTGGAAGTTCTCTATCATCCATCGGCACATGTTCAAAAGGCAAGGCACCTAATTCAAAATACCGAGCAGTGTCATACCCAGCGTAGCCAACCCATCCACCTAAAAAACTTGGCAGAGGCAAATCATCAACTGCAAGAGGTTTTCCAATGTTCCAAGCGTTTGTTTTTTCTCTCACAACATCAATCGGATTCTCAACTGAAATTTCTTCAACGGTTCCACGTTCGAGGTCTTGGATTTTGACGTTCTGTTCTTTTGCAGTAATCTCGATTGCAGGATTTGTTCCCAAAAAAGAAAAGCGCCCAACCTCGTCTCCATTCTCGACGGATTCAAACAAAAAACTCGCTGCTTCTCGATTATCCTTGGCGACTAACCTCCGATACGCCAAGACGGGTGTGAGATGATCCCCCATGATCCTCCGCACCACGGGTACCACCGTGGCATTTTTCGCGATTTCATCAAATGCTGCTCTAGACATATGCAAAGTGTACCAAGCCACTCACATTCTTCGCAGTTCAAGTCCCAGTAGTCAGGACAAAAACACATCGCGGTCTTTGGTACGATGAACCTATGGCTACCAATGGCAATATCGTAACAATGCGTGAAATTGAACGGGTGTATTACAAACCAGATGGAAGCGTGCTAGTGAATGCCCTTCGAGGTGTAGATTTGGAAGTCACTGCAGGTCAATCCCTCGCGATCATGGGTCCATCTGGCTCTGGCAAAAGCACCCTCATGAATATTCTAGGCTGCCTAGATCAGTCAACGGCTGGATCTTTCACAATTGCCGGAAACGATGTGTCTTCTCTAGATGATGCAGAACTTTCCCTTGTCAGAGGGGAGCAAATCGGTTTTGTTTTCCAATCATTTAATCTTATTCCACAACTCACAATTGAAGAGAATGTAGAAGTCCCCCTGTTCTACAGAAGAGTCAAGGCCTCGAAACGAAAAATTGAAGCGACCGCGATGCTCGAACGTGTTGGCCTCGGCGATCGAATTGGACACAAACCAAGCGAACTTTCTGGCGGGCAACAACAGCGAGCAGCAATTGCTCGCGCGCTTGTGACAAACCCATCGATTTTGCTTGCAGATGAACCGACAGGGAACTTAGATTCACAAACTGGTGAAGACATCCTTCAATTATTCGACGAGATGAATAGGGACGGCCTGACCATCATGGTCGTCACGCATGACGAAGAAGTCGGTGAACGTTGCGATCGCACGATTCACTTGCGAGATGGTTTGATTGATAGAGATACGCAGAATGCGTAACGCAAAGCCCCTGCGAGTTCTCGGGATCGACCCCGGTTTACAAGTTGCTGGTTATGGTTGTATCACGTATGACCGTAGTAATCCAAGACCAATACTTGTTGAAGCAGGCGCAATTAAACTTGATACAACACAGAGTGTTTCACACAGACTTCACCAACTGTGGACGGACATGACAGAAATCATCACCGATGTATCACCAGACATCGTTGCAGTTGAAACTGTTTTTTCCCACGCAAGACAAGTCGCGACAGCGATCACGATGGGACACGCTCGGGGCGTGATTCTTCTTGCAGTAGAAAACGCTCAGCTTCCGCTGGTGGAACTTGCTCCAGCCGAAATCAAAAAATCAGTCACTGGGAATGGAAGATCGACAAAGGTGCAGATCCAGCAAGCAATAACACCTCTCCTGCAGTTAAAAGAGGTTCCAGAGCCCCCAGATGTGGCTGATGCCCTCGCGATCGCCATCACAGGGGCGATGCGAAACTAAGGGTAAAAATTATGCTGTTGAAAGTTGACAGATTGCGTGTATGCCTCTATGATTACAACTTATTCATTTGCCCCCGAAAGGGCTCGGCATGGTGCTTGCATCTGCCGGGCCTTTCTTTATGAATAGTTACACTTCATCTCTACCGCCTGTTGCTTGCTGCACCTTTACGGGTCATCGATGGAATCCGACAAAGCCACACGGCAGTGCAGCAAGCCCATTGTGTAAAAGATGACTTGAACCCGAGCGGAAAAAAGAAGGCCCGGTGGATGCAAGCACCACACCGAGCCCTTCCGGGGGCAAAATCGGGGTCACCATGTTGACGACATGCGAATCATACACGCTGAACACACCTCGTCAACAAAATATACCAAAAAAATGCAAGTTTTTATACCTATCTTGCCAAACTGCTACAAGCAGCCGACAAGGCTTGGTATCTTCCCCACTTACGAACTTACTGAAAGGCAAATACATGCGAATTATCTTCTTTACACCCCTCCTTCTCACCATTGCTGCGTTTTGTGCAGATACGAATGATTCACTCCTTGAGCGGTATCAAGTTGCTTGCGATTCTGTCATGAATCAACGCGGTTTTGCTGAAGGAGATCTTGAAACAATTACTACCCTACGTGACGAACTAACCGCTTGTAATGCAAAGAGTAGCACGACTGAAACGATCGCCGCTGAATTACAACTCACGATCTGGCTAGGGGAAAATGAGAAAATTGACAAATTATTTCGCCAGCTCATCGCAACTCAACCTGACAACCCAGCGATTGGTCTTGCGTGGTCTCGATTTGCCATGCAACTCCCAGACGCTGACCCCGAAGCCATTTTCAGCGAGTTGGTCGCTTTGTATCCAAGTTCCCCTGAAGTCGTTCTCGACTGGGCTGCCCAACTTGATAAACAAAATCGTTTTACTGAAGCGATGAATGCATTACAGGGGCTTGACGATGAAGAACTTACTACTCCAGAAGCAGCTAGTTTACTTAGCGACCTTTACTTTGCAAACAATCGTTTTGATGAAGCAATTGCTGCACTAGATGCAGTTGATGCTTTTACACTCGATGGTGATCCAGCAAAGAAAGCGTCTATAGAAAGTCGAAGAACGCGTTACACTGAGATTGCTACGAAATGGGAAGATGAACTTGCTATCCGAGAAACCGAAGAAGCGATGGACGATCTTCCACGCGTACAAATGATTACTTCTAAGGGACCAATTCTTCTTGAGTTGTATGAAGATCACGCTCCAAACACCGTTGCAAACTTTGTTTCGCTTGCTGAAAGTGGATATTACGACGGAACACGTTTCCACCGTGTTCTTCCAAAGTTCATGGCTCAAGGCGGGGATCCGAATTCTCTAGAAGGCGCTACTGGTCAAGCTGGAACAGGAGGTCCTGGCTACACAATCAAAGACGAGCACACTGGGGAAGACATCCGACAACATTTTGCTGGATCACTTTCAATGGCAAAAACTTCTGCTCCAAACACAGGTGGAAGTCAGTTCTTTCTAACTCATTTACCAACTTCTCACCTAGATGGAAGACATACTGTTTTTGGAAGAATAGTCAATGGTTTAGACATCGCTCGTTCTATCGAAAAAGATGATGACATAGTGACTATTACAGTTTTACGGAAACGTGATCACGATTATATTCCAGAAAAACTCGGGGCAGACGGAAATCCACTTAAGGAAGATGCTGAGATAACAAGTACTACTGAATCTATTAAAAAGCCAACACTTAATAGTTCATCAAACCCATAATCTATGACACAATTACCCCAAGAAACAATGCAAGGATATAAGGTACCTTGCGTCAGACAGTTCAGCGTTTTTCTAGAAAATCGTGTTGGTCGTTTGCTAGATTTACTTCGTCACTTCGATGACGCTTCTCATGTGCATGTAGTTGGTCTAAACGTCATCGATTCATCCGACCACGCAGTTGTTCGAATTATTCCTGATAATGCTGACGCAGCACGACTCATGTTGCACGATTTATCCATTTCTTTTTCAGAATCCGATGTCGTAGTTGCAATGATTGATGAATCACATTCGCTTGCAGATCTTTGCTTATACTTGCTTGGCGCAGAACTCAACATTCATTTCATCTATTCACTTATTAAGCAACCTATGATTGGCGACTCACTCGTGGCACTTGCAATTGATGATCTTACGCTCGGTGGTCAGTTACTCGTGAAAAAAGGTTTCTCACTTCTTGGGGAAGCCGAGTTGAACTAAATTTCTGATTACGTAATACACAAGTTGCAATCAAAGAAAGAATATCTCCCTAAACAAACATCACTTCATTCACTTCCGGAACTGCGCCAACGCTTGAAGCTTCGGACAAGAATTGTTTCACTGCTTCTCGACCATCATCACCAAAATCAAGTGTCCAATTATTGACGTACATTTCAACAAATGTATCTATTGACTCCATATCAATGCCACGCCCCCACTTCGCTGCCCATGCAAGTGATTTTTCTCGATTAGCCATTGCAAACAAAATTGATTCTTTCAACAATCTCGTAACTTCGCTAGTAGAACCAGTTCCGTAACGTTCGTCAAAATCTAAACGAATTGCATTCCCTCCAAGAGGTAACAACAAACCGGTTCGTTCACTCCACCACTGACCAAAATCACATATTTCATGCAATCCATGCTTCTCAAAAGAGAGTTGCCCCTCGTGAATGACAACACCTGCGTCATATTCACCCTTTAATACAAGATCCATAATCTTCGTAAAATCTACTGACTCCCACGTTAATTTGCGATCCCTTGCCAATATCCGTAGAGTTGCAAGCGCTGTCGTTCGGTCACCTGGAACAGCAATCTTAGGAACATCTGAAAAGAGAGTCTCGAGAGTGCATTTTTCTTTTGCAACTAACTTTGGTCCAAATCTATCGCCGAGCGATGCACCGCAAGCAGTCAGATCATAGTGTTTCGCAACCCGTGGATACTGGGCAATACTGATCGCAGTGATGTCATAGATTGCGCTTTCAGCATCAACATTAAGCGACTCAATATCCTTCATCACCAATTCAAATTCCCAATCACCAACATCCATTGATGGACCACTGCCATCAATATCAGCGAGTGGCCACCACATGAATGCATCATCTGGGTCAGGGCTGTGTGCCAATGTAATTTTTCTCACTTCGACATATCCTTTTCTAACATGGCGCTTAGTTCACGACGCATTATTTTACCAGTAGGGTTTCTTGGCAACGCATCTAAATGAAAGACTGACTTAGGAACTTTGAAAGATGCCAATGTTTCTCGACACCAACTTCGGAGCGCCTGTTCACTGAATTCCGCTCCGTCAACTAATTCTACAAATGCAACTGCAACTTCACCACGTGAAAGATCTTGCCTTCCAACAACGCCCGCCGCCGTCACTGATTCGTGCTTTGTGAGTACTTCTTCGATTTCTCTTGGGAATACATTTTCGCCGCCGATGATAAGCATTTCTTTAATGCGCCCTGTGATGTACAAAAAACCATCTTCATCGATTTGCCCCATATCACCAGATCGAAAATACCCTTGGTCATCAAAAACCGCAGCCGTTTCCTCTGGCAAGTTGTAATACCCCTGCATAATGTTTGGGCCTGCAATTCGGACTTCACCATCCTCGCATGGACCAAGATCATTTCCATTTTCATCAACAATTCTCTCATCAACGCCTGTCACCGGCATGCCAACTGAACCGCGACGGTGTTCATCGGGTCTGCACCAATTTGTCACTGGCGCTGTTTCTGTTAATCCATACCCTTCGTTGATTACCAACCCAAACTTTTGTTTCATCCCTTCAAAGACTGCATCTGGAAGTGCCTCTCCGCCTGACACCGCGAAACGAACAGAAGAAAAATCATCAGGTTCACCGCTTTTCGCATTGAGTAGTGCATTGAACATAGATGGAATTGCTAGCATTGCAGTTGGTCGATGTTTGCGTAACAAATCAAAAGTTTTTCTTGGATTAAATCTAGCAGAGTAAATTGCTTTTGCACCAATCGACATTGGCAGCATCGTTGTCACCGTGAAACCAAAACTGTGAAACTGCGGAAGTAATCCCAGAAAAGAATCAGATTTGTTAAAGCCTGACCACGTGCAACACTGTTCTACATTCGATCGAACATTTCCCTCACTTAACATCACGCCCTTAGGTCGTCCCGAAGTTCCTGAGGTGTAAAGCAACGCCGCTAGAGAATTTTCATCACGCTTCACAATCCTCCGAACAGGTGGTAATCCACCAAAAGACATTTCATCAAGTCGCAAAATGTCAATCTCGTCCGGCAACCCACCAACCATATCAAGCATAGGGCCAACAGTAACCACTGTTTCAAGACCAGCGTCTTTGATGATGTAGGCAATTTCGTCAAGGGAGAGCAAATAATTGATTGGAACAACAGTTTTTCCAAGTGCCCAGATAGCCGAAGTTACAACAGGAAATAACCCTGACGTTGGCAACATCACACCAACATGGTCTGAATCATCCATTGAAGCAAGTTTTTTTTGCACATGCCAAGTTGCGATTTGCAAGTCTATCCCTCGCCATGACCGAAAATCGTCCACAATCAAAGATCGGAATAGATTCCTTCGCCAAGTTTTCAAAATTGATTGCAAAAGTTGCATGTAGGTTCTTCTAAGAGTGATACGATAACAAATGACTAGAAAGGATTCTACGTATGCGACCCAAACCATTTCATCCGTTTTTAACAATCATGGTCTTTTTCCTGCTTGTAGGCTGTTCCAACAATGGTCCAATGGCAATGGAAAGGTCCCTTCAAGAATACAAACAGGGTCAATGGTCAATCTCAGCAATGTGGGCAAACAAAGCGCTTGCCAATGAAAGCAATCGAGACGAAGCAGCATACGTCTTGGGATTATGCGAGTTCAGAATGCAGCATGTTGCAAAAGCAAAATATTGGTTCGCCGAAGCATCGAAATCTAAAGACGATGCGGTTCGTGGAAGAGCCTCTGCAATGCTAGGAATCATTGCTTCAAACGACGGGGATTACGTTACAGCTGCGCTCGCATTTGATCAAGCTTCAACTGACTTAGATGGAATTGATAAAACGAAAGCTAGTTCTCGTTCTGCTGCAGCAAAGAATGGAAATTGCTTTGCTAGCACTGTTTCAGATGGAGGATACACATTGCAGTTCGGTGCATACCAAAATTTAGAAAATGCAAAACAAGCCGCCGCTAAACTTGGCTCAGACCTAAGACTCGCTGGTCTTGGAAGTCCAGAAATAGTTACAGAGTACTCTTCTGTTGGAAAATCACTCTTTATGGTGCAAGCGGGCTCATTTGATACTCGCGGAGCTGCTTCAAGGTGCCGAAAAAGAAATACGCTCCCTCAATGCATTGTCACAGCTGTGCAGTAGATCTCACTCAACACGTTCTCGCCCCATAGACGATAATGGCAGCAAGCAATGGGCAAATCACCAACCACAAAATCTACCTCATCAACAACGAGGCGAGCGAAAGTACTACGAAAAGTTCCAAAGCAACAATTTCAGTTGAGCGAACTTTTAAAGAAACCCGAGTTTCTCCGAACGTGTTGTATCGTTTTCCTCTTCCTCCTTCTCGTTTCTCTCGTTGCTACTTGGTCTCGTGAGCAGATAAAAGTACGCGATGGACAAATCGTCACGACTACAAGAATCACGAGACTTGATTATGAAATTGAAGATACTTCAGCAACTGAAACCAATCAGGAAGAAGCTAGAAACTCATCGCCCCGCATTTACTTTGTAAATGATTCATTTATTGAAAGACTCAGCGCATCGATCCTTGGTCTACCAACAGCAGTCTTTGGCAAAACGACACTCGAAGAAGTTGCACCTGAACTTGTTGAACAATTCAAACTTTCGCCAGATAAACTTGTTGCGCTGCAAGCAATGACCAAGGATGGCGCACCTACTTCTACATGGCGAGGAGCGGTATCTCGATTAACAAGAAACTTGCGAGGAAGTAATCCACTCCTAACGAATGACGAGTTTCAAATTTTCACAACCACTCCGCCTGCAAACAGAGCACTTGTAAGCACAAACAATCGCGTGCAGCCTCCATACCAAGCTGAAGCGATCGCCTTGCCTGTAGAAGGCTCTGGATTTGATCTCGTTGTTTCTGAATTTATAAGCCGGGCTGGTTTTAAGGAAGCAACCGTTCCTATTATCGAATCACGACTTCGATTCGAGAACCAACCTTCCGTACAGTTCGATGTTGAAGCAACACAAAAACGTGTTGAAGAAGCAATAGCAGCAGTACAACCAGTCATTTCCGCGCATCATAAAGGCGAAATAATCTGGACTCGCGGCGATCGCCTGACAGCAAAACAGTATGAGGAGGCTGTATTAGAGCAATCGCAATTTGAAATTTCTGCGCCTATTTTTGTGCAATGGCTCCCTAGACTCGGCACAATTGGCCTGCTTGCGATGCTTGCGATATTCATTGGTGCATACACAACCATTTCTAATCCAAGAATTTCCAAGAACCCACTCCGTTTATTCATGTTGTGTTTCTTAATGGTGCTCATGCTTGGACTATCAGTTGTTGTCACGCTTGAAGCACCTGTGTTTGTTTTTGCTGCAGCAATAGTTCCAACACTTCTTGTCATCACAATTGCCTGCCTTGCGTATGGCCAACGCCTTGCAATGTTCTTAGCATTCATGCAGTGTGCACTTGTCACGATGGCACTCTCAGAGCCAATCATCTGGTTTGTTGTCATGGTTGCTGGTTGCGGAACTATGATTGGGCAACTCAAAGATGTAAGCCATAGGCAAACCTTAATCCGAGCTTCTGGGATTACCGCTATTGCTTTCGGGCTTGGGACTTGCTTCTTCTCTCTTGTTCAATTACCAGACATTACGGTTGCTTGGCAGCAAGTAGTTTCCGATTCACTTATTGCAGGCGGATCCTCGCTTGTTGTTGGCTTCTTCGTACTTGGGATTCTCGAACCAATTGAGAGAATTTTTGACATCACAACTGGCATGTCTCTCACAGAACTCAAAGATATGCGTAATAACTTACTTAAAAAGTTGCAGGAACTAGCGCCCGGCACGTTCAATCACTCAAGGCAAGTGGCAGACATTGCAGAATCCGCTGCAGAAGCGATTGGTTGCAATTCACTCCTTGCGTATGCTGGTGGTTTGTACCACGACATCGGCAAGATGAATAAACCTGAATATTTCATTGAAAACCAAACTGGATTCAACAGACACACAACACTCAAACCTTCAATGAGTTTGCTTATTATCATTGGACATGTGAAGGACGGCATTGAACTTGCTCGTGAGTACGACCTTCCAAGAGAGATCATACATTTCATCGAAGCGCACCACGGTTCTACACTTGTTGAATATTTTTACCATGCTGCAAAAAAAGCTGCCGAAGAAGCCGGTGGCAATCCCATCAACGACATGAACTTTCGGTATCCAGGACCAAAACCTAAAACAAAAGAAGTTGCGATTTTGATGATTGCTGATGCAGTTGAATCCGCTTCACGCGTGATGCCTGACCCTAACCCCGGACGAATTGAAGCGCTTGTTCGCGACCTGTCTAGAAAGCGACTCTTGGATCACCAATTCGATGACTGTGATTTAACGTTCGGCGAACTCGCAAAAATTGAAGATGCGATTATCGCACGATTGAACTCTATTTACCACACTCGTGTGAAGTATCCGGAGGATGAAAAACCTGAAGAACTCGAAGAAGTGATTCATGAAGTTGAAGAAGAAGGCGATTTGGCGGGGTAAGATTGAATATTAATCCATCTCTCCAACTAATTTGGAGATACCAGCGATGTCCATTTGAACTTCGAGTTTCCACCCTTTGTCATTCGTCCCAAGGACTGCTTCGGTTATTGCAGACGGTCCTGATGCGATCGTTTTAGAACCATCATCTGTTCCTGCGGCTTCTGCGATTGCCATAAATGCGCTTGCAAACTTTCTCGCATCCATTGACATTGCGAATTCGATTGATATATCTTCATGTGCTGATATCAAACGAGACAAATTTGTTTCGCCTTTTGTTTCAACCGAGGGCAATACTTTTCTAGAACCGAATACAAAACCTACCCAATCGCCAAGTTCACCGAAAGAAATAATTGTGTCAGTTGGAACTACTGCGTTCATTACTTTCATATCTTCTGCATCACTACCAAGCATGTCTACCTTCCATGTCGTAGGCTCATCTGTTGGTGTCAATTCCATTTGAAACTCATCTGCGAATTGTTGTGTCATTTTATCCATCATAGAACTCACTTTGGATAAGTATGCTTTTGCATCTGTAGTTTCTGCAAGTGCAAAAATGGTCAAACCATCATTTGCATCAAGGTCGTACATCACAACATTATCGCCTTGAAGATCTGCAAGTTCACGCATTCCCTCAGTTACTGCAATCATGGGGAACTCCGTCAGGTTGTTGCCCATTGAACCCAATTGGTAATCCAATAACATTTTCGTGAACTCTCCGGACATGGCATACTGTAAAGCCCCGCCCTTCATTGATGTTGCCATATCAAGCACCGAACTATTATCTACATCGAGTGGAGATGGATTCTTCTGCCCAACCATACACTCCATATTTAAAGAACCACTGTTCAAAGAAGCACTTGCGGACAAAGTGTCAACACCAGCACAAAATTGCATTACTTTTCTAAACGCTTGGCTGATCGCAGCAGTTTGCTTTCTCTGTTCTGGATCGATCATTCCAGTCGGTCCAGGTTTATTCTTCTGACCAATCATCATGCCTCCTGCCATTTGGGTAATTGGTCCAATCTGTGACCAGAGTTTTCCAAACAGCACATGAAAACTCACTTGACCCTCGGGCAAATCTGCAAATATTGGGGACAATTTGCCAGATTCGGGGGGTGACCAACTGTTCCCGCCAGCAGCAATAAACCATCCATCGTGCATCGTGCTTGTATTCACACCACTGAACGTATTGAGTTCAAGCGTTTCGCCCTGTTTAGGTTTACAAATGACAACTAAGTGCGGCATAGTGCCAAACATGCCGGTTGGTCGCTGGCCTTCTGCGACTACTCCCGGCTCGATGGAAAGCAGAACACCTTGCGAATAATCAATTGCAGTTGGATTTTTAATGAATTGGGACAAAACCTCGTCAACTGGTGTTCCAGTTTCTTTAGGAGAAATTGCTTTGACCGATGATTGAATCGCACCAGCATCTTTTATAGAAAGAATTGCAAGAGCATCAGGAGAGACTAAATCTTGAGGATGCTGAGCAAATGAAGTAGAAGTGAGTGCGAAAACGATGTAAGTAATGATTAGTTTCATGTCGTACAGTGTACCGCAAGCACTTTTCTTTGGGCTGATGCAAGAGGAAGCTCTTCAATACTGTCGCTGCTATACCATACAAACCGATCATCTTTTCCTACTTCACAACTATACACGGTAAAGTTGATTACTCGATGGGTCAATGTATGTTCAAATGCACCAGAGAATTTGAGATCTCGTTCAATTTTCAACTCTTTGGAAATGTTAGCTTTTGTTACTTTTTTCGTTGATTCAAATGTTGGAACTTGCCACATCCCCGCCCACAATCCTTGATCGCCCCGTTGTTCAAATGCAATCGTTCCTTTGCATGTCAATACAACCGCGTAATGATGCAACCGTTTTCGTTTTGGCGCAATTTTAGGCGGCGGAACTTCATGCTGAGTATTTTCTGCAAACGCTTTGCATTCACTCGACAACGGACACAAATCACATGATGGTGATTTTGGCGTGCAAACAGTAGCGCCAAGTTCCATGAGTCCTTCGTTAAAAACACTCGGCAATGTGCAATTGTGCACAAGTTCTGTTGCTTGTTCCCATGACCAACTGCATGGAATTGGTGTATCACTTTTATTTTCCAGTCTGCTGACTACTCGGTGCACATTTCCGTCAACGATCGGAACTCTCGCATTAAATGCAATCGAAGCCACTGCACCTGCTGTATATCTGCCAACACCCGGAAGTTGCAATAAAGAGTGCACTTCAGAAGGAACTTCACCATCAAAAGTATCGACAATCATCTCGGCTGCCTGCAACAAGTGCTTTGCTCTTCGGTAATACCCGAGCCCTTGCCACAGAGCGAGAATATCTTGATTGTCACTCTTCGATAAACTTTCAGGAGTTGGGAAACGCTTCATCAACAATGGCCATCTCTTGGCAACTCGCTCGATCTGTGTTTGCTGCGCCATAAACTCACTCGCTAACCTCCCCCAAGGCGTACTCGATTCTCTCCACGGAAATACTCGTGCAGATTTTTTGAACCATCGCTCTAGAAACACTGCTATTTTTTTGGCTCGGGTGTCCACAATGGAAGGATAATCAACTTGGACGTAAAAAGTTGAATATTCGCAATAGTTTCACTCGCATTTCGTCGTATACTTCTTATGCAAATGTTTCGCTTCCTCCCAATTTTGTTACTCGTTTTGCAGTCGATCCCATTCGCTGGAGTCGTTGATGCTGCTCCCGCAGTAAGTGATGCAAGCCAAAAGATGTCATGTTGCGGTGGCTGCTGCAGGTGTGCTGCGAACGGTTGCCAATGTAAGCAAGATAAACAGGATGTCCCAGCACCAACAAAAGCACCATTTTCCCCAAGAACAATTGACTTTGCTCCCCCAGCAAATCCTATTGCTTATGAACTTCCCGAACTCGCCCTTTTAAGCGAGCTCGTGCGAATACCCACAGCCAACCAAATCGTTGCCTCAAATAATTGCAGGCAAGCACTTCTTGGCCGTTGGCAAAACTAATTCATCTACACCCTTTAGGATCACTGCGCACACACTGAATCTCAACGGTTCAAGTAACTCGCTTTTTACTCCCATGGTTTAGATGAGGATCTCTCAATGAAATATTTTTGGCGCTTCCTTTTACTTAGCGCTTCCTTCGCCGCCCTTCCAGGTTGTGGAACCACACGTGCACCACAAGTTTCACAGTCACAACAAAGGCAGACAACTCACTTCGCTGATACTTATTTGCCACCGCATGCATTTGAATCTTCACTCAATGAAGACGACTACATTGTCACATTACCTGATCTCTTTGCAAATGCATCGCTGCAAAATTGTTTGGTCTACGCAGCGTTAAACGCACCAAAGCTCGAAGCTGCTTTTCACAATTGGCAAGCAGCATTAATGCGGATTCCTCAAGTGAGCGCCCTAGCAGATCCTAAACTTTCCTTTGGTTATTTTCTTGAAGAAGTCCAAACAAGAACCGGCCCAATGGGGCAACAGCTTTCATTGCAACAATCCTTCCCGTGGTGGGGTTTACTTGAGGCAAAAGGAGACGTTGCTGCAGAAGCAGCGCAAAAACTTTGGCATGTTTATGAAACTGAAAGACTAGAAATATTCGAAAAAGTTTCGCACAGTTGGAGTTCGCTCGTTGATCTAGACGCTGAAATCAAAGTTGTAGAAGAATCATTTGCATTACTTGAAGAGGCACAACGAATTGCGCTGCGTTCTTACGAAGTTCAAGAAACGGACCACAGCAAACTCATACGTTTGCAAGTCGAATTAGGAATTCTAGAAGACAATCTCCATAAACTTCGCGACCTTCGACTTCCAAGACAAGCCGCGCTGAATGCTTTGCTTGCAAGACCAAGTAAAGGTCTACTTACCTTGCCAACTGAAATCACATTGCACTCTTCGAAAATAAAACTTGAGGATGCACAGCGTTTACTCAAGAACAATCCAACAATTGCTGCAATGGACGCTGTTATCAGAGAACATGAGTATGCACTTGATGTTGCAACATTTGATGCAAAACCAAAGTGGACCGTTGGTTTAACGTATACAAACCTTGGCGATCCGCTAGATCCAACTGTTCCAGATGCTGGTGACAACCCCCTCATGGGAATGATTGGTTTTTCAATCCCACTCAATCAAGAAAAATATGGTGCAGCGAAAAGCGAAGCGGTTTCTAAAGGATTAGCTGCAGAAGCAACCCGCGAAGCAATGCTCCATGAACTGCATGCAAATATGGCTGAGGCAATATACAAACGAGATGATGCACTTCGTAGAATCGATTTATACAACAACGCGCTCTTGCCACGAGCCGAGGATTCGTTAACTGCATCGCTCACTGCCTTTTCTGCAGGGAAAACAAGCGCTACTGAATTGCTTGATGCCCAAAGAACTCTATTAGAACTTCAAAGAAACTTGCAGAGAAGTTACGTCTCTGCACTAAATGCAGATGCCACAATTTCAAAATTGATTGGCACGAATGCAACGAAAGATGGTAACCAATGAAAAAACTACTTATCATTATCGCAGCGATCACTGCATTGTTTATTGCTTTTTCTATAGGAAAATGCAGTTCATCGAAAACCCCACAAACTGCTAGTGGAAATGAATCTGCAAGTGATGTTCCTGTAGTGGCAACAGAGTACACATGCTCGATGCATCCTCAGTTCAGAACAGAAGATAAAGATGCAGTTTGTCCGATCTGCTTTATGGACCTCATCCCCGTCCCAGAAGGCGCAGACAATCTTCCGCCTAATGCAATTGCCATGAGCGAAACTGCCATGAAACGTGCGCAAATCGAAGTAGCCCCGGTCATTAAGCAACAACCACGCAGAGTTGTGCGCCTTGTAGGGACCATAGAAACAGACGAAACAAAACAAGCCATGATCACTGCGTGGTTTGCTGGGCGCGTGGAAGAACTCACTGTTGACTTTACCGGCGCCTCTGTGCGTGCAGGCGAACCACTTGCAATACTTTATAGCCCTCAATTATTAATCGCCCAAACAGAGTTGCAAGAGGCTGCCATGAGTGCGGGGAGAACCAGTGGTGATTCAATTGTTGCCCACACTGCAAGAGCAACCTACGAAGCAGCGAAAAGAAAACTATCTCGCTGGGGCCTGAGCGAAACACAAATCATTGAACTTGAAAACGCAGCAGCACCAAGTGATCGAATCACTATTACCTCACCCATCGAGGGCGTAGTAATCAACCGAAGTGTTGAGACTGGAGAGTATGTCAAAGAAGGTCAAACATTGTTCGAGGTTGCTGACCTCAAAACAGTGTGGGTCTTACTTGACGCACATGAATCTGAACTTCCATTTCTTTCAGTTGACCAAAAGGTAGAATTGATCACAGATATTCTCCCTGGCAAAATAATACATTCAACAGTCTCTTTCATTGATCCAGTGCTTAACCCCAAAACACGTACTGCAGCCGTTCGTCTTGTCGTAGATAATAGTGATGGCGAATTGCTCCCTGGAGCATTTGTAAAAGCAGACGTCATTGGCAAACTTGATTCTTCTAGCACACCCCTTCTTATTCCACGCTCTTCGGTCTTGCTCACCGGCAAACGAGCAGTCGTGTTTGTGCAAGTTGAAGGCGATCAACCTACTTTTGAAGCTAGAGTTGTAAAACTTGGTCAGCGAGGAGATGAAATGTATGTAGTCAAAGAAGGTGTTGAAGAAGGAGAACTTGTGGTTGTACAAGGCGCTTTTAAAATTGATTCTGAGTTACAAATACAAGCAAAACCATCAATGATGAGCATGGAGAACGAAGCGAAGAAGGAGCAGGTTTCCCAAGACTTTTTGATGTCACTTAACCCTCTCTATGCTTCGTATTTTTCTGCGCAAGAGGCGCTTGCCGCTGATAACTTTAAAAAGTTTCTCATTGCCCAACAAGACATCAAAACAATGCTCAGTATTGTTGATGACAGGTCACTTTCAGGAGAAACGCTCACAAAGTGGAATGCTATTGCAGAAGCATTTTCAGGAACAACTGGAAAATCATCCGATATTACAAGTGCACGCATTGTCTTTGAGGACATGTCAAAAGCAGCACTCAACCTGCAAACTACGTTCGGGCATGGCGGTAGTAATTTTTATGAAATGTATTGCCCGATGGCATTTGATTTTCGCGGAGCATTTTGGCTGCAAAGAAAAGATTCGCTCGTCAACCCATACTTTGGCGCAGAAATGTTGAAATGCGGCGAAACGAAAAAAATATTTGAACCAGTAGGTGATGAAAAATGATTCACCTTATTCGAACACTTATCAAACACCGCCTCGTTGTTGCGATTGTCATAACGCTCGCAACATTGTGGGGCGTGATCGTTGCACCCTTTGATTGGAGTATCGGAAGCATCCCAAGAAATCCAGTTCCTGTGGATGCAATTCCAGACATCGGTGAAAATCAGCAAATCGTTTTTACTCCGTGGCCTGGTCGTAGTCCACAAGATATTGATGACCAAATCACGTATCCCCTTGTCAGTTCGCTGCTTGGTCTACCCGGTGTCAAGGCAGTTCGGAGTTACTCCATTTTTGGGTTCTCGACGATTTATGTAATCTTTGAAGATGGCATTGATTTCTATTGGGGGAGATCAAGAATTCTTGAAAAACTAAGCAGTCTTCCTAATAACACACTCCCCAATGATGTGACACCATCTCTTGGACCTGATGCAACTGCGCTGGGCCAAGTATTTATGTACTCACTCGAGGGCCGTGATCCCGAAGGTAATCCGACCGGCGGCTGGAGTCTTGATGAACTTCGTTCGATACAGGATTTCAACGTCCGGTATGCACTTACCGCAGCAGAAGGTGTTGCTGAAGTTGCGTCGATAGGCGGATTCGTCAAGGAATACCAAGTTGACGTTGACCCAGACCAGCTGCGGCACATGGGCGTGACACTACAACAAGTAATGTCCGCCGTTCGTGGCAGCAACTTAGATGTTAGTGCTGGGCTCATTGAACTCAACAACGCGGAATATATTGTTCGCGGTTTAGGGTACATCGAAAATCTTGACGATTTAAGAAAAACTGTTGTTACCGCCCGCAACGGCGTGCCAATTCTTCTTGACGATGTTGCGATGATTACAGTTGGACCTGCAATGCGTCGAGGCGCGCTAGATCGAGGCGGCACTGAAGCAGTTGGGGGTATTGTCGCTGCAAGGTATGGAGAAAATCCACTTGCTGTGATCAACGCGGTAAAAGAACAAATCAAACAAGTTTCATCTGGTTTACCTACAAAAGTGTTGCCCGATGGAACTACCAGTCAAGTAACAATCATTCCGTTTTATGATCGCAGTGGGCTTATACACGAAACACTTGACACACTTGATCATGCAATCACGCAACAAGTGCTCATCACGATCCTTGTTGTTGTACTCATGGTCTTTCACATTCGGGGGTCAATTTTGATTTCTTCGATGCTGCCCCTCGCAGTGCTGCTTGCATTTGTTGGAATGAAACTTGCAAAAGTTGATGCAAACATTGTTGCGCTCAGTGGCATTGCCATTGCAGTTGGCACTGTCGTAGACATGGGCATTGTCATTGTCGAAAATATTCTCCATCGTTTGGAGCAATACCCAGATCAACCACGCAAAGAAGTGATAGCTTCTGCTTCATCTGAAGTTGCTGGCGCAGTCTTGACCGCTGGGCTCACTACAATTGTTGGATTCTTACCAGTCTTTGCACTCACAGGTGCTGAGGGTAAATTGTTTACGCCACTCGCTTGGACAAAAACACTTACATTGGCTGGCGCAATCATCTTAGCAATTGCAATTATTCCGCCTGCAGCAACTTTGCTCTTGCGGAAACCGCGAAAGAAACGAAAACCGATGCCAATGTGGATTCGATACACAATGACAGCGATCGTAGGCATTGTGGTGATGATTGTATTAGCAGGTGCTTGGCAACCACTTGGTCCTAACGAAACTACCAATAACATCATTTTCGTCGCGAGCATTGTTGGCGGCTTTCTACTTTTGTTTAGATTGTTCCGGCATGGATACAGAGCGATGCTAGCAAACGCGCTGCGCTTCAAAATTGTCACACTCATTATTCCTATGTTAATGCTTATTTTTGGCATCACTTCATGGGTGGGTTTTGATACTGTTTTTGATTTCTTACCAACTTCAATCCGTTCAACAAAAGTAGTAACCAACATTGCACACGCATTTCCTGGAAGTAACAGAGAGTTTATGCCATCCCTTGATGAAGGTTCGTTTTTATACATGCCAACAACAATGCCCCACGCTTCGATTGATGAAACACTCGACGTTCTGCAAAAGTTAGACCTTGCAATCGCATCCGTTCCTGAAGTAACGGACGTCATCGGAAAAATCGGCAGAGCAGAAACGCCGATGGATCCCGCCCCGTTGTCGATGGTGGAAACAATTATTGAATACTCCCAAGAGTATGAATATAAAGAAGACGGTTCTATTGTTCGACTTTGGAGAGATCACATTCATTCTCCACAAGACATTTGGGACGAAATCGTTGATGCCGCGCAGCTTGTCGGAACTACATCTGCACCAATGCTACAGCCAATTGAAACAAGAATTGTGATGTTGCAATCAGGGTTCCGCGCACCTATGGGCATAAAAGTATATGGACCGACACTTGAATCTATTGAATCTTTTGCAATGGAATTAGAACAAGCCCTGAAAAAAGCACCCGGTGTTCGAGATGAAACAGTCTTTGCTGATAGAGTTGTTGGCAAACCGTACATTGAAATTGATCTTGATCGTGATCGGCTTGCAAGGCATGGTTTGAAAATTGCTGACGTACAGCAAATAATTGAAGCAGCCGTTGGTGGACAAGCACTCACAAGAACTGTGGAAGGACGTGAACGCTACGGCGTGCGCGTTCGGTATCAACGAGAACTTCGTGATTCAGTTGAGGCCCTTGCTGAACTCATGGTCTTTTCGCCAAGCGGCACACACATTCCACTTCGTGAACTTGCAGACATTTCGTACAGGCGGGGTCCACAAGTCATTAAAGGCGAAGATGGTTTTCTTGTTGCGTACGTTATTTTCGATCGAGCCAGCACATGGGGCGAAGTTGAAGTTGTTGAGTCAGCGCAAGCAACCCTGGAAGGTTTAATCGACCTTGGTGATCTTGTTGTTCCAGAAGGCGTAAAATACCGCTTTGCGGGTTCGTATGAAAATCAAGTTCGTGCAATGAAACGTCTTTCCATTGTAATACCACTTTCACTAGCACTTATTTTAATATTGTTGCATCTTAAGTTTCATTCCATTTTGACATCAATCATTATCTTTGCCGGAGTGTTTGTTGCTTGGGGCGGCGGTTTTATTTTGATCTGGCTATACGGGCAACCATGGTTTTTAGATTTCAGTGTTTTTGGAACGCATATTGGAGATCTATTCCACGTTCAACCAATCAATATGAGTGTCGCAGTTTGGGTTGGCTTCCTTGCTCTCTTTGGCATTGCTACTGACGACGGCGTAGTGATGGCGACGAGACTCAAACAATCATTTGCGGAGTTAAAACCGAAAACTGCCGCAGAAATTCGAAGTGCAGTTGTCGAAGGCGGTTGCTTGCGGATTCGGGCATGCTTGATGACATCTGCGACAACTATTCTCGCGCTCCTCCCAGTGCTTACTGCCACTGGGCGCGGCGCTGACCTCATGATCCCTATGGCAATTCCGGTGTTCGGTGGCATGCTCGTTGCATTGATCACCCTTTTTGTAGTTCCTGTTCTATATTGTTCAGTTGCTGAGTTGCAGTTGAAATTCAATACGAACAATCATTCATAATCAATCAGATCAATAAAGGAGTTTCTGATGAAAATGTTATTCTCAATGTTAGCGGCGGCCGCAGTGTTGCCAACAATCGTATTTGCTAGCGAACCAGTAAATGAAACCTGCCCGTTTACGGGCAACGCAGTGAATCCAAACGTTACAGCGCGAGTGGGTGAAGACTCCGTTGCATTTTGTTGTGGTGGTTGCTTGAATGGATTCAATAAATGGGAAGATTCACGTAAGGAAATGTACGTTGCTGAACAAAAAGCACTTCATGCGAAACCTGCTGAGGCAACTGCAGAAGAACTCGTTGTAAAAACACCATATCTTCTTGATGTTTGTCCAATAACTGGTAAAAAGTTAGGGTCTATGGGTGAAGTCGTAGTAGAAATGATTGATGGACGCGAAGTACTTTTTTGTTGTGCAGGATGTCCTCCGAAGTTCAAGGAAAACAAGAAAGAAATGTTTGCTTCATTAGACAAGTTGATGATCGCGCAGCAACTTCCTTACTATCCAATTACAACATGTGTTGTCAATGGCGAGGAGCTAGATTCAAAAGATGCTGTTGTTGATTTCATCTACGGCAATAGATTATTTCGGACTTGTTGCAATGATTGCAAAACTGAATTCTTAGAAGACCCAGCGAAATTCATCCCAGAGCTCGATGAAGCAATCGTGAAAGCACAGCAACCTACCTATCCATTAGATTACTGTGTCATCGGGCGTGGCCCACTTGATGGTATGGGCGGTCCAGATCACATGATCGTAGGGAACCGCCTTATCGAGTTATGTTGTGCAGGTTGCAGACCTAAGATCCTCAAAGATCCTCTTGCAGCGTTTGCAGAAATAGATAAAGCAAAAAAATAACCAAGCATAGAACAAAAAAAGCCCCGCTCGAATGAGCGGGGCTTTTCAATGAAGTAACAAAGTGTTACGGCATTTGGCAAGGTCCCCAGGCATCAACGATCGTGAGCAAGTCACCAACGTTTACAGCACCATCACCATTGATATCACCAGCACCTCCTGATTGCCCCCACATGTCAATCACGATAAGGATGTCAGAGACACCGACCATAGCGTCACCATCAGCATCGCCTGTGCACGTTGCTTCATCGCAGTAACTATCCTTGATAGAAACCGCATCAACAGCAGCTTCGATGATTGAACCTGAATTCAAATCACCACAAACAAATCGCACTGCGATTGTGCCACTTCCAGAAAGCGTATGTGTGATGTCATACCAACCACCACTTGATTGGTCGAAGGGTCCAACCGTTTCAAGATTTGTCCAAGCACCACCGTTATAGGAAACGTCAACAAAGAACTCATCATTGTTGGGATCAGCACCACCGCAATCCGCGCCGTTGCTATACCATCGTGAGTAACTTAGGATTGCACCTTCACCAAATTCCATTACTGGAGATGTAAGGGTTGTACTGCCATCATCAACATCTTCGTCAACTCCGTTCCCTGTGACATAACACATGCCTGAACCATCTGCATCGGTTGGGTTATCGCAGCGTGCTCCACCGTTGGATGGAGTAACGCGTTCCCAATTGCCCGTTCCGGCACTGTTGGCAACATCCCATCCCATGTCGGTGTTGAAGTCATCATCAAATGTAACATCACTACCAGAATATGCCAATGCATTCCAAGTAGAACCTGGAGCACCGTAAGGGCTCACGACAGTGTCGCCATCAGCAGTATCGATTGAGATATACCAATCTACACTAGCACCACAATCAAATCCCATGTGGAATGTTGCGTTGTAATTAGCATCAAGTGCAGTCCAGCCCCAACCATCACCAGCATTCCAGTGAAGTTTTCCGCTGACTGGGCTTGAAGTACCATCTGTCACATCGATTTCAACCATCGTGCCACCATTTGGATCAACCAATGCTGGTTGTCCATTTGGATAATCAATATTCACTGCTGGATCAGAAGCACATCCTTCACCAGGACCGTCCACAAACAGTGAACCGTTGCCCTCAGATGAGCCATCCCAACCACCAACGCGGATGAGATATTGCGCGCCTGCACTCGCAGTAAATGTTGTACTTGAAGAGTATCCAGCGCATGCGGCATCATCGCCATTACATGCAACTTGTGTTTTTGAATCACAAGTCCCTTCGTATACAACGATATCACTATCGAAATTAATGAGGTCGCACGTGCTTACCGTTAATGAACCGTTTTCACAAGCTACATAACTAAACCAAACATCAGCATACATTTCACCAAGGTAGGTACCTGAGCAAAGTGTGTCGTTATACGCATCATCGTCTGTCATTGCACCAAGAGTCATAAGATCCCAAGTACCATCTGTAATTGGCTGCGCTGTTGAGCAAAAATCATTTGGAAGTGGAATACAACTTACTTGGTTGCAGTAGTACCCATTTCTCCAAACACCACCTGCAGCTGTACATGCTACTGCTGTAAGTTCAGAACATTCTTCATCAATACAGCAAGCATATGTTGCTGGGGGTGGCCAATCATCCATGTGGTGCATTGCAAATCCAGCAAGAATTTCTGGGGAATGCGGCGTACCATTTGAGAGGTCGCCATCATCATCGTCAAGTGTGAGCCAATCTGTAGTAATAGATGGATCAATATCGCCACCAACATGAAGCATCATAGAGTTGATCGCGAGTGTTGCAACAGTGTCTCGACCAGTTGCAGGGTATGCCGCTTCCATCGCAGCAAGCGCATCCCAGACACAACCAGAAATTAACTGGCCACAATCGTGGATTTCTCCAGTACATGGATATTGATGCGTATTGATTGCATTCCGAATTCCATTCACGCAATCATTGCTATAGAAACCACGTGCAAGTTGATTGTCGCCTGTAATTAGAACACCCATCACATCACCCATACCTTCACCGTAAGAGTCTTGCCCACTGCCTGCAACTGCAACCATGTGGTGTCCATATTCGTGATGAACAATGACTGAGAATGCAGTATTACTACATCCGCTACCAGCATTGTAAAAGTTAATCGAAGAGTAATCGTAATATGCATTACAAGTTCCACTTACACCTGTTTTCACAGGAAACGATGTTTGCGTCGCAATTGTGGGAAACGAAGGTGCGTAGTAAAGTGCGTAATCGCGAACAACGTTTGCTTGAAGGTAACCGTTTACTTGCGCACGATACTGTTCATTTGAATTCGCTTCATTATGCATAAAGTTAGGATCAGTACTTGAAAGTGATGCATCTGAGCCAGATTGATTTTGAGAATCAAACCATCGACCATCTAGGGTCGAAGTCATATTGCCTGACCCAGAAATTGTAAAATCACCATTTGCATCTGCATATGCTGTAGTTCCACCAAGGGTTACTTTTGCATAGGGCATTCCTGCAGCAGATTCTGGGTCACAGACATCAGCGCCTGAACTTTCAGTTGCTACACCAGAAACATTACCGTCGACATGAAGAATGCGATTTACTTCATGGAGGATTTCACCTGTCTGTGCATCGACAACAAGTTCAAACTTACGATGTGTCTCAGGATGCCATGAGCCACCAGATGTTGCTTCAAAAACCAAAGCCTCAACTGGTTCTTGACGGTCCTTTTCAGTACCTGCGAAAACCATAAGTTCAGGATCAGTGATTGTCACATCACGCCCAAGCTTCGTCGCTGCAGCCATGAGTGCAATAGCATCATTCACAGCTAACTTATTTGATCGTTTGAATCCTGCAACGTCTTGTAAGACGGTTGTTGAATGCACTGCTGGGTATCCATGTACATTTCGAACAAGAACCATCAAGCGTGTTTCATACACTGGCAAACCATCTGCGGTTTGCATGTAGTACACACCTGTAAATTTATGTTCACCAGTTTCTTGATTGTACATCATTTCTTGAACAGAGTGCCCATCAGGAAATGGACCTCGTGCAATGAATTGATCTGAATCAACACCTAGTCCTTGTGACCAAGTATCAATAAAATTTTCTGCTGAATCAATAGCAGTACGCCCGTTTGCAAGTTCTGGTGCATTCAATTTATGAATTTGGCCATTTCGCTCGAACGTGCGAAGTTTTGGGTGATCGCTGCGTAACTTTTGCATCGCTCTAGATGCGGGGATTTCTGCTGCAAAAGATGATGCAGAAATGATGACCGACGCAACAGCGAAGGCCGAAATACAATGCTTAAACATGTCTTAATGTTTCCTCTCTGGGTTTTTTGTGTGATTCTCCAACGTAAAAAATCACAACACACATGATTATACTGACAGATCATACGAAAAATGCAAGGATAGGATGCACTAAACTCGCATATTGTTAAATTAGGCAACTAAAAACTGCTCGGATCAACAAGACCCCCATGCGTCTATGAGCATAAGTAAATCAGAAACGTTCACTGCTCCGTCGCCATTGATGTCAGCTGGTCCGCCACTTCCACCCCAACCATCAAGCAGCATCAACACGTCTCCTACCGATACGCTTCCATTATCATCAAGATCGCCCACGCAAGCCGGCTGAGGATCATACGAACCATCAGGTAAAACTGTGGCAATTCCCCACTGCGGGTCTTGTAACATATTCACCATTTTACTGTTGTGCTGTTGCATCAATTGCAGCGTTGGTAACTCCCATTCGTTTGCAATTTCTGGAATTCTCCATGAATAATCTTGTGCACCCAAAATAGATGTAAGTGACCAATAAAAATATTCAGTCGCCTTACATTGGTAGTCACAAGTTGGATCATCATAGTGATACCAGCCACCTGCTATCACATCATCCATCGTATTTGTCATTTGTGTGCCATGCTCTTCTCCCCACACAGACGGGTACACAGGAGCATACCCACCAAACGAAACTAAATGCAATGTCTCTTCAAGGGAAGGATCAAACTCTTGGTTATCTGGATAATTCAAGTTAACTTCAAAGCCAAACAAGTCTTGCAAATAATAATTGTCCCAAGTGCTGTCAGGAATATTGTCATAGTCCCCTTCAGCTTGATTTTCATTCCACCACATTAACATTGAAGCGTAATTATCAACGAGGTTTTGGTGCACTGCGGGATTGTCTGGTTCACCGTCTTCATCATTGTCAATCCACTGCGCAAGAATATTTGCGCAGTGCAAGACTCTGCTATTTGAGACATTAGATTTAGCAAAAACGTGTAAACCAAGCACATCAACATGCTTCGTAAATACATTCAAACCTGCAGGTGCATCTGAAGGCACAGGGCCAATTGTAAAATCGCTGTACAGTGGTGTTGTTAATGCCGTAATAGTAAGTAACATTTTAATCATAATTCTGTCCCTTTTCTATAAAAAACGCCCGCTAGTTTTGAAACTAACGGGCGTTTGGAATCGAGTTAATGTTTGGAATCGAGTTAATACTTACTCAGGGCATGCTCCCCATGCATCAACGACTGCGAGCAAGTCAGAAACATCGACTGCTCCATCATCATTGATGTCACCGATACCGCCTGATTGACCCCACATATCAATCACGATAAGGATATCTGAAACGCCAATCATGCCATCGCCATTTGCATCGCCAGGACACGGTGTTGTGTCACACGGTTCGCCAGGTCCGTCAACTGATAGTTGACCGCTACCTTCACTACTGCTTCCCCAACCACCTACGCGGATGAGATAGTCGTTTCCTTGACTCACGTTGAATGTTGTTATGGATGAATATCCACCACATCCATCACCATCACCGTTACATGCGATTTGGGTTTTGTTTCCACAGTTGCCTTCGTACACAACGATGTCTGTATCAAAATCAACTATATCGCAAGTACTTACTGTCATAGAACCGCTACCACATGCAGTGTATGAAAACCAAACATCTGCAGTCATTTCACCGAGGTAAGACCCACCGCATTGATCATCGTTGTATGAATCACCGCTGTGGCTCGCTCCAACTGTAGTAAATGAATGTGTGCCATCAATAACTGCTATTGCAGTTGAGCATTCATCATTACCAAGTGGTTCTGGGAAATCAGCCATGTTGTGCATACCGAAACCAGCAAGAATTTCTGCAGAGTGAGGAGTACCGTTAGTCAAGTCACCATCATCATCATCAAGTGTGAGCCAGTCATACGTGATTGATGGACTAATACTATCACCTGAATGAAGCAATATGGAGTTTACAGCGAGTGAAGAAACAATTGCATGCCCAGTTGCTGGGTATGCTGATTCCATTTCAGCAAGGGTGTCCCAGACACAACCAGAAATTAACTGACCACAGTCATGTATTCCACCACTGCAAGGATATTGCTTATTATTGATTGCGTTGCGAATTCCATTTGTGCAATCGTTTGAATAAAACCCACGAGCAAGTTGATTATCGCCGGTAATAAGTACTCCCATCACGTCACCCATACCTTCTCCGTATTGCCCTTGTCCACTGCCAGCAACAGCAACCAGATGGTGGCCATATTCGTGGTGCACAACAACAGAGAATGCTGTGTTACTACATCCATTGCCAGAGTTATAAAAGTTGATAGATGAATAATCGTAGTATGCATTACAAGTTCCACTTACACCGACATTAACAGGGAATGATGTTTGAGAATCAATCGTTGGGAAACTTGGGTTAAATGAAAGTGTAAAGTCACGAACAATATTACTTTGCAAATAGGCATTTACTTCTGCTCTGTAGTATTGACTTGAATTTGCTGAGTTGTGGAGCACGTTCAAACCGCTTTGGGTAATTGAACTATCTGATCCACTTTGATTATTCACGTTGAACCATTGACCTTCTAGTTTTGAAGTAATGTTTCCCGAACCACCTATTGTAAAATCTCCGTTTGCATCTGCGTATGCGGTCGAACCACCACGAGTAACTTTTGCGTAAGGAAGTCCGGCTGCTGATTCTGGCTCACATACATCCGCCCCAGAACTTTCAGTTGCGACGCCAGATACATTACCATCAGCGTGAAGGATTCGGTTTGTTTCTTGAAGTATCTCACCTGTTACTGCGTCAACAACAAGTTCTGCTTTTTGATATGCATCACCATCAAAGCTAGAGTCTACTGTTGCTTCAAATACTAAAGCAGCACGTGGTTCATTGTGTTCTTTCGTTGTTCCTGCAAAAACCATGAGTTCTGGATCGGTGATTACAACTGATGAACCAAAACGAATGGCTGCTGACATCAGCGCCAGTGCACTGTTATTCGTAAGCCGGGCTGGGCGTTTAAATCCAGCAACATCGCGAAGGTCAGTTGTTACATTAACAATTGGGTTATTCGCTGTATTTTTGACAAGCGTCATGAGGCGTGAGCCATACACAGGAAGTCCATCAGCAGTTTGCTTAAAGTACACACCAGTAAATTTGTATTCACCTGTTTCTTGGTTGTACATAATTGGTTGAATATGATGCCCGTCTTCAAATGGACCTTCTGCAATAAAATCTTTCGCATTTACGCCAAGTGCGTTTGACCATGTTTGAATAAATGAATTTGCCGACGCTTCCGCAGTACGACCAGTTGCAAGTTGTGGACCAACCATCTTCGTAATGTTGCCCCCAACTTCCATTGTTCTAAGTTTAGGGTGATCTTGTCGAAGTTGAGGCATTGATAATTGGCTGGGCGTTGTTGCAAACGCAAAAGGCGTTGCAAAACATATTGCCGCGATGATGGGAGTTACTTGGCGTGGATTGAACATTCTGGGGCATCCTTCCTTAAGATGTGAAACTGGGTAAGGGAACAAACGGCTGCTTCCTTACAATTAGTTTCGCAAGACTACTATGGACGGTTTCAGGCGAAAAGCAACTTCTAATAAAATAAGATGTGCAAAGTGTAAGTTTTATAGATGATTATCTCTATATTGTGAAACCTCTACATGAGACCATCGTATATATGGGCAGATCTCTATATATCTCTATCCTCGCTCCCTCCCTCCCGTTGCAGGCAATAGTCTGCAATCTCCAACCCCGGTCGTCGCTTTAAGCCACGACGGGGTTGTTTTTTACATCCTTTTTGGAGTCGGAGCCAACCGAAGTATTTGTAGAGATTAGGGCAGACCTGTTGTTTTTTACATCCTTTTTGGAGTCGGAGCCAACGCGGCTCCGAGCCATATTTCCTATCAAATTAAAAAATATATGCATCTATCTTTTACTTTGATCGAGTAAGTAGTCATATTGCTATATATCACGAAATCTGGTTTTGAGAGGAACCCAAAAATGAAAACCACAATACTCGCCCTCGCGTCATTCATCCCAGCTTCAATGCTCTTTGCTGATGACATCGTTATCAACATGACTGCGGCAAACAGCACGCAGCAAATACTTGAAGGTACTGAAACCGAAACTATGCGGTATACCGCTGAACTTGTGGCAGGTCCAGAATCCACTTTGACTGTTGTCCCAAATACATATCTCGGCCCAGTCATCTCTGTAAACACTGGCGACAGTGTCAAAGTGCATTTCCAAAACGATTTAGATTTTGATACCTGTACGCACTGGCACGGTCTCGATGTGCCTGAAGCGGCGGATGGGCATCCGAAAGATCCAATCGCGCCTGGAAACTCCTATGACTATGAATTCGTAGTTCGCAATCGCGCTGGCACGTACTGGTATCACCCGCACACTGATCTTATGACTGGTGAACAAGCCTACCGTGGTCTTGCAAGTTACTTCATCGTCAGCGATGAAGCAGAACAAGCACTTGATTTGCCTCGCGGCGAGTTCGATGTCCCAGTTTGTATCCAAGACGCAGATTTTGATGCAAATAACCAGTGGATTTACAACGGAACAAACATGGTGGGTTTCTTCGGCGACACAACACTTGTCAACGGGAATCAAAATGTAAACTACTCAGCCGCTACACGTGCATATCGATTACGCCTTCTCAACGGAAGTCAATCGAGAATTCTCAAACTTGCGTTCGATGATGGCACGCCCATCGTTGTCATAGGAGTTGATGGTGGTCTCCTTGAAGCACCGCAAGAATGGATCAGCCGTTCTTGGAATGCATCTATATACATGGGCGCTGCTCATCTTCATGGCGACGATTCTTATTCTCGGTGTGCTCTTTTTATTCGACAGTCAATTTGAGTCAAAAGAAGCAACGTCCAAAACAATACCTGTTCCCGCCCTTGGCGCTGTAGCCTTTTGGCTTGCCTTTGGTATTACAGCGGCCAACGTTTGCACTACATTCCTCGAATGTGGTTTCGGCCAGTGCCCTGACAATCCCACAAGTTACCTCTTGCTGTAATCTGACCCGTAGTCAAGTTGACTACGGGTCAACTTGACCCGGGGTCAAATTTTCATGAGTCAAAAAATATCGATTTTTAAAGGAAAAAAACTGTCCCGCGGTCAGTTTTTTTAGCTCATGTGCTTGACTTGTATGACCGATGTGTATACTATGTTAGTACTATACTTTGACATAATAATGACACAGGAGCCACAAAATGATCAAAACACTCACAAAACACGGGAATAGTTACGCCCTTATCATCGATAAGCCAATCATGGAATTGCTTCATTTCAGATTTGACAGCAAACTCGAACTCATGATTGTTGAGGATGCGCTTGTAATCAAGAAAGCTGATGTTGATCGACGCGAAAAAATTGAACGAGCCCTTGAGAAAATTGATTCAAAATACGGTGAAGTTCTAAAGAAACTATCGAAATAAATGGATGAAACCAATTTTTCTTTCTATCGAAGAAGTTCTCGCATTCCATCTCAGAGAAATTGAAAATCACGGCGGTGATCCAAATGTCCGAGATATTGGCTTACTTTCTTCTGCTGTTGCGATGCCCAAACAAATGTTTGGTGGTGAATTTATGCATCCAACAATATTCGACATGGCAGCAGCATATCTTTTCCACATCGTTAACAATCACCCATTTGTAGATGGAAACAAACGCGCTGGTCTGACTTCTGCAATTGTTTTTTTAGAACTAAATGGGATAAATGTAACAGCGGATAAAAAATCCCTTTACGAACTCGTTATAGATACAGCTACAAATGTTTTATCTAAGAAAGATATTGCGGAATATTTCAAGGACAATCATGCGGATTAAAACAAACCCAGAACAACTTGCAAAAGCGTTCTCATCCCTTGAACACAACGAAAGTTTTCAAGAGATCAATGCAATTCTCAAACAAGGCGGCCAAGCACACGACATGGTCATGACCATGGCAATGTATCCCCCGCTTCTTGAGGCAATGGAAACATTGGGCAACGCTGTCTATCCCGGCGGTTCACTTCCCCGTGAACTCAAGGAACTCATCATCCTCCAATCATCTATCAACAACAGTTGCCAGTTTTGCACCAACAGCCACATTGATATTGCCAAAGGTCTTGGCATCAGCGAAGACCCTGTAAAGATGTTGAAAGACAAGGAAAACCTGAAGCCAGAATACGCCTGCGCGATCGAGTATCTCAACGCAATTTTTGCTGATTCAAACCGTGTTCCAGAATCCATGTTCGAGAGACTTCGAACATTTTTCTCTGAAGCAGAAATCGTCGAGCTTACATTTATGATCGGCTACATCAATATGCTCAACTGGTTCAATAACGCCCTTCAAGTCGAATATAGAGGCGAATTATCACCGCAGGATTGAATCAAGATCATCCCGCGGTTCATCCAAATTATGGTAAACTCCGCATCCCCAGTAGTCGATGACTACTGTCCAACAGCACCTTTGCGGGTGTAGCTCAGTGGTAGAGCGTCACGTTGCCAACGTGAATGTCGGGCGTTCGAATCGCCTCACCCGCTTCTCAATCGAGTCCAGAAAGGCAAAGCCCTTACTGGGCTCGAGTTGTTTCGCGGCTGTGCATGTTTGAAGCAAACATGCGTGCTGCGTTGCAGCACGGGCTATGTCGCGTCTCGTTTCGATTCAGAGAATCGATACTCGGCGTCAAATCGCCTGAACCCGCTTTTGGCAGTGCATCGCACTGACTCGCATAACCTCGCACCACTGCGGGGTTTATGCTTTTATTGGGGGCAGTATTTC
>CAYYRP010000015.1:0-63660 GCA_964474235.1 uncultured Isosphaeraceae bacterium
TGCATTCAGTTTGAGTTCAACCAGTTTTAAAAAATAGCAATGAAGAGGGAACAGTTGTTCACATCAATTATTCAGTAACTGGAAGAGGTGAGATACACATTTTGGATACTTTTGTCAAAATGACGAACAATAGAGGTGTAGTTTCTTTGTTGTGCAATTCGCCTCACCGTCCAACAGACACATTAATGATCAGTTCTAGCTCTGACATTGTTTTTGAACTTCTTACTTGGTCTTCTATAACCAACAATGACCAATCTGATGGAAATCAAATTTGGCAAACTAAAATTCTACTTTCAGGTCACACGACAAAACAATCCTGGATCAACATCAAAACGAATGAGCAAAATATCGGCACCCTTCGCTTTAGAAAACTATCGGATTAACTCCGGTGTGTTTCATCAGTTTTATTGAATCGTTGAATTGCGACTGAGATCAAGGTGATGTCAGCAGGTGTAATCCCAGCAAGGCGTGATGCTTGGCCGAGTGTAGTGGGTCTAAATTCGTTTAAAACATCGACTGCTTCATTTCGCAGACCGTTAATTGCAGTTGGATTCAATTCCGGGGGTATTTTTCTGCCTTCGGATTTTGCTTGGCGTTTGATTTCTGCTTGCTGTCGAACAACGTACCCCGCATAGCGAATATCAGAAACTACTCGGTGGACAAGTTTTGGATCAAACTCAGACAACTTCGACTGCAACTCTTTGATCGTCGTGTCAGATCGCTTGGCGAGTTGACCGAGTTTTCGTTTTTCAATTTCATTTTTGATCGTATACAGTTCTTGTTTGCGTTTTTCCCACGCTGTCCATCGCTCGTCGCATACTAAATGAAGCTCGCGACCGAGCGGTGTGAGCCTCTCGTCTGAATTGTCAGCACGAAGCAACAACCGATGTTCCGCCCTGCTTGTAAACATGCGGTATGGTTCACGAGGTGTTGTAGTGACCAAATCGTCGAGCATCACACCAATGTACGCTTGGTCGCGACCGAGGCGAACGGTTTCTTCATCCAAAACAAGTCGTGCAGCGTTCAACCCCGCAACAAGTCCCTGCCCCGCCGCTTCTTCGTAGCCGCTTGTTCCGTTAATTTGTCCGGCAAGAAAAAGTCCACGAATCAATTTAGTTTCGCAGGTGGCATCAATCTGGTGTGGACGAACAATGTCATATTCAACTGCATATCCCATTTGTAAAATCTCAGCTGTTTCACACCCCGGCATCAATCGTACTAATTCTTCTTGCACATCTTCAGGAAGGGATGTTGAAATGCCGTTGCAATACACTGAATCGCCGTTCAATGTTTCAGGTTCAAGATATACGTGGTGGGATTCTCTTTCTGCAAATCTTACTACCTTATCTTCGATTGACGGACAATACCGCGGGCCAGATTCAGCATCAATTTGATCATTAAACATTGGAGCGCGGTCAAGATTTTTTTTGATCAATTGATGTATTTCTGGGGTCGTGCTTGTAATGCGACAATCAACTTGCGCTAAGCCTGGAAACTCTTTCGATGGAATATCGCTAAAAGGAACAGGCGATGCATCGCCCATTTGCACTTTCAATGATTCCCACGCAATACTTTTCTTTGAAAGTCTTGGAGGTGTTCCTGTTTTCAATCTACCTAGCTCAAAGCCAAGCACACGCAGTGATTCTGAAATTCCATCCGCTGTACCCTCGCCAACACGTCCACCTTTTTCTTGTTGTTCACCGGTATGCATCAACCCGCGCATAAATGTGCCTGTTGTTAGAACGACTGCTTTTGCGAAAAGTGGCTCGTCAAGCATCACTCCCTTGATGATGCCATCTTCAACAATCAAATCATCAACAGTTGTTTCTATAACCTCTATGTTTGATCTCGACGCAATCAAACGTTGCACTTCATCGCGGTACGCGTCTTTGTCCGCTTGCGCACGAGGCCCCCAAACTGCTGGTCCTTTTGATGTATTTAACATCTTAAACATGATGCCAGTAGCGTCAATTGCCCTTGCCATCACTCCGCCTAGGGCATCTATTTCACGAACAATTTGTCCCTTGCCGAGTCCACCGATTGCAGGATTACAACTCATCACACCAATATTCTTGGTGTCCATTGTGATGAATGCGATCTTGGAGTTTGGCAAAACCGAAGATGCAGCCCACGCTGCTTCTATTCCAGCATGCCCTCCCCCAACTACGATGACATCGGCTGTTTTGGGCATCACTCGATTGCCCACGTATTTGAACCAGCGATGAGTGTTTGCAAATCGGTTTCGCCATGTATTTCTTTTACATCATCAATTTGGTCGTGCAACATTTCGTTGTATGTCGGTTGCGTTTCATCAACGTAAAAAACACCAAGGGGTTCTGGGAACTCTGGTTGAAAAAGTTGACTCAAAACAAATGCCTGTTCTACATTTGTCTCATCATGTATGAGAACGGCTTCACTTCTGGGGGAGCCGATCTCAATCGAATCACCTTTTCGACAAATTGCCTTGTCATTTTCATTCCCAAACACGAGTGGCTTGCCATGCTCAAGAAGAATTGTATTTTCACTTCGTGTTTCTTTTTGAGACGCATAAAACCACGCTTCGTGATTAAATACATTGCAATCTTGGTAGACCTCGACAAACGTAGTGCCTCGATGTCGTGCGCCACGATCAAGTAAACTTGTAAGCAATTTGACATCGACGTCGAGCGATCGAGCAACAAACGTGCATCCACTTGCAATTGCCATGGCAATTGGATTCATTGGGGCGTCGAGAGAACCATGCGGTGTTGACTTGGTAATTTTCCCAACTTCACTCGTTGGTGAATACTGCCCTTTTGTCAAACCATATATTTTATTATTCAGAAGCACAATGTTGAGGTCAATATTTCTTCGCATCGTGTGAATCGTGTGATTTCCTCCGATCGAAAGAAGGTCGCCATCGCCAGATACAACAAACACCGTCAATTCAGGGTTTGCAAGTTTCACACCTGTCGCAAATGCCGGCGCGCGACCATGCAACGTGTGCGCTCCATACGTATCCATGTAATATGGAAAACGCGCTGCGCAACCAATGCCCGAAACAAACACAATGTTTTCTCGCTTTACGCCAAGGTTCGCTACAGTTTTTCGCATTGCTGTGAGCACTGCGTAATCTCCACAGCCAGGACACCAGCGGACATCTTGATCAGTTGCAAAATCTTTTGGCTTATACGTTGGCAAAGAGACGTCGCTCATGCTTCACCCCCTCGGACAATAACTTTGATTTCTTTGACAAGATCTTGAACAAAGAATGATCGCCCAGAAAGATTGTTGATTCCAATTGCATCAACGAGAAAATCATTACGTATAAGCATCCGAAGTTGACCTGCGTTTAGTTCAGGAATAATAACTTGTTTGTAATTCGAAAGCACTTCAGCAAGATTTATCGGAAACGGATTGATGTATTGTAAATGCGCAGTCGCAACTTGCAAGCCTTCTTCTCTGAGTTGATTTGCAGCAGTTAAAATAGTACCTCGCGTGCCACCCCAACCAAGAACAAGGATATCGCCGTCTCCTTCAACCTCTAATGCTGGAATAACATCTTGAAGCCGAGTAATTTTTTCCGAACGCAACCTTGTCATTTTCTCATGGTTTTCATGGTCGTAACAGACATTGCCACTCCCATCTTCTTTTTCAAGACCACCAATGCGATGTTCTAATCCCTCAACTCCAGGTGATGCCCACTCACGAACCAACGTTTCTGTGTCTCGTTTATACGGTTGGAAGTCCGGGTCGTTCGCGACTGGTTTAGATGTCTCTATTGTTGGTATGTGTTGCACATCAGGAATACACCAAGGTTCCGCAGCATTTGCAATTGACCCGTCACTGAGTAATACAACTGGGCACATTGCACGTGTCGACAATCGCACTGCTTCAATCGCCATGTCAAAACAGTTACTTGGTGAAGACGCTGCAACAACAACGACTGGACTTTCACCAGGTCTACCAAACGTTGCCTGTAATAAATCCGCTTGTTCAGATTTGGTGGGCATGCCAGTTGCAGGACCAACACGTTGCACGTCTAGAATAATGAGCGGCAATTCCATAATCACTGCCAAACCGATTGCTTCGCTTTTGAGCGCTAAGCCCGGTCCCGATGTTCCTGAAACTGCGATGTCTCCAGCAAAAGATGCGCCAATCGCCGACATCACAGCAGAAATTTCATCTTCTGCTTGGAATGTGCGGACGCCATAATGTTTAAGCCTTGCCAAACCATGCAACACATCTGTCGCGGGTGTAATCGGATAACTTGCGTAAAATAAATCACGTTTGGCTTTTGATGCAGCAGTTGTCAAACCAAGGACAAGTGCTTCGTTGCCAGAAATACGGCGATATTCACCTGATGGAAGTTTTGCGGGTGGCACCTCATATCTCGCTGGAAAAAGTTCAGCAGTTTCGCCAAAATAAAATCCTGCTTTTATTGCGGCAACATTAAGTTCTGCAATGTGTGGTTTCTTTTTGATCGTGCCAAAATAATGCTGCAGTTTATCGATGGTTGGCTGAATATCCCGTGAATACAACCAACACACAATACCGAGTGCGAACATGTTTCTGCATCGGTCAATGTCCTTTACCGATACCTCGTTTTCAGAAACGAGTGACTCTCTCGTAAGACGACTCATTGGCACGCGGCAAACCTTGTACTGAGTGGTGACGGCTTCATCATCGAGCGGGTTGTACCCTTCCTTATACCCACATTTTTCTAAGTGCTTTTTGTCGAACTCATCTTCGTTGACTATGACAAGACCGCCATGTTCCACGTCACCAATATTACTTTTAAAACCCGCGGGGTTCATTGCCACCATCGCGTGGACAGTATCGCCTGGGGTATGAATGTCAGTGCTTGCAAATTGCACTTGAAAACCCGAAACACCAAAGATAGTTCCTTTTGGTGCTCTGATCTCTGAAGGAAAGTCAGGCGCTGTAGAAAAATCATTTCCAGCGGTTGCGACACTGTCGGTGAATTGTGAACCCACCATTTGCATACCATCCCCGCTATCACCGCAAAATCGTACGGAAACCGAGGTGATTTGATTGGTATTGGTCGTTGTCATAAAAAATATCCTAAGTAAGGACCCCTCAATTGGGCATTGTACCCACATTTCAAACATGACCTTGCCAAATTTCGCGTGATTGATACAATACGTGGCTCGAAACGGAGCCCCCAATGTCAGCAAATACAAAAGACCAAATTATCCCCAATACTGAAATGACTTTCACGATCGCAACAGTGCCAACACGTCCTGCAGTGAAGAAGACCATTGAACGTCTCATGTGGATGCAAGATGACAAAAAGCGTGATCTCAAAATGCTTCAACGTCGCCGAAAGCAAAAAGACATCAAGCACACCATTCGTGCTGGTCGCGTTTGGTTTGATCGTCCTCGAGCAACACGCACTGCTCGCTGCGAAATGGGTGCAAGTTTCACCATCCGCGTCACTCCACAAATCATGAACGATGTCAAAAGTGTCGTTCAGTATTTAGACGTTAAGTAATTTTAGTAATTCATCAGTAATCGGGCTTCGATCTGTTGGTACGTCACCATTTTTGCGCCAAGACAGTTCTGTGTATTCATGGTTGCCCCCGAGTTCATCGTTTTGAACCTGTAATTCATAAATCAATTCCCAAGTTCTCGCAATCGGGTCTTGTACAAGCGCTATTTCAATTGGTGGCCTTGCAAGCGAGAGACCCGTTTCTTCGTGTAACTCTTTTTCTATGACAACTGCCGGTTTTACCGATGGCTCAACACATCCCGCAGGCGCAAATTCCCATAAGTTTTGATACTGCAAAACTGTACTACTACGTTTTCCCCACAAATACTTCCCATCGCAAAACGTCATGCCCTTTGCGCCAAGCGAACGTACACCGAGATCAAAATCATCGGTTTGCACTGCAAGAAATCTGTATGAACATCGAATGAGATGCACGTTTGCACCCCCGCAACCATTGCGTTGCGCTCCAAGAACGTGCAGCAATTCGCCATCAAAACAAGCGGGATTCGATGCACACATCGAATCCCATCGCTTGTCTATTTCGTCCAACGTCGCTGTAGGGGGTACCCACACCCCGTCTTGCAAATGCAACGTTGCCGGTCTTCGAAGATGTATCAACCGAATTCAATGCCTTGGGCAAGTGGCATTTCATCGCTCCAGTTGGTTGTGCACGTTTGGCGCCGCATATACGCCTTCCATGCATCGGAACCAGATTCGCGACCGCCGCCTGTGTCTTTTTCGCCACCAAACGCGCCGCCGATTTCTGCGCCGCTTGTACCAATATTGACATTTGCAATGCCACAATCAGAACCTTCTGGAGAAAGAAAACGTCCTGCGTTTCGCATAGAGTTTGTAAAGATTGCACTGCTTAAGCCTTGGTCCACATCGTTATGCATCGCAAGCGCTTCATCAAGATCACTAATCGTAAAGATGTACAAAATCGGTGCGAATGTTTCTTCTTTGACAACTTCTGGCATCGTGCCTTTTGGAACACGAATAATTGTTGGTTCAACATAGTGACCATCGCGGTCAGCCATCCGTTCAATTCCCTCGACACCGCCGCACAACACTTCGCAACCTTCTGCAATTGCTTGTTCGATCGAAGATCGCATGTTGTCAACAGATGCTTGATTGATAAGTGGACCCATGAGAGTTGCATCATCGAGTGGATTTCCTATTGAAACTTGGGAGTACGCTTTGAGCAAACCGTTTGTGACTTCATCAACAACGGATTCGTGACAAAGAAGGCGGCGAGTTGATGTACAACGCTGCCCTGCTGTACCGACAGCACCAAAGAGTGTGCCGCGAATCACCATGTCTAAATCTGCATCTTCCATAATAATGATTGCGTTGTTTCCACCAAGTTCAAGAAGTGAACGACCAAGGCGACCGCCTACAACTTCGCCAACTCGTTTTCCCATTCGGCAGGAACCTGTCGCGCTGATCAAAGGCAATCGTCGATCAGCGAGCATCGGCTCACCAACTTCTTCAACCGTGCCAATGACTAAACCAAAGACATCACAAGGGTCGCCATTTTCTGGAGTAAAGATGTCTTGGTCTCGCATCACTTCGTGCGCAACGTTTGTCATTGCGATTGCTGTGAGCGGTGTAATGTCACTTGGTTTCCACACTGTTGTGTCTCCACAAACTGCAGCAAGCATCGAGTTCCATGCCCACACTGCAACAGGGAAGTTGAATGCTGAAATGACGCCGATTGTTCCAAGTGGCTGCCATTGTTCCATCATTGCGTGGCGTGGTCGTTCGGATGCAATTGTCAATCCGTAGAGTTGTCTCGAAATACCGACGGCGAAGTCTGCGATATCGATACATTCAACGACTTCGCCGATGCCTTCTGCGACAATTTTTCCACACTCCATGGAGACGAGTTCACCGAGGGGTCGTTCGTATTCTCGGAATGCATTGCCAATGCGTCGGACAAGTTCACCACGTTTTGGAGCAGGCAGCATTCGCCATTCCTTAAAAACAGCGTGTGAACGAGCAATTTGGTCGTTGTATTCGGCAGTCGTTTGCTTTCGAACAGCGGCGATTGCCTCGCCAGTCGCTGGGTTGTAGGAAATGAAATGAGCGTCAGTGGCCTCTGATGGGTCAAAGACAAGCGGGTGATCAATGAGTTTTGTAAGTGTAGTAGTCATCCCCATATTCTAGCACAGTAAGAGGTGGTATTATTCACCTATGCCATTAGATCGAAACGGAATTGCTAAGCGTGCCGCTCAAGAATTACAAGACGGCTTTTATGTCAATTTAGGGATTGGAATGCCCACTCTCGTTGCTAACTATGTACCCGATGGTATGGAAGTTTGGCTGCAATCCGAGAACGGGTTGCTAGGAATGGGTGAATTTCCTACTGACGATGCTGTAGATGCAGACCTCATCAATGCAGGGAAGCAAACTGTCACGGCTGTTCCTGGAGCGAGTTTCTTTTCCTCAGCTGATTCTTTCGCAATGATTCGCGGCGGACACATCGATTTGGCCATTCTTGGTGCGATGGAAATTTCCCAAGAAGGCGATATCGCAAATTGGATGATTCCCGGCAAAATGATCAAGGGCATGGGCGGCGCGATGGATCTCGTTGCGGGTGTTGACAAAGTTGTGGTCATCATGGATCACGTGACTCGCAAAGGTGATCCGAAGTTGATCCCCGCGTGCACACTCCCGTTGACTGGGCTTCAGTGTGTTGACATGATCATCACCGACCTCTGCGTCATGGAGATGAATAAAGAAAAACAACGATTCGAGATCACAGAACTCGCGCCTGATGTCACCATCGACGAAGTCCTCGAAAAAACCACCGCAGAAGTGCTTGTTTCAGCTGCTTGCAAATAAACGACCCCGCGGGTTGTTTACTCCTTTTGACTATTAAACGACCCGCGGGGTTGTTTTTATCTTGCGTTGCGAGGAAATTTGTGCCATGCTAGTTGCGGGTCGGGATAGCGTTCTACGCTTGTTCTCGAGGTGGCAATGGTGCCACCCACAGAGAAAGGAGTTTTCCCCATGTTTATTACTACTTTTGCTACGTGTCTTATTGCTGTGCCAAGCCCCCTAGATGTGCATGATCTTGGATGTATCAGCGATGGTCAATGCTTCGCCCAAGTGATCAACGAATCGGGTTGGGTCGCAGGATATGGTGACGCTCCAAATGGAATGAGCCAACACGGCTTTGTGTGGAATGGAAATCAAATGGTCCATATTGTTCCACTGAATTATCCAAATGGTGGAAATTGTTGGTCGTATGGTATCAATGATGCTGGACATGTCGTGGGGTACTCAAGCAACGGCGGCCTTTCCATCCATGCATATCTCTGGGATGGGGAACAAAACAACGATCTTGGTGTTCCCGAATGGGCAACAGTCGATTACAGCCGTGCCCAAGATGTCAACAACAATGGATGGGTTGTCGGCATGGCCGGCGGTGTTCCGTACGACCTCCGTGGTTTTATCAAACACGATGATGTTTGGGATGAAATTCCTACATTCGGCGGAAACGAAAGTCGAGCATATTCCATCAATGACTTAAACGATGTTGTTGGCTGGACACGGAACGAAGATGGAAAATTTCGAGCATTCGCTATTCCTGCTGGCAATCTCGATCAGATGACAGATATTGGTGACCTCGGTGGTGGCGCTGCCGAAGCGTTCGATGTTAATAACAACAGACAAATTACTGGTCAATCAAAAGTTGACGATGGTTATTTTCACGCATTTTTTTGGTCCCAAGACGATGGCATGATTGACCTTGGCACCCTAGGGGGTAACGAAAGTTATGCGTGGTCGATCAGTGACTCTGGAATAGTTGTAGGAAAATCTCAAATACCAGAAGTCACCGGAACGCACGGTTTTATGTGGATGGACGGTGTCATGTACGACATCAATGATTTCATTCCGCCTGATCTTAACATTACAATTGTCAATGTTCGAGACATCAACAGCGCAGGCGAACTTGCAGCTGTTGCAGAATATCCAGATGGTACAAAACATACATATTTACTCACTCCAATAACCACGCTTCCAGAAGATGTCAATGGTGATGGCAACGTCGATGTTGCTGACTTACTTGCCGTTGTCGCAAATTGGGGCGTTTGCGAAAATTGCAGCGAAGACGTGAACAACGATGGTGTTGTTGATGTTGCTGACATTCTTGCGATCATTGCCGCTTGGGGGCAGTAATGTTTCGTACTTCTCTAACAATCACAACTGCAATGTGTGCATTGTTTGCAGCAACGCACTTCTCAATGGCTGGTGAAATCCCAGGAGATGATTGTGAATTCGCTATTCCAATCACGAACGGAACACACGCGTTTGACACAAACAATGCAACCACCGGAAGTCCATACAACGATTTTGATGAATGCGAAAACTTCGGAAATGACAGTATGCATAATGACATTTGGTATGCATATACGCCAACAGAATCAGGCACACTCCTTGTAAGCACCTGTGGAACCGCAACATTTGATACGCGGCTTGCGTTATATCACGGTGTTTGTGAAGGAATGGATCGCGTCGCTTGCAATGACGATGGTTTTTATTGTCCTGACTACACATCACATTTAGAATTTGATGTGCAAGCAAACTCTCATTACTTCATTCGACTTGGTGGCTTTTCTGCGAATGAATTCGGTACTGGTTCAATCATCATTCAATCGAATTGGGATTCATGTGATGAACTACTTCCACTCTGTCCAGAAGATCTCAATGCAGACGGACAAGTTGACATACAAGACATCCTCACAGTAATTTCTAATTGGAATACCAATGGACCTCCAAGACCAGCTGGCGATTGCGCCCCACTCCCTGCAGGTGATTGCACAATCAATGTCATCGATCTCCTCGCAATTGTAGATCATTGGGGTTCTTGCCAATATCCATGCGACGAGGGTTGGAGTTGCGGCTGGAACCCTGAGGATTTTCCTTGTGATTCAGACAATCCGTTTTGTATTTGTATAGAAACACAACTTGGTGAGACCGCTTGCGTGTCCTATGAAGGAAATCCAGATTGCTGGGATATTCCACCATGTGATGCGTGCCCTGATGGCTGGTCATGTGTTGAAACTTGTTGCGGCGAAACTCGTTGCATGCCAGATTGCGGGACTCCAATTCCTGGTGGATGTTGTCTCGAGTATGTTTGTACGACAACGTATGAAGCAGACTGCTTGAATATTGGCGGCGACTGGCTTGGTTTATACGAATGGTGCGAAGGCAATCCCTGCGGCGATCCATCTTGTGCTGATGGGTTTGTGTGTGGTGACAATCCATTTATTTTTGATTGCAGTAGCGAAGATGAAACGTGTATGTGTTTTGCAACGTTCAGCGGTGATTATGCGTGCGTTTCAAAAGCGTACGAGACAAATTGTTGGCAAGAATACGCACCTTGTTTTGATGGCAATTGCCCTGAAGGATATGCGTGCATCGAATCGTGTTGCAACACACCCCTTTGCTATCCACTTTGTGGATCAGAAGAAGTTGAGGGAGCCTGTTGCACCGAGGACGTTTGTGTGATGCTTGAAAGCTCTGCTTGTACTGCTCTTGACGGTCACTGGTATGGCTACGGTTCACTTTGTGAAGATGTTTCTTGCCCTTCCCCCTGCGCTTTTGGTGAAATTCTCGATTGCAATGGCAATTGCGCGCCCATTTCCTGGCTTGGCGATGGTGCCTGTGATGATGGCTCAAACGAGTGGAATGGCAACCCAATTTACTTCAATTGCCCAGATTTCCTCAACGATCTCGGAGACTGTGACTAAATAAACCATCCCTGCAGGGTTGTTTTTTGCTTGCATCATTCGCACTTTTTCGCCATGCTTGTTGCGGGTCGGGATAGCGTTCTACGCTTGTTCTCATGGTGGCAATGGTGCTGCCCACAGAAAAAGGACTTTTCAAATGTTTATTTCTACTACTTCTATGATCGTCGCAAGTTTCATTGCAGCACCGAGCCCATACGACGCGTGGGACCTCGGATGCATTAGTGAAGGCAACTGCTATGTATCTACCATGAACGAATCTGGTCAAGTTGTCGGTATTGGAGATGCGCCAAATGGTTTTGGCCAGCACAGTTTCATTTGGAACGGCAACCAACTCGTACATATTGTTCCACTTACATACCCAAACGGTGGATATTGCTGGGCGTACGGCATGAATGATTATGCAGATGTCGTAGGTTACTCGAGTGCGGATAATGGGCAATTTCACGCTTTCCATTGGGATGGCGAACAGATGAATGACATGGGGGCGCCAGATTGGGCTGTTGTGAACTACAGCCAAGCGCATGACATCAACAATTCAGGATGGATTGTCGGATTCGCCGGCGGTGTACCGTACGATCTTCGCGGCTTTATCAAGCATGATGACGTGTGGGATGAAATACCAACTTTTGGCGGCGTAGAAAGCCGAGCCTATGCAATCAATGAATTGAATGATGTTGCTGGCATGGCACGAAACGAGGATGGCAAATTACGAGCGTTTGGTATTCCAGCTGGAAATGTTTCACAAATGACCGACCTTGGCGATCTTGGCGGCGGTGCAGCGCAGGCTCGTGGCATCAATAACCAACGCGCCATCACAGGTTTCTCAAAAGTTGATGATGTCTATTGGCATGCTTTTTACTGGACACTTGAAGGTGGAATGATTGATCTTGGAACCTTCGGCGGGAACGAGAGCAGAGCATACGCAATAAATGACTACGGACATGTCGTCGGCCAAGCCGAACTTCCTTCTGGTGAACTGCATGGCTTCGTCTGGATGGATGGTGAAATGCATGACCTCAATAATTTTATCGTTCCTGATATTGATATCACCATCATCAATGCAAAAGGAATAAATAGCGATGGACTCATTTCAGTTGTTGCAGAATATCCAGACGGCTCAACTCGCCCCTACTTGCTTACTCCAATGGGAACAACTCCAGAAGATGTAAACGGTGACGGTCAGGTTGATGTTGCTGACTTACTTGCTGTTGTCGCAAACTGGGGAATTTGCCAAGGTTGCAGTGAAGACGTGAACAACGATGGTGTTGTTGATGTTGCTGACATCCTTTCGATTATTGCAGCGTGGGATTAAATTAGTTTCGCATAAAAAAAGGCCACGACTTTCGTCGCGGCCTTTTTCAGTTTGGGTAACTCAATTCGAGTTCTTAAAACTCTTTGCAACGATGTTGCATTTGCGCTTTAAGACGAGCAAGAATTGATGAATGCATTTGGCTCACGCGTGACTCAGAAAGGTCGAGCGTCGCGCCAATTTCTTTCATTGTCATTTCTTCGTAGTAATACAACACGACAATCAAGTGCTCTGCTCGAGAAAGTCCTTTTGTCAACAACAGTTGAAGGTCTTTCTTTTGTAATTCGTGCACAGGATTTTCTTGACGATTATCTGAGATCACATCAATTTCAGTCACTTCACGGCTTGAATCGCTGTCGTACGCCTTTCGATTCAGCGACGTCATCATCACAGGGCGTGAATCACGATCGAGTTTTTCGAACTCGTTTTCGTCTACTTCCATGTGCTTGATGATTTCATCATTCGTCGCTTTTTCGCCGGTTTCCATCTCTATCGCCTTGCGAGCCCGCTCGACCTTGGCAGTTCGAGATCGGACGAGGCGTGGAACCCAGTCGTTTGCACGCAATTCGTCGTAGATCGCTCCCATGACGCGTTGCGTGCAGTATGTTTCAAATTTAATCCCTCGCGAGAGGTCATATGCATTAATCGCATGCATCAGACCGAACACACCTGCAGAATAAAGATCATCGACGTCAACTTCAGATGGTAGTTTGTAATGCAAACGCTCTGCGGTGTACCGAACAAGCGTGAGGTACTGTTCAATAAGAACATTCCGCCACTCCTGTGTTCCTTCCGCTTTGTACGTCAGCCAAACATGGAGTAACTCCATATCGCCACGAGGGGTTGCCACAATCTTGTCTAAGCCTTTGGGGACTTTTCCAGTGAATGTGTACTGCGATTTCGTATCTTGTTTTGTTTTCGAAACTTTTGTTTGTATAGCACTTGGCATTGGTCGACTCCTTGACCCTAACAATTTTTGTCCAGTATCGATCTCATCGATACACGAACTTGTAACATCCTGCCGATCCTTGGCATCGATGTTGCCAAGACTATACCGCGCAGAAGAGGTTTTGGTAAATGGTGTTGGGGAATTGTTTGACATAAAGCGAAAATAAAGTACGAAGTACTCCTACTAGAAGATCACATTCAGTTCCGGTTCGCTCAACTAATATGAATAAAAAAAAATAATCATTAACAAGACAACAGGCAGATCGAAACGAAGAAAGTCCGAGAATGAACCCTACGAGAAGGTCAAAAATGGTGAAAAACAACTTTGACATAGGCAAATCGACCGCTAACCGAAAATGGTATAACCTGAATAACCACAACAAGTTATCGGTCGTAAAACGAGTTGTTTACTTGTTTCTGAGTCAGGAACGGGTCAGGAATGAGAGCAATGAGCGACGTTCCTGGATTGGAGAACCATCTATAGAAGCGGCAAGCCTTTGGATCGCCTTGGCAGCAGGTGATTTTGGCGCGCTGATCAATACTGGCGACCGGCGCCTCACCGCGAGAGGAATTTGAGAATCTTTTGGAATTGATCCAGCAAACCCGATTCCAACACCCAAAAACTTTCTTGATGCCTGATCGATGCGAGCATGTACTGCCGCACCTTCAGCGAGCGAATCGACTTGATTCACAACCAACCGCGCTCTTGCGCTTGGTCTTCGCTTCCGAATTGTCTTTAACATCGCGTACGCATCCGTGATCGCTGTTGGCTCTGGCGTTGTCACGACAAGTACGCGTTCAACTGCTGCGACGAAGCCCATGACAGAAGCACCTATCCCCGCGCCGGTGTCAACAATCAAATAATCATTTCTCGCTTCTAGTCTCGCAAGTGCATCGATCAATCGATTTCGATCAACCTGAGGAAGATCCGCAATGGAAGGAACCCCACCTGCCCCTGGCAATAATTGAAAACCACCTGGGGCATCAACTGCAATTTCATCTAATTTCTTTTTTCCAGAGACAACATCTTCAAGACCGCTTCGCAACGTTAAATCGCACAGAACATCTGCGTTCGCCATTCCAAGGTCTGCATCCATTACTGTCACTTTGCGCCCGAGTTTGCTGAGTGCTACAGCAAGATTCACAGAAATATTCGTTTTACCAACACCCCCCTTGCCCGAAGTTACAACAATCGCACGCCCCGCTCTGCGGGGCTTGCAATTGGAATCGTCGCTTGTCGCTTTCTCAATCACGCAATACACCCCACTGGCAACAATGATTCCACGAGTCGCTCCATTTTTGCAGGTTCAATATTTGCAGAAACATCTTGTCCATTTGTACACCAACTCACTGGCAGTTGCAGATCGCTCATGGTTGTGATGATTTCACCAAATGAAACTGCTTCGTCTAATTTCGTCACAATGACGCGATCGCAATTTGCCACCATGAAACTTTCTGCCGCTCTTCGTGTTGCTGTTAGAGAAGTCGCTGCGGACAACACGAGATGACGCTCAGTCGGCTGCGCGGCTGCAACAATTTCGCCTGTCTCTTGAATTCGATCGCCGTTTGTTCGACTACGTCCTGCAGTATCAATCAATATGACATCAACATTTTGGATAGACGCAATTGTATCTCGCATCTGCTGCTTTGTACTTGCGACATAAAATGAAGCATCAACAAGTTCGGAGTACTTTTGTAATTGATCCACAGCCGCAATTCGATATGTGTCTGCAGTAATCAACGCAACGCGCCGCCCCTGTTGCAAACGAAACCGTGTTGCAAGTTTTGCAATGGTCGTCGTCTTGCCAACACCTGTTGGGCCAATCAATGCAATCACTGCTCGTTGCCCTGATTCTCTTCGCGGTGGCAATGCAGACGATGGCAACCTTGCTAAAAACGTTTCAATCAATCGTTGATGAAGCGTTTCTCTGTCAATATCAGACCCTTCGCCTGCCCGTTGTACAATGGTTGTCGCGTCATCGTCTGGAATGCCCTGCGACACAAGCCACGCATGTGATTGAGCAAGCGCTGGGGAGAGCCAACCAGCAGACCCATGTTCAAGAACTTCGCCAACCATCGACTTGATTTCATCTATACGCTCTTCAATGATCGTACTACTGACAAATGTATCTTTTTGCGCTCCAAGAAGTGACCTAGCATACGCAACCGTCTTCTGACGGTCTTCTACCGTTGCTTTCAATTCAGTGGTACGTTTTTTACTACTCATACTGTGTCATCATACCTTGAATCTACGTTATGACGCTCGCGAAGCAACGTCAATCGTTCCAACAACTTCCAAATCAACTTCTGTAACAATTTCTTGTTGGCTAAGAACGACAATCGATGCGTCATAGTTCGCAACTGCGTCTCGTAAAAACCTCCGAGCAGCATCTGAAGAGACGACAACAACCGCGGGGCGTCCTTCATTGACAATCGGAGCTACTGCATGAGATAACGCTGTCGCGAGCGTCTTGGGTTGCAAATCTGCGTACGTATTTCGGTGCAAGGCCGATTCAATTGCCGGCGGGAGTGTAATGCACTGAATTGACCGCTGCCCATGTGCGTTTGGTGATGAAACTTGAGAGCAAATCTGTCTTCGAAGTGCTACGCGTACTTTCTCAACACACATTTCAAGCGTACTGCTTGCGTGATCCGCTGCAGTTTCAACAATTGTTTCCATATCAATAATTGGAACCTGCTCTGCAAGCAATAATTTTACAATTCGATGCACTCTTGAAACTGTTAATTCCCCACCCATCGCTTCTTCAACAAGTCTTGGCGATGTTTGCTTTAAGCCTTCGATGAGACGCGAAACTTCTTCCCAAGAAATCAGTTCTGAAGCATGGTGCCTAACAACTTGAGATAGATGTGTCACAAGTACTGAGAGCGCATCTACGCTTGTCAATCCAAGTTCACACACTTCATCTTTGCGATCTTCTGAAACCCAGAGTGCAGACAACCCAAACACGGGCTCCTTCTCGCATATGCCATCAAGACCCCTACCGACATCTTCACCAACGACAACCATTTCTCGATCGCGATGAAGTATCCCCTCGCCGACGATCCCACCTCTAATTTTAATTTGATAAGAAGTATTGGCAAGATTAATATTATCTAAAACCCGAATCGGAGGAACTACAAGACCTAATTCTTGTAAAACAGAAGCACGTACTGCTGAGAACCTTTCAAGAAGTTGACCGCCTTGCGCAACTTGTGCAAGCGAGAGCAAGCCAATCCCAAGTTCTACTTGCAACGTGTCAACAACAGGCGCAGTTGTATTTTCTTCTGGAATCACAATTTGCTCTTCTACTGTTTCTTGAAGTTCTTCTTCAACTCGTTGCTGATGCGATGACCAGGCAAGCCCACCCAAGACGGCTGCAAGAACCAATAACGGCAACGTTGGCAGTGGTGTCAAAACAGAAAGCACAACAAGAAAACCAGCAACGAGCCCAAGTGCAGCAGGCTGCGAAACTAGTTGCGTAGGAATTTCCATGCCAAGTGGACGGCGATCACCAGCTCTTGCAACAATTAAACCTGCTGCAACTGCAATAAGAAAAGAAGGTATTTGACTTGCAAGACCATCGCCTATTGTCAAGCGGGTAAATAAATCGAACGTGGCAACGGGCGACCATCCTCGCTCAATAATGCCAACCCCAAGGCCGCCGACAATGTTCACGACAATAATGACAAGACCTGCGATTGCATCACCGCGAACGAACTTACTTGCACCATCCATCGCGCCATAAAAATCTGCTTCTCGCAACACGCTGTCGCGGCGATCTGTCGCTTCGCGTTCTTCAATCAATCCCGAAGAAAGATCTGCATCGATTGCCATCTGACGGCCGGGCAGCGCATCGAGTGTAAAACGCGCAGCAACTTCGCTCATGCGAGTTGCGCCTTTTGTCACAACAACAAATTGCACAATAACAAGAATCAAAAAGATAATCGCACCAACAATAATACTTGAACCAGCGACAAAACCTCCGAACGCTTCGATGACGTGCCCCGCCACCCCAACTGCTGCTTCAGGCGAACTTGCATCTGCTGAAAGAATCAGACGGGTCGATGCCACATTCAGTACAAGACGACCAAGCGTCGTGATAAGTAAAAGTGCTGGAAATACGCTGAAATCCAATGGGCTTTTCGTATAAATCGTAGTGAGCAAAATGACTGCAGCAAGGGAGATATTTGCTGCAAGCAACACGTCTAACATTGCTGGTGGTAACGGAACAACTAGAACGGCAACCAAACTCAACATCAAGCCTGGAACGAGATAATGCCTACGGCTTACTACTTGTGCTAAGAAATTTTCAATTTTATTCGTTTGTACACTCATGCTATTTTTCTCCTCCCAATCGTAAGCACTGATGCAATTTCGCTGTGCAGTGATCGCGGAACCGCGGTGCCTGCATCGCAACTTTGTTCAATCCGGCTGCATAACCAATGGTTTATATGCACGGGAATGTTTTGCGATTTTGCCTTCTCCACGAGTCGAGCGATCTCATCCCCACGTATCAACGCAAGAACAACTGGCGAAGTCATGGTTGTTGGATTCCATCGAATCGAAATAGCGAATGTTTTTCCGACAAGCACAATTGAAGGCACGACACGATCGCTCGCGTGTTTGGACAATGGCACTGTTTTACGAATATTTGCGTTTCCTTGTTGCTCTTTTCGTTCTGTGATCACTTCTTGCCGTGTCATTTTTAAATTTGATTTCCACAAATGTCGTTGCCACGCAACGTCAAGCAATCCCAACACAAACAAGCAACCTGCGGCAGCAAAAACCATTTTCCCTGCAATCATTCCAATTGTTGAAAATCCTGCGACCAGTTCAATATTGGAAATCGATAGAAGATCGTCTTTGTACGACCAACCAACTGCTCCTGCACCAAGCACTGCAGCTATCAATTTACAACACGAAAACAAAAAGTTCATCCAACCATGTCCGCCACACAACCGGGACCATCCAGAGAAGGGATCTACCCTTTGCATATCTACTTTTGCAGCAGCGGGCGCGAAGATCCCTCCAACTTGTATCACTCCAGCAAATACTGCGGCAGCAAAGAGAACGAGACATGGCAACCAAAGAATGTATAACAGCGCCTTTCCTGACTGCATCAGTAAGAGGGTCGGATCTTCGGTGGAAAAAGAAACACCCTTTGAAAGAAGTAACTCTACTGCAGCAATCATGTTCGGAAACCAATACAGTGCAAAGCCAATTGCAACGAGAGATAGCAGCGAAGATGAAAAATCACCACTTCGTGCAACTTGCCCTTCCTCTCTCGCACGTTTGAGACGAGTCGTTGTTGGCTGCTCGGTTGCTTCTTGACGATCGTATGCCATTAACTAACTCCCGCCCATTCGTTTACAGGATCAATCCCAAGAGGTACATACAATTCCATAGTTTGACCAATGAACGTGAGCCCTCCTACAAGAACGAGTAGCCCAACTAGAATACGAATCGGTAAACCGATGCTAAATATATTGAGTTGCTGCATCGATCTCGCGACAATTGCAAGTGCCGCAGTTTGCAACAACAAGATTGCAAGAATTGGCAACGCCATTCGAAGCGCAAACTCAAATGCCGTGTTAAGCATTGCACTTAAAGATTGTACAAGCCCATGTTCAAGAAGTGCAGATGCTTGCAAGTGTGAAAAACTTGCAACGACTGCTGAAAATGTTTGCTCAACCCCACCGATCACAACGAAACAAACAACTGCAAGCATCATGAATCCCTGACCGAGCACATCTGTTTGAGAATCTGAGGAAGGATCGAGCATTGATGGCAGGGCAAGACTCATCTGTTGCCCCATAAGTGTTCCACCCATCTGACAAGCAACGAGTGGAATGCTCATCAGAAAACCAATCGTTGCGCCAAGTGCAAACTCCACAGCAAGAAGTACGAGAAATCCAATCCCACCCTGTGCAATCCCAGTAAGTGGAGGAATCAGCGACCAGACTGCAAAACCCAGCGTCAATGCGATTGCAACACGAATAAGTTTTGGAATTGCAGGCGATGCAAGGACCGGCGCAGTTGCAACAAGACCGCCAACTCTGGCAATTACTACCAACAACGCAAGTAATGATCCAACGAGAGGCGCTGTCATGGTGTCATCCTAAACATTTCGGTTGCAAAGTCAGTGATCTGCCCAAACATCCAACCCATCAACATTAAAATTGCAACGAGCATGGCAAGCATACGAGGAATCAAGCTGATTGTTTGTTCCTGTACTTGCGTCATCGCTTGCATCAAACTTATGATAAGACTAACAACTAAACCAATCAATAAGACTGGTGAAGCGACAATCAAAACAACTGTTAGGGCTGAACGTAATGCTTCTATGAGAACATCGGTCATCCGAATCCTCCAGAAGACATGATCAACGCAACACCCTCAGGTGCTGCGACGCTTTGCAACAAGTTTCCTACAACAAGTTCCCAACCATCCACAAGAACGAAGAGTAATATTTTAAATGGCAATGACACAAGAACGGGCGGCAACATCAACATTCCCATCGAAACAAGCAAGCCTGATACGAGAAGATCAATCACAAGGAGTGGTAAGTAAATCCGAAAGCCAATTAAAAAAGCAGTTTTTAATTCACTCAACACGTACGCAGGAATGAGACTCAGCGTATCAACGTCATCAGTTGTTAAGTTCCGAGGATCAGACGTATCAATACCACGATAATCAAGCATCATGTAGACAGTTGACCAATTATCTGCCGCTTCGATTTGCGCAAACATAAACGCACGAATAGGTTTTTTTGTTTTCTCCCATGCCTCCTCAGAACTTGTAATTTCTCCATCGATCATCGGCTTGATGCCATCGTCGTACATTCTCTCGAGGGTCGGCGCCATAACAACGACAGAAAGAAGAAGGCTCAATCCAACGAGAATTTGCGTTGGGGGGAGTGATGGTGAGCCTAGGGCTTGACGGAGAACTGCAAGAACGACAACAAATCGTGTAAAGCAGGTACAAAGAACTAGAATTGAAGGCACCAACGCAAGAACGGTCAACAAGAGAAGCATGTTGAGAGTCGAACCAATCGAGCCATCACTGCCCGGAAGCAGGGCTCCGGCTTGCTCAAGTGCAGCAATCGGATTATCCGGAAGTGCTGTCGCTAGAAAGTTCACGGCGATTTTTCCTCATTTTCAGAATCGACCACACAAAGCGTCGTCAAACGCCCCTTGGATTGATGGAGCAGGACTTCGGTCTCCCGACATCGCACCAAAAGAAGAGATTGACGTCCACCAATGGGTTTCCGTTCGATAATATGAATATTTCGCTGTTTTACGCCAACGAGAGACGTTTTACCGCCATTCATCCGACCAAACAACCACCGCAATGCAAACATCAAGCTAGCGATGACCAACAGTGCAAAACAGACTTGCCACAGCCCGAGCCATTGCGTGGCTTGTTCTGCTTTTGAAGTTGGTAGAGGAAGCGGCTGCGATCCAATGAAACCACCGAAAGATGGACGCACTTGCAGCGCACATAATATATAGATACAAGGATTGATCGCTTGTTTGCGAATCATGGCCTTCCTGGCTCGTTCAGCGGGCATCCTGCCCATTTCGCGTTCGCCCGCACAACGCGGGAAACTATTGTGCTCATCGGCTACTTTTATCTTCCGGCGTGATTATCATGTCCCATATGCATCGCATTACATCCGCTTTGATTTGCCTCATCCTCGCCCCACTTTCGTTCGGGCAAGAACATTACGTCCTCGATCAAAACGATGATTGGGAACTTCGAAATGCACCCGAAGAGGGTTCACCAGAGGCACAACTTGCTGGGGCAAGAAGACAACTCGCACAAGGTGACGCGGTTGAAGCGCAACGCCTTGCAACAATCTGGCTTGATAGAAACAAGCGCAATCCACTCGCAGCCGAAGCGTACCTTATTCGTGGCGATGCCCTCTTTAACCAAAGAGAATATTACGCAGCCCTCTTTGATTATGAACTGATCGCCCGAAGTTTTTATGAAAGCGAAGCGTTTCAAATTGCACTACAGCGTGAATTCAAAATCGCACAAATGTTTGCTCATGGCACGTTGCGAAAAAAATGGGGCATGCGATTTTTAGATGCTACGGACGAAGCGGAAGAAATTTTCTTTCTGATTCAAGAAAGATCCGATGCAAGTATTCTTGCTGAAAGTGCAGGGATTGAGTTAGCAGATTTATATTTCAGACGTGCTCAAATGAAACTTGCTGCCGAAGCGTACCAGTTATTTATTGAGAATTATCCTATGTCAACGCTTGCTGGCAAGGCAAAACAACGGCTTGTATACGCACGACTTGCAACCTACCGAGGGCCTGCATTTGACGATAAGGGATTGATCGATGCACGCGACGAATTGATTCAACTAGAAACACTCAGCCCAAGGCATGCGAAGAAGATGAACTCTGCAGCCATCATTGTTCGAATTGATGAATCAGTGGCACAAAAATTATTACGTACTGCAAAATGGTACATGGTTGTCAACAATCCTGTTTCAGCAGAATACACAGTGCGAAGATTAGTAGAAGATCATCTTCACACACAAGCGGCAATCGAAGCATTAGAACATCTTGTGCCTACATTCATGCACCAACTTCCACCAATCGTTTTGGGAGAAATTGGAGACATGTATCAAATCTTGCAAGAAGAAATGCTCGGCGAAACTTTTACAGTACAAGTTGAGAAGGTCCAATGATAAGAATTTGTTTGTGTATTTCGTTCCTGCTTCTCACGCTCGGATGTTCTTCAAATCCAACCACGGGATATTCAACTGCTTCTTTGTATGACCAACAATTCCAGAGCGTATGCGTTCCTATTTTTGAAAACGAAACGATGTCAAGAAATATGGAATTCATGCTCACAGATGCAATCGTCAAGCAAATTCAAGCAAGAACACCCTACCGAGTTCTCGACGACACGCATGCCGACACAATGTTAACGGGCACGATTACTGACATCAAATTACAAGCAATTTCCCAATCGAGAACAACAGGTCTTGATAATGAAATGCTCATCACCGCCACGATCAATTTCGAGTGGCTCAATCTTCGGACAGGCAAGCGCATTCTCGGACGCGAAAGGTTCTCTTCAACGGCACTCTTTATTCCATCTCAGCCATCTTCTGAACCAATAGAAATGGGACAATTTGCACTCGTACAACAGTTGTCCACCGATATTGTCGATCAACTACAAGCCGCGTGGTGATCTCATTTGAACACATTGCGGCCATTCCTCGTATGTCCGATACTATTACAGTATCTCTAAATAATTGAACAACGGATTCCCATATGGCAAACCCAACCGGCGACAAAAACGATAAAAAAACTCCCCCACAACCTCGCATGAGCAGAGGCATTCTGAGTTGGATGCTCATTTGCTTTGTGCTGATCATGGTCTGGACCATGATGAACAGTGCGGGCAGTGGCAATGAAATTTCAGGTTGGAATGATTTCCTTGCTCGCGCGAAAACCGGCCAATTTGAAGACAACCTTGTTACAGTCAAAGATTCTGAAATCACAGCAGTAATAGGCAAAGATGTCAAAGGAGAATCTAGTGCTACAGATTTTACTACTGGCGATGTTGTCTATTTCAATGTTGATGGACAAAATCGTCAGTTCTATCTTGAAGAATTAAAGGCCGCTGGCATCGATCACCGAACTGAAACCGGCACTGGGCTCTTCATGACGATGCTCATTAGTTGGGCACCGATGATCTTCTTATTGCTCTTGATCTTTTACTTTATCTCTCGCTCTGCAAGAGCGGGAGGTGGTCCCGGCGGTATGCTCGGGAGTTTTGGCAAATCAAAACACCGTCTTGCTGGCAAAGATTCCATCAAAGTTACATTCGATGATGTCGCGGGCATCCAAGAGGCCAAAGACGAAGTCCATGAAATTATTGAGTTCTTGAAAAATCCGAAAAAATTTGCAAAAATTGGCGGACGGATCCCTCGCGGTGTCCTCCTTGTTGGCTCGCCCGGCTGCGGCAAAACACTTCTTGCAAAAGCAATTGCTGGCGAAGCCGATGTTCCCTTCTTTTCCATTTCGGGTTCTGACTTTGTTGAAATGTTTGTCGGCGTTGGCGCAAGCCGAGTCCGCGATCTCTTTAAACAAGCCAAAGAAGCTTCGCCGTGCATCATATTCCTTGATGAAATTGATGCGGTAGGCAGAAAACGGGGCAGTGGCTTTTCAAGCGGCGGCCACGATGAACGTGAACAAACACTCAACGCTATTCTTGTAGAAATGGATGGATTTGAAGCAAGCGATCAAGTCATTATGATCGCTGCGACAAACCGCGCTGATGTTCTCGACCCAGCACTTCTACGCCCCGGACGATTCGACCGTCAAGTAAATGTATCGCTTCCCGATCTTGAAGGTCGCAGAGCAATTCTTGAAGTACACTCGAAGAAAATTAAAACTTCACCTGCACTCGATCTTGGGCGAGTTGCTCGCGGAACCCCCATGTTTTCAGGTGCTGATCTCGAAGCGCTTATTAACGAAGCGGCAATCATTGCCACACTTGCAGACAAGGAATTTGTTAACCAACTTGATATGGACGAAGCCCGCGACAAGATTCGCTGGGGACGTGCAAACAAAAGTCGGAAGATTGAAGAACTTGAACGTGTAGCAACGGCGTATCATGAAGCTGGACACGCTGTTGTGCAACATCTTCTTCCGCATGCTGATCCTATTCACAAGGTCACAATCATTCCGCGAGGAGAATCAGGCGGCGCGACATTTAGTTTGCCGGAGAAGGATCGTTATTTTTACAATCGACGATTCATCGAAGCAAGTTTGCGCGTCCTTTGCGGTGGTCGAATCGCAGAAAAACGGAAAACAGGCGATATCTCAAGCGGTGCATCCATGGATATTCGCATGGCGACTGATTATGCACGGCATATGGTGCTCGAATGGGGCATGAGTGACCGACTCGGATTTATCAATTACACACCAGACCCGAATCGAGAAACAATCATCTCTGAACGAGATTATTCTCAAGACACTGCAAGAATTATTGACGAAGAAATCAAACGCCTGATCGATGTGGCGTTTGCCGAATCCGAACGACTCCTTGACGAAAACTGGGAAAGCGTTGTTGGTATTGCTGATAATTTGTTGAAGTATGAAACTCTACAGAGTGACGAAATCGACGCAATTATGCGAGGCGAGTCTATTGAGCGTGCTTCAGTCGATGACTTACTAGATGAAGAAACAGCAGCAACGAATACCCCAGAGGCTGGCTCCAATCCAAGCGGCGATGAACCCGCAGGCGGTCCCGTCCCGTCCCCAGCCTAAGTTGGCTCGGAGCCCACTTGGCTCCGAGTCAATGGCCGTCTCCAAGAACTCGCTTCTTCCGAAGTAGATGGTGATAATGCTGTGCAAAACGGTGCGACTCATCTCGAATCGCCTGCACAAGTTTCAACCCAAGGTTGTTCCGACCAAGTTTGATTGGATCATGCTGCGTCGTCAAATAAATCAGTTCTTCTTTTTTTGCAAGGCTAATAACAAGAGGTGGTTTTTTCTCCAAAACCGACAACCCTTCCATTGCAGCATTCAATTGGCCTTTGCCGCCATCAATCACAATCAAATCTGGATACAACTCCAACCCGTCACCAGCATCACGATATCGCCTAGATATAACTTCCCGCATTGACATGTAATCATCATTCTTCGCTGTCTTGATCTTAAATCTTCTGTATCCTTCTTTGTGCGGGCGTCCATCTACAAAACAAACTTTGGAAGCAACTGTTTCAGTCCCTTGCAGATGCGCGATATCGAATGCTTCAATACAACGGAGATCATCTGAAACTCGCAACGCTTTTTTCAATGCACGAATCGAATCTTCTGGATTGGAAGCGAAAATTGTTACTTCCGATTGCCATTCTTCTTCATGATTTGTTTGGTCACTCAATTTCTCTATCACTTGCATTTGATCTCGAAGTCGGCCAGCTTCTTCGTACTCTTTATTTTCAGATGCGTATTCCATTTGCTTTTTCAAATCACGTAGCATGACACTCCGTTTTGATTGCATAAATTTCAAAAACTGATCTATTTCTGATTTGTACTCTTCTCGGCTGATCCGATTCGCACACGGCGCCGAACAACGCTTAATTGCATGCAACAAACACGGCCGATAAAAACGGTTTGTTTTGTCATCTTCTTTGATTGTGAGCGTACATGTTCGAAACTTATAAATCATTTGTAACATATGGACAGCATTATGTAACGCCCACGAAGAAGCAAATGGCCCGAACAGCTTTGCGCCGCGAAATTTTTCTTCGCCCGGCGAGCGTGTGACAAAGACTCCGGGAAATTCGTCTTTTACAGTAACAGCGATATACGGATATGTCTTCCCATCAAGTTGCATCGAGTTGTATTTCGGTCGGTGATCCTTGATAAGCCGTGACTCCAAGAGCAATGCTTCCCAGTCATCTTCACAATCTATCGTTTCAACATATGCAATTTCAGAGAGCATTCCCTGCTTCCATGGACCGACATCTGTCGATTTTCGAAAATAAGACCCAACTCTTTTTTTCAAAGAGCCCGCCTTCCCTATGTAGAGTATTTTGCCGTCAATATTGTGCATCAAATACACGCCCGCAGAATCAGGTAATAAAGTGGCGAAATCAGCCAATTTTTCTCGCTTTTTTTCCCATTTTAATGCAATATTTTCCTTATCCATACGACTACCCATTCTATCGAATTGATTTATCGAAATATAGCCTTGTAATGGACTTTCGATTCTTGTACAATCACAAATTCACTCAGTAACCCCCCCCTACCCCTTATATGGAGAAACCAATGAAACAACTACTTACCCTCACCCTAGTCGCCATGCTCGGCTTCGCAATACTCGGCTGTAACAAGACCGAAAAAGTCAATGCAAGCGCGACTGCCGCTCAATGCGATGGCTCTGACTGTGATCCAGCAAACTGTGACCCTTCAAAATGTGCAAGCATGAAAAAAGGTTGCGACAAAATGGGAACAGATGCATGCCCAATGGCTGCTGCTAAAGCAAAACCAGCTGCAACTGGTTCAAAAGGTGCTGCAAAAAGCTGCTGCTCAGACAAAGCAAAAGCTAAACCAGCTGCTGCAGGCGCTTGTGATCCTTCCGCGTGTGGTGATATGAAAGATTGCGATCCAGCAAAATGCGCGTCAATGAAAAAAGGCGACAAAGCTGACTGCGACAAAATGAAAAAGGCGGGCGGCTGCCCAATGTCTGGCGACAAGTAAACCGTCATTCTAATGATTAAAAAGCAGACCTCGCTTTATAGCGAGGTCTGTTTTTTTCTGGGTACAATACATCCCATGACTTCGATCTTACTCAAACACGGCCGAATCATAGATCCACATACCAAACTCGATATTGTTGGCGATGTACTCGTCACGAACGATCGAATTGTGGCGATTGGTACTGTTGAAAAAAAACCGGCGGATACTGAAATTATTGATTGCACTGATTGCATTATTTCTCCCGGACTGATCGACATCCATGTGCACTTCCGCGAACCAAGTAACGGACAACATGAAGAAACTATTGCTACTGGTTCTGCAGCCGCTGCGTCTGGCGGGTTCACAACTGTTTGCGCAATGCCTAACACTACTCCTGCAACTGACACCCCTGAACTAATATCTACAGCATTACAAATTGCAAAAAAGGCAGGAAAATGCCGTGTTTTACCAACAGGATGCGCAACAGTTGGGCGTCAGGGAAAACTGCTTGCACCGATCGCTGAAATGACACAAGCCGGCGCAATTGCAATCACTGACGACGGTGACGTTGTTAAAGACGATGCGATGATGGCGAACGTGTTACACGCTGCTTGCGAAGCGAATCGATGCTTTATGCAACATTGCCAAGATCCAGAAATGACGGTTGGTGGCGTGATGCATGCCGGCGCCGTGCAAGAAGAGCTTGGCTATGGTGCTTGGCCACGAGAAGCAGAAGAAAAGATCATCGCCCGTGATCTTGCACTCAACAAAAACATCGGTTGTGCGTGGCACGCGCAACATCTCAGCAGTGGCGGAAGCGTTGCGATCATTGAAGCTGCCCAACAATCCGGTCAGCGTGCAACTGGCGAAGCATCACCCCACCATCTGTTACTCACTGACGAATCGTGCAGAACACTTGGTACGATGGCGAAAATGAACCCGCCGCTTCGAACTAAGAATGACATTGAAACGATTAAAAATGGCATCAAGCGAAACGTGATCACGATACTCGCAACAGATCATGCTCCCCATCCACAGGAGACGAAAAACCGACCGTTTCCTGATGCCTCGTTCGGAATCGTTGGCATTGAATGCGCATTGGCGCTCTATATCAAAGCACTCATTGATGATGGCACCCTTGATTGGTCGCAAATGCTTGCGATGATGACTGTAAATCCAGCCAACTTGATTGGTCGATCTGACCTTGGCCGCATTGAGATCGGCGGCAAAGCAGATATTACCGTGATCAATCCGCAAGAAGAATGGACCATCATCGCTTCCGAATTTCGCTCGCCTGCGAGAAACTGCCCGTTTGATGGCTGGAAAGTTCATGGAAAAGCAGTATTGTCGATGTTCGGTGGCAAAATCACCTTCTCGCAAGTAAAAACAACCTCCTGTTAAACACACCAAACCATTGCATTTCGCCGAGTTTCGTGTAAAATCTCCCATTCGACTCAGTTTCTGAGCGATGGGCAAAGCCGGTGGGCGGCAATGCTCAATTACCTTTTAGGCGGCAATGCTGCAATGGCATGCCAAAAAATGTGAAGCGCCCTTGTGTAGAACTTCGCCCACAAGTCTGCCGGTGTCGCTGCTAGGAAATACAGATGACCGAAGAAAAAAAGACTGATGTCGTAAGTCGATTACTTGAAGCTGGGATCCACTTTGGACAGCGCAGAAGTAAGTGGAACCCAAAAATGAAGCCCTATATTTGGGGTGTTCGTAATGGATTACACATCATTGACATTCGCGAAACCGTCAAAGGTTTGATGCGAGCAAAACTTTACATTCAAAACACAGTTGCCGGCGGCAAGGACGTTGTCTTTGTTGGCACAAAACGTCAAGCGCAAGCTGCTGTTCAAAAATATGCTGGTGAAGCGAGCATGCCATGGGTTACAGAACGATGGCTTGGTGGCACACTCACAAACTTCCAAACAATTCGTTCGCGCCTCAAGCGTTTGATCGAACTTGAAAAACTTGTTGACTCTGGCGAAATTGAAACGTACTCAAAGAAAATGACGTCACAGTTAATGCGTGAAAAAGCGAAGATCACTCGCAACCTCGACGGCATTCGCGACATGAACAAATTGCCAGGTGCAATGGTTGTGATTGACGCAAACAACGAAGTAAATGCGCTTCGCGAAGCAACAGCACTACGCATTCCAACAATCGGTTTGATTGACAGTGATGGCGATCCTCAACTTGTTGACATTCCGATTCCCGGAAACGACGATTCCCTTCGTTCCATCGAAGTTGTGATCGCTGAATTGATGTCAGCAGTCAGCGAGGGTCTCGCTGGTCGCCGTGCAAAGGAAGCCGAAGCACAACGAAAGGCTGAGGATAAAGCGAAGGCAGAAGCACAAGAAGTTGCCGCACATGAAGAAGCAAAATCGCGTTCCGCGAGAGCTTCATTCAAAGCTGATGATTCCAAGACAGCACCGAAAGATGACCAAGGTGGTGCCGCAACAGCAACGGCCGAAGCACCAAAAACTGAAACCGACAAATCATGACAACGCAAACTACAGGAGAAGCAACAATGAGTTTCACTGCGAAAGATGTCATGCAACTGCGCCAAAAAACTGGCCTAGGCATGATGGATTGTAAAAAAGCCCTCACTGAAAATAACGGTGACGCAGAAGCCGCAGAAGCGTGGATTCGCGAAAAGAAAAAGGGCAAAATGGAGTCCCGTACTGAACGCACAACTGGTGAGGGGCGTATCGCTGTTGCTTATGGCAACAACTGCGCAGTCATCGTTGAAGTACAAACCGAAACTGACTTCACTGCAAAGAACGAAGCATTCGAACAAATGGTTGCTGAAGTAGCAAACTTCGCCATTTCATCAGATGACGGCGAAATTACTTGCAACGATGACATGACAAAAGCGATCGATGAAATCCGAATCACAACTGGCGAAAATACTAATTTCGCTCGTGGTGTTCATTACAGTGGTGGTCACTTTGGACATTACATTCACCATGATGGCAAACGCGCGTGCCTCATTCAAACTGATGGTGAAGTTAACGAAAATGCACTAAAAGGTATTTGCCAACACGTTGTTTTCCATGACCCTCTTGGAATTAGTGCTGCTGACGTGCCTGCTGATGTGATTGAAAAGATTAAGGCAGATGCAATTCAACAAGCCAAAGATACTGGCAAGAACGATGAAATTGCTCAAAAAATGGCTGAAGGAAAAGTACGAAAGCACCTTGAAGAAAACACACTTCTTGCTCAAAAATTCGTCCTTGACGAATCAAAAACTGTGCAGGAAATGTTACCCGAAGGCACAACTGTGACAGCGTTTGTTCGCTATACCCTCGGCGGCTAACCAGCGGACTTTAGAAAATAAATTTGTTCCCTAACACCCCAGCCTCTGGCTGGGGTGTTTTTTTGACGCACAACCAATGTGGCTCCGAGTCAATTAAATCCGGAGGATACTCCGCCCTTGCGGGGATCGCTCGCAGGTTTGAGCAAACCCCCATCGATGGCGATTGCTTGAACAACACCCACAGTTTTTCGGTTCGTTGTTTCATGCCCTTTGCGCATGAGCGAATCGACAATGGCATGGTCATCCCACACTTCTTCGAAATAGACTTTGTTCGGCATCCATTGATGGTGTAAGCGTGGGCGTGATACAGCATCCACAGGTTCATCACCAAACCACACCCCATTTAATATCACTTGCGCAACTCCAGAAATGATTCGTGGACCTCCCGAAGCGCCGACAGCAAAAACTGGTTGACCCCTCCTCAATATAATTGTTGGTGACATACTTGATAACGGTCGCTTCCCCGTTTCTGGCAAATTCTTATCTGACTGTTGCAATCCATACAGATTTGTTCCTGTTGGCGGAGAAAAATCATCCATCTCATTATTCAACACAAAATCATATGGCTTTACCAATACTTGCGAACCGAACGAAGTGTTGATTGTCTCCGTCGCAGCGACAACCATTCCATCACTATCAACCACGCATAGGTGACTCGTACCTGTATCATCTGGCAATTGACCCACAGAACCATACGACAAAAGTGGTTTAGTCTGTTCATTTGAAACACGTGATGCAAGAGCATCAAGATACACTGAATCAATCAACGCATCAATTGGAACATCAACAAACGCCGCGTCTGCCATGTGTTCCGCTCGATCTGCAAACGCATGCTTCATCGACTCAACAAGTAAGTGCGAATACAAGGGATCATCTCGATTGAGTTCTGTTGCACCAAGTCGCTGCATCAACGACAAAATCTGTGCGAGCGCAACGCCACCACTACTCGGCGGAGGCATTGCAACAATAGTAAATCCACCGCCAACATCAACAACAAGAGGCGATTCCCAGCGTGGTTCGTAATTTTCTAAATCGCGAAGAGAAATATGACCGCCCGTAGTTGCAACAATCGCATTCGCTACATCACCTGCATAAAAAGCGCTCCTCCCATGTTGTGCAATATCTTCAAGAACCAATGCTTGTCCACAAAGTGCTAGTTTTTCATAAGTTCCAAAACGATCCAACGCCAACGCGAGGCCTTGCAAATCTTCCGAAACTTTACCGATCGCTTTTGCAGCACTTTCAACACCAGCACGGTACGCGTCGTCTGGGACAAACTCACTTCGTGCAATTTCAATTGCGGGTGCCATCACTTGCAAAAGTGGTAATCTTCCAAATTTTTCATGTGCAGCAAGTAACCCCGCAACCGTGCCGGGCACACCGACAGCCTCGGGGCCAACACGGCTGTTGTGATTTTTGTAATACATGGCGTCAACAATTTCAGGCGCCGTCTCTCGATAATTCAGCGCAACTGCGTCATCATCGTGTGGATCGATGATCATAAAACCACCCCCGCCAATACCACACGAAAACGGACGGACAACACTCAAAGTAAAACTCGTTGCAACCGCAGCGTCAACTGCATTCCCACCTTCTTTTAAAATTCGTACGCCTGCTTCCGATGCAAGGAGATGGTCAGCTGCAACTGCACCTCTAGAATAGACGACTTGCTTTGAAGTGCATCCGTTAAGAATCAAAACCAAAAAAATCAGGCGGGTTAACATCCTTGCTCCTGTAAAAAAGAAATTGCACGTCGTATGTCTTCTATTCTGTTGTCCCCTGCTTCGCGTTCAATGACAAGGTCCACACCGCTTGGAATTGCAGGAATAAACGCATCCCAATCTACGTCACCAGTTCCAACTACTGCCTCCGATCCCCATGTGCCTGCAACAGTTGTTGCAATTGCATCTTTAATGTGCACTTGGCGAACCCATGGTGTTAACATTGTAATTGCTGCAACGGGATCGCCCTGTCCATACAAAATCATATTCGCTGGATCAAAATTTACACCAATATTTGGATGTGACAATTCCTCAAGTACTCCCGCAAGAACCTCGCCAGTTTCTTGCCCTGTTTCGAATGCAACTGCAATTTCATTGCGTGTAAAAATATCAGCAATTTGAAAAAGGCGATCCAACAATTTAGTTCTCTCTTCGGACAAATTATGTGGAAGAAACCCTGCGTGAAAAGTAACCAGAGACAAACCAAGATTACTTGCTATTTGTGCACTTGCATTCGCACGCACCAGAGTTTTAGACCACATAGAATCTTGGCGAATCCCACCCGTCTTCGCAATAGTTTCGAGCGTTGAATAATCCTCCCCAGCAGGCTCAAACATTCCACTTGTGATAGCGACACCTGCATCGTGAAGTGCTTGCCCGCAATTTGACCATTCCTCACTTTCAAAAAGCGGCACGAGTGCCAACTGTACTTTAGTTATTCCACACTTTTGCAAGTCGGAAATCAACAATTCAGGGGTTCTTGGACGAAGGCTCCAACTACAAATACTTATTTGATGACTTTGCATTGGGTATAGCCTACAATACCTAGGATTCACTTGGTAGAAATCATGACCACGCCATCTCTACAACCAAAATGCGAACATGCTCCTTCAGAAGCAGAAAAGGGCAAAGAAGTCACTGAACTTGATGTTTCAGACGTCTCAATTGAAGTCGTTCAGACTTCTCCTGAAAATCTCACTTTTATGGAGAAAGCAGAAACGTTCTTTACGCGCCTGAGTACAAAAAACAACTTTTGGCATCGAGTCTGCTCATTAATTTGGCTTCCATTTGCATTTCGCAGTGGTATTTCGATGCGAAGAATTACCCACGACCGCTTTACTGCGGTCCTTCCATTTAAACGATCGAATCGCAACTTTTACAACGCAATGGCCGGCGCTGCTCTGCTCGGTAACAGCGAAGTTGCTGCAGGCATGTTCTTGTTTAAGCATTGCGGAAGCGATTACGCAGTCGTGTGTAAGAACATGTCATACAGATTTCTTCGCCCTTGTTACGGACCTGCGATTTACAACGTGAAAGATGCCCAAGAAGTGCGTAATCATTTGACTGAACAAATGAAAAATGGCAAAGAATTCAATATTGAATTTACGATGAATGTGACACAAACATTACAAAAGCGTGACAAAGAAATTCGGGTTGGGCGATGCATCATCACATTTCATTGCACCCCCAAGTCAATGGTCCGCCAACGATTTCATCGTAACAAACAAGAAGAAACAAAGTGAACGCACTTAATACAATTGGCTGGGGTTTGTACCTAGCGTGCAGTTGGACGTGGTGCATCGGTATGTTCCTTCCCATTGTTTTAGTAGATCGGTATGGTTGGGCTGGTTTTTTCATGTTCGCTATTCCAAATGTCATTGGTTGTACAGCATTTGGATATGTACTGCGAACTCCAGACCGGTCAAAGAAACTTGTTGAAAAATATCGAGGGGCGTTTTCGAGTTTTGCAGTCATTACGATTGCATTTCACGCTTTTTTTCTTGCAATTGTTGCACGGTATTTCATTCCTGACATTCCATCGTGGTGGCTAGTTGTGCTACCTGCGCTCGTTTTACTTACAGGCATGATCATCAGCGTGTTGCCCAATCGTCTTTGGCCAATACTTGCAACTGCAGTGTGGATTCTGTCTGTAGGTATCGGCATCTCATTTTGGCCCGGCGCGCTCGATATTGAGGCAACACAAACACACCCATGGCAAGAAGTTGTTTGGCTGCTGCCAATTACAACATTTGGCTTTTTTCTCTGCCCATATCTTGACCCAACATTTCACCGCGCTTTGCAATCTTCACCATCCAAACATTCGTTTGGTGTTTTCGGATTGACTTTTACTGTGATGATTGGCATCACTTGCTTGTACAGAGACGTGTTGGTAGCTGGGCTGTCGACTGTGATTCTAGTCCACATTATCACGCAAGCAGTGTTCACTGTTGGAGCGCACATTCGCGAAGGATGGTTGTGCGAAGTAAAAACTCGAAGAGTTCTGTTTGCAATCGGAACTGTAGTTGCTTGTGCAATTGCAATCACTATTGCACACCGTGAACACGAAAATATTCTCGAGATAGCAGATGATTATTTGCGATTCTTTGTCTTCTATGGACTTGTCTTTCCGGGACTCGTCGCTGCATTTATCTGGACGAAAAAAGAATTTACGCCAATCCGCGTAGCACTCTTTACCCTCGTTGCCCTTGTCTCACTTCCGCTCCTTGAGGCGGGCTATATCGGAGGCAGCGCGTGGCTCTCAGTCTTACCTGTTGTCGTCTTTGCAACGTGGGCATTCGCCGACCGATTTGACCCGAGGTCAACTTGACCCCGGGTCAAATTACCGCCCGCCACAGCATTTTTTGTACTTTTTACCGCTACCGCAAGGACAAGGTTCGTTCCGACCTACGGTCATCGCGCCGCCAGAAGCAGGGTCATCTTTGGATGCAGCAGCTGATGCTGCACGGACAGATTGCTCCGAAGCTTTCAGTTTCGGTCTTTGTTGCTGTTGTTGTTGCTGGGGAGCGGCTTTAGCGGTTTCTTGCGATGTTTGTTGTTGCTGCTGAGGCTGCTGAGGCATACGAACTTGCATTTTCGCTTTGAACACCAAATCGGTAACACGATCTTGGATGTGCTTAAACATTTCTTCGAAAAGACGTGCACCTTCACGCTTGAATTCAATCCGAGGGTCAAGTTGACTAAAGGATCTGAAACCAATTGATTCGCGTACTTGATCCATTTGATGCAAGTGATCTTTCCATGCACCATCAAAAATTTGCAGAAGCACGTTTCGTTCAAGCTGCGCAAGTTCGGCACGCTGCATCTGCTTAATTTTCTTTGTGGCAACCATGAGTGGGTCTGTTTCAATCTGCTCTTTCTCATCATCGGTCAATGCAAAGTTCCAGTTCGTTCGAAGCCACGCATCGATGTCGCCACTGCTCTCATCAACGAGTCGCTGTGCACGGCGTTCGGTTCGCGCATCATCCCATCGCAGTGCTTCTTCAAGCAGGAACTTTTTCAATTCCTCAGGATTATTTGATGGCAAAGTTTGCGGCGTCCAATCAAGTTCATATTTTAATTTTACCCATTGACAAAACGCTTCGATTGCTTTTGCGGGATCTTGCTGCAAACGCATAGATGTCATGTCAATCATGAAATCAACAGGATATATTTGCTCGCGTGTTCGGTAGGCTGTTAAGGCACGATCCATCACAAGATCAACTGCTTCCTCTGACTCGAGGTCAACAAGGTCAGCAGCTTCAAATGGGATTTCAAACTTTGCTTTCACCCACTTTGCCAATTCTTGTTGGCCGTGTTGCGCGACAAGATACGTGTCAAGAGGAGACAAATCAGTCGATTGTATTTTCGCCGCCGCAGATTCTTCGATTCTTGCGACGATTTCTTCACGACTAAGTTCTGTTGCTTCAGCAATCGAGAGATCACTGTCCCATGCAGCCGATGCCCAGTCAACGGTACCTTTGTAATCCCAAGTTGTTTCATTTCGCTCAGCAATTTTCCCTTCACCAAGATCAATGGTGTCTGGTAAATATTCACCAATCGTAACTCGGATTACTTCAGCAGATTCACCAAGTGCATCGCGAATAATAAGTTTATGTAAGTCTTCTCTATCTTTACCAATCATTAGATCTGCATCAATTGTTACAGATAGATTTTCGCGTAACCATTCCTCAATACAGTTTGCTGCATAAGATGGATCGAGATAATTGTAGACAGAGTCTTCAACTGCCTGTTCGATGTAATCAAAAATCAACTCTCGAATCTCGACGCCTTCTAACACCCGTTGACGCAAATCATAAAAGACATGGCGTTGATGGTCCATCACTTCGTCATATTCAAGAATATTCTTACGGACAAGGAAGTTTCGCTCTTCAACTTTACGTTGTGCCTTTGTTATTGCTTTTGTGAGCATGTTATGCTCGATCGCAACACCTTCCTTCATTCCCATTTTGCTCAAAAGTTGCAGAGTGCGAGGCCCTGCAAACATTTTCATGAGGTCATCTTCAAGACTTAAGAAAAATCGCGTAGAACCGTTGTCACCTTGACGACCACTTCGGCCTCGGAGTTGGTTATCAATTCTTCTCGCTTCATGCCGTTCTGTTGCAACAACATGTAAACCGCCCATATCTTCAATGTTTTCATAGAACCGAAGGCTATGCAACATGCACGCACCACTTCGATCAAGATCTTCAATCATTTTCTTTTCACTTGTGGACGTAACTTTATCTCCATCAACCCACCAGCAGAATGTGCTCCACCAATGCCCAAGTAATTGTTTGTAAATTTCAGCATCATCCATTGCATCAACGTCGGTTTTTTTCATACCAAGTTCTTTGGGTGCGACATGTCGCCAAATTTTCTTAACGACTTCTTCTTCACCAATTTCAGCGGTAACGTCGCGCGGGCAAAGGTCGCGTCGTTTCCAATGTTCGATCAAATCATCTGGTGTTAGTGGACTTAACTTGATATCCGTACCCCGACCTGCCATGTTAGTTGCAACTGTAACCGCACCTAGATTACCAGCGTATTTAATGATTTCGGATTCACGTTCGTGCTGTTCCGCGTTGAGCACTTCATGCGGAACTTTAAAACGCCGCGTCAATATATCACTAAGCTCTTTTGATTTTTCAACACTTGTTGTACCAACCAACGTTGGTCTACCGACATCATGCATCGCATGAATTTCGTTGACCGCTGCATTTACCTTGTCTTTTTCTGATGTAAAGACAAGGTCGTTGTGATCAAGTCGTGTAATCGGTACGTTTGTAGGAATTACAATCACATCAAGAGAATAAATTTCGTAAAACTCGGTCGCTTCAGTATCAGCTGTGCCAGTCATACCTGCGAGTTTGTCGTACAACTTAAAAAAGTTTTGTATGGTAATCGTCGCCATCGTTTGCGTTTCTTGCTTGATCGGCACGGCTTCTTTTGCTTCAATCGCTTGATGCAAACCATCCGACCATTGTCGACCGACCATTTTACGACCAGTGTTTTGATCAATAATGACGATCGTTTGCTCGCCCTTGTCATCCGGTGCAACGATGTAATCACCGTCCCGTTTGTAAACAGCGTGCGCACGAATGGATTGTTCCAAAAGGTGTGGTACATCCATATTTTGTCCAACATAGAAGGACCCTATGCCCGCTTCGTTTTGTGCTTCAGCAATGCCTTCGTGAGTGAGAGTTGCTCGTTTTTTATCTAGTTCTAATTCATAAAATTGCGTATACGCATCCCGCTTTGATTCAAGTTCAGGGAGTATTCCTTTTGCAGCATCCATCTTTTGCTTCATCGCTGGAATCGTTGCCTTGTCCATTGCATTTCGAATGTCACCTTCAATTCCACTAATTGTGACAAGACACGTTTGCACTGCTTGATCAGCCTCATCCCATGGCTTTTGCTTTGTCATTAAATGTCTTGCCAAGCGATCGGCAAGGTCATAACGAGGCTGTTCACTGTGTGATTGTCCTGAAATGATTAACGGAGTTCGTGCTTCGTCAATTAATGTGGAGTCTACTTCGTCAACGATTGCAATCTGACGATGCTTTTGTACTTGTTCAGCGGTCGACATCTTCATGTTGTCACGAAGATAGTCAAAGCCAAATTCAGCAGTTGTCCCATAGAGAACATCGCATTGGTATGCAACTTGTTTCAGTTGTGGTGGCTGCATGTGTTGTGGGTGAATCGCACCAACTGTTAAACCCAACATGCGGAAAAACGGGAATGTCCAGTCACGGTCACGCTGCACGAGATAATCGTTGACTGTGACAACGTGCACTTGTTTACCCACAAGTGCAGCGAGATAACAAGCAAGTGGGGCAACAATTGTTTTGCCTTCGCCTGTTTTCATTTCTGCAATGCGACCTTCATAAAGAACCACCGCACCAATCAACTGCACGTCAAATGGTCGAGCGCGGAACGGAGGCTTTGATTTCGGATAAATTTTTCGCACTGCTTCATAAAGTTCGTGTGGAATATCAACAAATTTCCAAGAGGGAACTGGTTCACTTGAGCCGAGGAACTCTCCTGTCGGCGGATGCGCTTCCGTTGCATCTATTGTCGCTTTGGTTTCTTCATAGAGTTTTCTTGCTCCGTCATCGAGGAGCGATGGATCAAACTCGTGAATTGGGTCGAAGATGTTACGAATTCCAACCGCTCTGTCCATTGCTTCTCTCGCAACGGCAAATGCTTCTGGAATAAGATCTGTTTCGGTTTCTTTTCCGTTTGCGATTCGATCGCGGAACTCATCTGTTTTTGCGCGTAATTCTTGGTCTGTAAGAACTACTGTTTCGGATTCAAGCGCTGAAACTTGATCCACTAATTTCATATATCGTTTGACAAGCCTGTCATTTCTGCTGCCAAAGAGTTTACGACCGATTGTACCTACTACGGGAACGCCCATGCGTGACCTCACTTTTTATCTAATTTGAATGTAATAAATGGAAACTTGCGATCTCATTAACTGATCGCCACAAAACAAAACCTATCGGTCCGACGGGGGCGGTAGGTTCTGTAGTTCCATGTTGAGTCCCGAAAGAATTGGGTTTTTATGTGTTACAAAAGAAGGAACCGTGTTCCTATTCTGTGTTTGAAAATCAAATGGTTCCAACTCATAAGCAATGTGGGCGGTTGATCCACCAACCACGACCGTTAAGACGGATTGGGTGGATGCAGGCATCGCCATGGCTGTTGTGCCAAGGCAGCAAAAAACCACCAAGAGCATGGCGAGTCGATTTGTACGGTCATTCCGCATCCCTAGATTATACCCTGCTTTTCAATTTTTCCAAATGCCGCTCATATTTTGACCCGCGGTCTAATGGCCTTGGTATTTGTATAATGCTCCAAATGGATCACATAGACCTCAAAATTGGTGAAGTGAATTGTGCCGCTTGCAGTTCAAGCGTAGAAAAAGCCCTTTTGTCTGTAGATGGGGTGGAATCTGTGGCGGTCGCATTTGCAACTGGCAGGGGAACCGTCACAGGAACTAATCTTGATGGTGAAACGCTCGCTCAAGTTGCAACTGCCGCGGGCTATCCAACCACTGTCGAAGATGTGGGTATTGATCCTGCCAAAATGGCGACGGAAATTGAACAACGTCAAAAAAAGAATGCTTCTGATTGGAAGCGCCGCGCAATTCTTGGGGTTTCTATCTGGGCTCCTTTTGAGGCTCTGCATTGGAGCGCTAACTCACTTGGCATAGATGGCCCCTTGATTCCGTGGATTATGTTTGGAGCATCAACCGTTTCAATGATTCTTGTTGGAAGTGGTTTTTTTACTTCTGCGTTTGCAGCAGCAAAAAGATTACAAACAAACATGGATACGCTTATTTCCATTGGTGCATCATCCGCGTACTTCTTTTCTTTGTTTGTTTTCATATTCCAAACAGGCCATTCAATGTATTTCATGGAAGCGGCCGCCCTGCTCGCCATTATTAGTATTGGTCATTGGCTTGAAGCTACCTCTTCTGCGAAAGCGGGATCAGCCATTCGCGAATTACTTCGCATGCAACCGGATGTTGCTGAGTTAGTAGATAAAGACGGTTCCACAACCGAACTCCCAACTGGTGAAGTAACCGAAGGCATGCGGCTGCTTGTTCGTCCTGGAAGTCGCATTCCTGTTGATGGTCATGTTGTAGAAGGTGTGAGCGAAGTTGATGAATCAATTGTCACTGGAGAACCACTTCCCATTGCGAAAACAATTGGCGACATTCTCATCGCGGGCTCAATGAATACATCTGGTCAACTCATTCTTGAGACAAATGTTGACGGACGCCACACAACTGTGTCGAGAATTGCACAACTTGTCACAAACGCCCAATCAAGTAAAGCAGGCATGCAAAGACTTGCTGACAAAGTTGCCGGTATTTTTGTGCCCATCGTCCTTGGAATTGCCGCGATCACAGTCATTGGATGGATCATCGCAGGAGACGCCGAAACTGGCATTGTTTCTGCTGTCACAATCCTAGTCATTTCATGTCCATGTGCACTTGGACTCGCGACTCCGATGGCGGTCATGGTTGCAGCAGGAGAATCCAGTTTACGCGGCATTTTAGTAAAAGATGCCGGTTCACTTGAACTCGCTGGTAAAACAGTTACATGTATTTTTGATAAAACCGGAACCCTTACGCTTGGCAAACCAGTTGTTGAAGAAGTTGCTACAGAAACTGATTACAGCGAACTTGAACTTATCAGGCTCGCAGCTTCTGTCGAAGCCCCAAGCGAACATCCAGTTGCGTCTGCAATTGTCAATGAAGCGCACAAGAGAAACATAGAATTTCCTACAGTTGTCAACTTTCAAGCAACACCCGGCAGCGGTGTCGAGGGTGAAGTCGACGGAAGAAAAGTTGCAGTGTTACGAGACGATGGTGCAACGTGCAGGGTTGAAGTAGATGGCGAAGTTGTAGGTCGTATTTCTGTTACCGATGAAATCCGCCAAGATGCGAAAACTACAATTGCAAGATTAGATGCACTTGGTGTTGAAGTCCACATGCTCTCTGGAGATCGGAGCGAGAATGCCATTGCAGTTGCAAAAGAAGTTGGCATCAACCGAGAACATGTCCACGCCGAAGCCTCGCCAAGTGAAAAAACTGAAATTGTTGCAAGCCTTCCACGACCCTCGATGATGGTCGGTGATGGCATCAACGATGCCGCTGCCCTTGCTGCTTCCGATGTCGGAGTTGCGATCGCTTCGGGCACAAATGTTGCCATGGAATCCGCTTCAGTTATCATCCCATCTGATTCTATTGAAGCAACTGCGGAAGCAGTTTCTATCGCCCGCGATACGCTCAAAACAATAAAACAAAATCTTGTTTTTGCTTTTATGTACAACGTCGCAGCCATTCCACTTGCAGCATTTGGAGTTCTTGGACCCCACGGTCCCCTCATTGCAGCAGCGGCAATGGGGTTCAGTGACGTTACAGTCATCGGAAATGCAATTTTGCTCAAACGAAAACTACGCCTCCGTCGTATCAACGAAAATATGCAATAGTATTAGTAGCAATACCGTTGAACTGCGTACGAAAATTTTCAACAACACCCTTGGAGTCTCTTATGGCAGGCAGCACGCTGAAAAAGTTAGATCCTAAGAAATTTGATAAATCGAAGGCGCGACACCTTCTCAACCGCGCGGGATTCGGAGGAACAGAACGGCAAATTGCAACACTTGCAAAAATGGGACTCGACAAAGCTGTTGAATACATTATTGAATATGAAAGAGTTAATGACCCGTCACCAGTTAATTCAGATGATTTCGACAATGACATAATGAGACCGCTTACAGGCAGTGAAAGACAAATGGCAATGAAGGCTCGTCAGAGTGGTGACGAAGCATCTCTCGAAACATTACGCCAAGAACGGCAACGACGGCAACGTGCGGACCGAAAACAAATCGCCGAAATGGAAGAATGGTGGCTCAAGCGGTTCATCGAAACACCCCGTCCACTTGAAGAAAAACTCACACTCTTTTGGCACGGCCATTTTGCAACTGGGTATCGAACAATTGAAAACAGTTTTCACATGTATCAACAAAATGCGTTCTTTCGAACGCATGCAATGGGGAACTTCAAAGAAGATTTAGTGCGTGGCATTGTGCATGATCCGGCGATGATTCAATATTTGAATAATCATCAAAACAAAAAAAAATCTCCAAATGAAAATCTTGCACGGGAACTGATGGAACTTTTTACGTTAGGCGAAGGCGAGGGTTATACCGAGGATGACATTAAAGAAGGTGCTAAAACACTCACAGGGTATACGTTTGAAGATGATGCGTTTTCGTTCAACAGACGGCAACATGATGATGGTGTAAAAACAATCTTTGGTCGTCGAGGGCAGTTTGATGGTGACGATTTTGTTGATTTAATTTTCACTAGACCAAGCGTATCTACATTTGTCATTTGGAAACTCTACCGTTTCTTTATCAATGATCTACCGCACGGGCCAACACCCGATGCTACAAAATATGTTGGACAACTCGCAAGTGTGTTCAAACGTTCGAACTGGAGCGTGAAGAGTGTGATGAAAGCGATGCTCCTCTCTGAACATTTTTATGATGAAGAAAACATTCGATCAATCATCAAGAGTCCCATTCAGTTGATCGTACAAGCAATGCGGACGATCAACCCGCCTGATCGCAAAAAATTACTCCGAACACTTTCACTTGCTTCAAACTTGATGGGGCAAAAACTTTTCGCTCCACCATCAGTGAAAGGCTGGGACGGAGGTCGATCATGGATTAGCACCTCGACTATGTTTATGCGCCAAAACACGCTCCTCTTTTTGATCACTGGACAACGCCCCGATGGCTACGCGTGGGATGCTGACGGAAGTACATTTGACGCAATCTCATTACTTGGAGGAAGAACAAAATCTCCAAAACAAGCTGTTGGGTACTTGCTCACAACTGTACTTTGTAACCCTAACATTCAACAAGAGCGGGAAGATGCGCTGCTTGATTATTTAAAAACACAACATAACGTGATAGACAATAGAACAGTGACTGGTTTACTTACATTGATCACTGCAATGCCGGAATATCAACTCAGTTGAGGATATACACATGACACACCGCCACCACGAACAAGATAATCCAAGCACGGGAAACGAAAACGCCTACTCGAGACGTTTGTTCATGCAGCAAGGCATGGTTTTCTTGTCCATGGCAACAACTGTTCCTTCATTTTTACAAAACTCTGCGCATGGAATCATGTTACCTGTTGGTTCACTCATTACATCGCAAGCGGGCGTACCAGACGATCGAGTGTTGGTAGTCATTCAACTTGCTGGTGGGAACGATGGGCTTAACACTGTTGTGCCATACGGCTCACGAGATTATTACAACAACCGATCTCAGTTAGCGATTGGTGCGCCTGGCAGTTCGAGAAGTAGTAATGGAAATGCGCTCTCAATTCCAGGCGCTGACGGGATTGGCTTACATCCTAATTTGACTGGTCTTCGTGAACTTATTGATGGAGGCCAAGCAGCAATTATGCAAGGAATTGGGTATCCAAATCCAAATCGCTCACACTTTACCTCAACTGATATTTGGCAAACTGGTAATCACTCCGGGCAAGGATATGGCTGGCTAGGAAAATATTTCGACAACACATGTGCAGGAAAACCGAATCCAAAAGGTTCAATTGCCATTGGCTCCAAAGCGCCGCTCGCATTACATGGAAAAACACAAAAAGCGGTGAATTTTGAAACTGAAAAGTTGTTTAGGTGGGCTGGCAAAAATACAGATGATTCCCTTGCATCTACGTATGACGACATCAATCGACTTGAAACGATGCAAGGAATATCGAAGGATAGCCAACTAGATTTTCTTATACGGACTTCATTAGATGGGCAGGTTTCTTCAGATCGGATACGTAAAGCAGTTCAGAGACAGCCGCTTGTGAAATACCCAGATGGCCAACTCTCTCAACAATTACAAATGATTGCGTCAATGATTCGCGCAGATCTTCCAACTCGAGTGTACTACGCGAGCCTAGGCGGATTTGACACACATGCAAATCAATTGAATTCCCATGCCAATCTTATGCGACAAGTTGGCGACTCGCTAAACGCATTCCAACAAGATGTTTCAGCGCAGGGCAATGGCGGAAAAGTGTTGACAATGATGTTCAGCGAATTTGGAAGGCGAGTTGCTCAAAACGGTTCTACTGGAACTGACCACGGCACTGCTGCTCCTATGTTTTTGATTGGCGACATGGTAAAACCGGGCTTGCTTGGCACGCACCCCTCCTTGACAAAACTCGACAAAGGGGACCTCATCTACAACACCGACTTCCGACAGGTCTATGCATCTGTTCTTTCCGATTGGATGGGTGCTGACGACAAGGCGATCTTAGGAAAATCGTACACCAAAGCAGACGTACTCAAATAAAATTTAGCAAACAATTTTAGTTAACTCCGAGTTCATTTATAAATACTGATTTATTTCTGTAAATACCTGATATGCAAGAGGATAAATTCACTCGCAGTTATTTGTTTTATATAAAAATTAATTGACTCGGAGTCAATTAATTTTGGTTTGAAAAACGACCAGAACGCCGCTGCTAGGCACATCTTCTACCATTTGGCGTTCGCCGTTTCCCCACGCAATTTCTAACTTTTTGGGATATCGGCCTGGTGGAAACGTAAAGATAGGATCGGTTAAAGCAGAAGATTGGAAACAACCACCACTGTGTTTCCATCGTGTAACAGTAGATCCATCATCAAGTGTTACTCGTAACGCCGCGCCCAACGCATGCCCTTCCAATTGAACGACCAATGGTTTTCTACCGACTGCATCATTTCTCAACACACGAACTGGGCCACTTCGCTGTGCAACAATCACATCCGTATCACCATCTCCATCAAGATCGCCAAAAACTGCCGCGCGGTCGCGATAGTTTTTTTCTCCTAACGATGTGCTCACTTTTTTAAACCGATTGCCAACTCTTGACATCCACAGCATTGGTTGTTCTCGCTCACTATCCATCGAATCAGCACTAGCCTCTGGATACACATGTCCATTGACAACAAGCAAATCTTCATCGCCATCCAAATCAAAGTCATGAAACCCACACGACCAACCAAGCAATGTTCGACTCAGCAATCCCAAACCAAAAAAATTTGTTCGATCTTCAAAATACGTACCATCATTCAATTGCAATGTATTCGTGTCACTTGAAAAATTCGTTGTAAAAAAATCAGGCATTCCATTGCCATCAACATCTGCTACTGCGATTCCCATCGTCGCTTGCATTGAACCATCGCCGTTCGCCGCTGCGCCTGAATGCAACCCAACATCTTCGAACATTATTTTTCCCAAACCACGATTGATAAACATATTATTCGCCATCGAATCATTACCGACATAAATATCTTGCAAGCCATCTCCATTTGTATCGAGAATCACAACATTCAATGAAAACGCGGGAGGCGCATTCAACCGCCAATCTTCAGTAGCGTCTCTAAATGATCCATCCCCAAGATTTTCATAAACAACATCTTCTTCCGGTGTCATGCCATGAGGACCACCAAGAACTGAAACTCCTTTGTATTTCGCCCTTGGAGGAGGATTATGCTGATCAAATGTAAGATAGTTACACACATACAAATCAAGATCACCATCTTGATCCAAATCACCGAACGCTGCACTCGTTCCCCAACGATCATCTCCGACCCCCGCTTTATCAGTGACATCAGAAAAGGAATTCCCCTCATTATTCATGAGTAAGACATTCGAACCAAAGCATGTGATGTACAAATCTCCAAACCCATCGCCGTTCACATCCCCAATTGCGACACCATTTGCCATCCGTTTAATGTCAATTCCTTTTTCTTCCGTGACATCTTGGAATGCAATCGAACCATCACTTACATTTTCATACAAGCGGCATGGATGGTCGGAAGCATTTACAACAAACAAATCCAAATCACCATCGTTGTCATAATCCAACAAACCGAGCCCTGTACCATTCACTTCAATAATTTGCGATGGGTCTGCATCACCGCAGGTCGTTGGTGCAATACCCGTTTCTATTTCGGTAAGCGAAAATGGTGCAACTATTTGCTTTGGCTCAAGATCGCGGCATCCAACTAAACACAACATAAACAACACATACTTCATTCTGGAAAACTCGTTTTGTATCTACTTTGATTCACTCGCTGTTTGGCTTCTCTCGACTTCCTCAAATATTCTTGCACGATTGCATTGTCTTTTTGCTTATATGTATTCGCAAGTCGAAACCATGCTTCATATAAATCTGGGTCAAGATCCACTGCTTGCTTATACATCTTTCGGGCCTGTTCAACATTCTCTTTTAGTGCGAACACGTCACCAAGCCGTGCCATCGCTTTTGCTTGCCCCTTGGGATTATCTCGTTGCACTGCAATTGCTTCGTTTAAGAAATCCTCTGCTTTGACGTTGTCACCAGCATCAATTGCAAGCAAACCAAGAGCAAACAGAGAATCGCCCTCATTTGGGTAAAACCGAAGGAATTGTTCAAACGCAGCCTTAGATTTTTCAGCGTCTCCTAAGTAATAATAGGACCAACCTAAAAAATGCCATGTTGGTGAGTATCGATTTTGAGCCGTTACAAAGAATACTGATCGCTCAAACCATTCTGCAGCTTTTGTATATTTCTTCTCTTTGTGGTAACTCAGTCCCATCAAGAAAAGTGGCTGAGAACTCTCACCTTGATTGGTCATGAATTGGCGAAGACGAACTCGCGCAGCGCCTGTTATGCCATCTTCGATAAGTTCATAGTATGTTTTTAGGCTGGAATCAAGCTTTACTGATGACTCATCGAATTTACTGCATCCAACTGAAAAAAAGAAGAGACCCACGAATAGGCACTTTATCGTTCGAATTAGTTGGGGCTTCGTGTACATTGGGTGCAACTAGAATGCTAGTTCTTGGGTATATATATGTAAGATATCAAAAGGAGAGATTTACCATGCTACATCCAAACCGCCTCTTGATTGCACTTTGTGCAATTGGAATGTCATCATCTGTTTTTGGAATTGTCCCCCAAGAGAGAGCAGGAGACCCTATTTCATCATTATCAAGTGATCTGCTGAACCGATTTGAAATCGGCCAGATTGCATTTAATGAAGACCTCTCGGTAGAAGGCGGTCTCGGACCAATCTTTAATCAAACGAGTTGCGGTAGTTGCCACAACAATCCGCTCGGTGGCGCAGGATCCCAAACCGTCACCCGGTTCGGATTCATTGGAAAGAAAGGTGGCTTCGATCCCCTCGCAGAACTTGGCGGTTCGCTTCGACAAGCTGAGGCGATCAGTGATGATTGTGCTGAATTCGTTCCACCCGAAGCAAATGTGACTTCTCTTCGAGTAACAAATAGCGCCCTTGCATTTGGACTAGTTGAAGCAATCAGCGATGCTGATCTTCTCGCAAACCGCGATGCCCAACCAGAAGCACAACGAGGCGACGCACACATGGTTTCAAATTTCGAAGACCCAACTGACGAACTTCATGTAGGACGTTTCGGTTGGAAAGCACAAGTCGCTTCTGTACTTACATTTTCCTCAGATGCATCGCAAAATGAAATGGGGTTGAGTAACCGTTTCCTTCCATTTGACAATGCGCCAAACGGAGACGAGGAACTCCTTGCAAATTGTGACACCGTTGCAGATCCTGAAGATGGTCCTGACTCAGATGGATACGATTTCATTGATCGCGTGACTGACTTCCAACGGTTCCTTGCTCCCCCCCCCCAGACACCACGCTCTGATATGAACGGTGAAAATATATTCAATGCTGTCGGTTGTAATGTTTGTCATACCCCTTCATTTACGACTGGAAACGACCCCGATACTGAAGTTCCACTTCGAAACATTACAATTCGCCCATACGGTGATTTTTTATTGCACGACATGGGCATCGCTGGTGATGGAATCGTACAAGGCGATGCAAACGGTCAACAACTCAAAACACCTCCACTTTGGGGCGTTGCGTACCGCGACCCACTTTGGCATGACGCTCGTTTTAGTGCAGGCACGTTTGACTCACGTATTCGTGATGCAATTGCTGAACATGGTGTATTCGGTTCTCAAGGTGCCCCATCAGCAGATGCATTTGCCGCACTAAGTGGTGACGACCAAGATGCTCTGGTCTCTTTCTTACACTCACTTGGACAAGTAGAATTTGACAGTGATTCAGATGGAGATGTGGAACGTAATGACTTTCATGGTTATCCCGACACGATTGGATTCAGAAACTGTTTTGGTGTCACGGTAACACCTAACGACCCCTGTGCAATTCATGACGTTGACCAAGACGGTGATGTTGATCTTGATGATTTCGATATTTTCTTAATCGCGTATGATGACGAACTTACTGATTGCAATGAAAATGGAACAAACGATCTCCTTGACATTCTTCTCGGAGAACCAGACGATGACAACAATGGTATTCTCGACGAATGTCAAACTTGTCTCGGCGATCTTAATGGTGACAACACCTTGGACGTAAGTGAAATTCTCACTATGATCGACGCTTGGGGACCTTGCGAAAATTGTGCTGCGGACATCAACAATGATGGCGTAGTGGACGTGACTGACCTTTTATATATCGTAGGAAACTGGGGCCCTTGCTCATGATCATTACATCTATTCTCATAACTGAACTTATACTCACTGGCGGGTTTGCAAATTTTACAAACCAAACCGATGCAAGACTTATTTCTGACACTTCACTCGGTGTAAATGATGTACAAGAAAAAGATTACGCGTGGGGCGATGTTGACTTAGATGGCGACATCGACCTTGTCTGCATTCGCAAGGAACCATTCACTTCTACAGGGCGTGATATCAACGTTCTTTTTATGAATGAAAACGGTGTACTTACCGATCGTACAACAGAATATGCTACAAATACTGACGTTTCTGGCGACCAGGGTTTTCTCACTCCAACAAATGACCGTGACATTATTCTCCACGACTTAGATCTCGACGGTTGGCTCGATATGATTACTGTCACAACGCTCACTGACAATTCAACAAAAGAATTATCTCACCCTCGGATTTATATGAACCTTGGTGAGAACGATGGTATTTGGCAAGGGTTCCGTTATGAAAACGCGCGTATCCCTCAAATGCACGACACTGCTGGTCCAAGATTTTGCAGCCTTGCCGTTGGTGATGTTTCTGGCGATGGTTTCCCCGATCTGTACTTTGGTGATTACGATAGCGGCGGAACACAAATTTTTGATTACAACAACCGCCTCCTAATCAATGATGGGAACGCATTTTTCAGTGATGAAAGCACCAACAGGATGACAGGCGAGATGCTTGAGTCTGCATTTGGCGCTGCAAGCAACATTGTTGACATGAACGGAGATGGTGTACTTGACGTTGTCAAACAAACATCATTGAACGCGCCACAACACGTAGCAATTACATACAACAGTACTTCAAGCGAAGGGTACTTCGATGGGTATGACATCATTGACCAACAAGCCCCCTACTTCGTCACAGTTGGCGACCTCAACGGTGATGGAAGAATGGATCTTGTCGTTGTCGATGATGGATCCGACACGTACTATCTTAACGCTGGCAACGGTGGTGATGGCTTTGCTAATTTTGATTCATACACCCTTGAAAATAGTGATGGGTTTGGCGGTAACGCAATCATTCGTGACTTAAACAACGATGGTCACCAAGATGTCATCGTGACTGATGTTGACGTTGATATTTCTGGATGTTCACGTACAACACATATATACAGAAACCTTGGTAACACACCAAATATTTCTCTTTCAGAACAATCCGTTGGCATCAGTGCAAACGAACTCACTGGTGTCCATGATGTTGCAGTTTTTGATATCAACGGTGATGGCTGGCTTGACCTTGTCATGGGTCGATGCAACTCTACAGAAGTGTGGATACAAGATGCACCAACTGGTATTGTCTTCGCTTACCCAGAGGGACTTCCTGGTTTTGTTACGCCAGATCAACCTTGGACTTTTCTTGTTGATACAACGCTCATTGGTCAAGGAAATATTGACCCAACGAATGCGACTATTACAGTGCAGGTTGATGGCGGAAACGAAGTTACATTCGCCATGGTTTCTTTAGGTAACAATCTTTTTGAAGCAACACTTCCAGCTACGCCATGTGCAGTCAGTTTAGATTTCAAAGTTTCTGTCCGCATAGAAGACGGTGCAACATTTACAGATCCCCCAACAGGATGGTATGGCGTCACTGTTGGTGACGGGACTGAAATTATTTTTCGCGATGACATGGAAGATGATGTCACAAGTTGGATCATCACGAGCGGCGGGGATTTAACAACAGGTGAATGGGAACGAGTTGATCCAAACGGAACAATTTATAACTCGCAAATGGCTGCACCTGAAGATGACGCAACTGGGGGTTCTCAAAACGTCCAATGTTTTGTTACTGAGAATGGCGATGTTGGCGGAGCAGCAGGTTCTGCAGATGTAGATGGGGGATGGACGCTTCTTGCTTCGCCACAATTATCGCTCAGTGGAACAGACGGCATTGTTTCGTATGCTCGCTGGTTCTTTGATAGCCTGAATACAGACCAGTTAGAAACACGTATCAGTAATGATGGCGGCGAAACTTGGACAACTGTTCACACTACACTTGGCACAAACTCAGAATGGGAAACTACAAGTTTCAATATCAGTGATTTCATCGAACCCTCAGACCAAATGCGGGTTGCCTTCGTCACTCAAGACGCTGACCCTCCGAGCATTGTTGAGGCTGGTATCGATAACTTTCAATTAGAAATCATCGATTGCGGATCGATCTGCCTTGGAGATGTTAATTTGAACGGAGCAGTAGAAGTAAGCGATCTTCTCACCATCATTGACGCCTGGGGCAGTAACGATCAGGCTGCTGATGTTGATGGTGATGGCACCGTTGCAGTAGGTGATTTGCTCACAGTTGTTGGAAATTGGGGATCCTGCACCCAATAATGCCCGTATATATAAGAAATACCTCAGAATCTCCTAGCCCGAACCTGTTTTTTGGGCTATTCTGAGGTGTTCAAGGAAAAGGAACACAATGCTAAAACACGCTACAACAATCTCAACACTTGGAATAGCATCAATGGGTGCACTGGTTTTTGCCCACCAAGACGATCCGAAAATCAATGATCGACAACCAGCAGTCACCGCGAACGCTTTCCGCGCGGATGGAAATCCCGGCCAAGAACGATCGCTTGGCTTCTCATCTGAAAATGTGCAGCTCAAATCATGGCTTCCGCTCAACGAACTTGATGGCGCCGATAGTGGTAACGATTGTTGGGGTTATGTATCCGAATCAGGTCGTGAATACGCATTGATGGGTACATCAAGTAGCACAGTGATTGTTGAAATCACAAATCCTGGAAACGCACAAGTTGTTGCAACTCTACCGGGGAATAATAGCCTTTGGCGAGATATAAAAACATATGGCACATACATGTACGCTGTCAGCGAAGGTGGTGGAGGCATCCAAGTCTTTAACCTCGCAAACATTGATCTAGGTCAAGTACAAACTTTGAGTTCTGCTGGTTCAGGTTCTTCGCACAATGTTGCAATTGATACAGAATCTGGATTCCTTTATAGAACTGGCGCGAGTAATGACGGCCTTAAAATATACAGTCTTGCAAACCCAGCAGCACCTGTTGAAGTTGGTCAATGGAGTGATCGATACACACACGATGCACAAATCGTAACGTATACCGATGGTCCTTATGCTGGACGGCAAATTGCGTTTTGTTGCGGCGGTTTCAACAGTGGTTGGAACGACACTGGTTTAACAATTGTAGATGTCACAAACAAATCCAATCCATTTGTTGTTGGGCAGTCTTACTACAGTGGCGCACAATATTCTCACCAAGGTTGGCTCTCAGAAGACAGATCACTTTTTTACCTCAACGATGAACTCGACGAACAATACAACGGCACGTTGACAACGACGCGTGTACTCAATGTAGAAGATCTGTCAAACCCACATTTGGTAAGTACTTTTACAAGCGGATCAACTTCGATCGATCATAACTTATACACACATAATGGCTACGTTTTTGAAGCAAACTACCGTTCAGGTCTTCGCGTTTTTGATGCATCGAATCCAACGAACCCTGTGCAATATGGATTTTTTGATACTTACCCTTCCAATGACAACGCTAGTTTTAATGGATTGTGGAACGTCTACCCATTCTTCCCAAGCGGCACTGTCATAGGCAGTGATCTTGAACGAGGTTTATTCGTATGGGAACTTGGCATTCTTGATCCATGCACGTTACCAGTGGGAACTTGTGCAACTGATGTAACAGGTGACGGATACGTAACCGTCGCTGACATCCTTGGTGTGATTGACAGTTGGGGAGACTGTGGAGACGGAACATACCGACCAACTGGAGATGTAGATGGCAACTGCTGCGTTGATGTTTCAGATCTTCTAGCCATCGTCGATGGTTGGGGTTCAGAATGTATTATTACTGGTGCATGTTGTGCGGGTGACTCATCTTGCACTGAACTGAGTGAAAATGATTGTGCAGCAATGGGCGGATCCTACTTTGGTGATGAAACAACTTGCGCTAACACGAATTGCCCCGGTGCTGGTGATGAACTCGCAAACGCTATGACAGCACAAGTTGGCCAAAACTCATATGAAACAAATACTGCTACGCCGAGTAGCCCACAGCCAGATGAATCCATGTGCAGCGGTACCTATTTAGATTGGGAAAACTCACAAGACATTTGGTTTGCATGGAATGCTAGTTTCTCAGGCGTTGCTCATTTCACAACTTGTGATTCGTCTAGTTTTGACACTTCTATGGTCTTGTACGAAGGCAGTGGTGACAACCAAGTCACTTGTAACGGTGATGGTAATGGTGACGATGGTTGCCAGTCTTACTACTCTTCATTTGATTACAACGTTCAAGAAGGCACTATCTATTACATCCGCATAGGTGGATGGAACGGTTCAACCGGTAGCGGTACCCTTACTATCGAATAATATTACAAAATAGTTCGTGACATAACGCCTTGCTATGCAAGGCGTTATGTTTATTATGCCTTTTTATTGCATATTAAACGACTATTATCTTCAATAAAAACGCATATGGAGGTAGTGGACGTCTATTTACTCATAGAGGTATAGAGATTCGTCTCATCGAGCCCCAACGGGATTTACGGGCAATATAGTTCTGGGCGGTGGGAGTTTTTCCTGGGATTATCATCTCGGGGGTTCCGGGAATCATTCTGGGACCGTGGGGTGATTAAAGTACGTCGAGGATTTCTCTTCTCCCCTCGAGGTACTTTTTTTATACCATCGTGAAAACAACCCGCGGGGTTGTTTTCGGGGTTGTTTTCGGGGTTGTTTTTTCTTGTTTAGAGCAGCAGGATTGCACACTCTTTTGCACGCAAGCCCAACGCGTGCAGTGAGTACACCGACTGCAACCGCTTGCCCTGCTGCTGGCAAGAGTCCGCCAATCGATGGAATTTTCGATGAAAGCCATTGTGTTGCGTGTTCGCTGACATCAGCAAAAACAACAGCTATTGCAATCTGACGAATTAAACGCAATGTTCCAGCCGTTGCTGGGCGCAAACCATACGCACGAGCGATTCGTTTGACGAGTCTTAATTGCCTCCACGCAACAACACCGCCATCGATGAGTGGCCAAGGGGATATTCCAACGACCGCACCAACGATTGCTGATTCAGTTGCAATCATCTTGTCTACGTTCGTGTCAATCCTTGTAAAAACATCTCTCAGCCTCATGTTCAACTCTTCAACGGTCTCTTGCTCGTGCACTTCTTCAAACCAATGTTTTGCTTTCTTTTGAAGCACTTCTACATCCTCTCCTTGCATTGCGAGTGCAAGTTGATCCACTTTGCGTACTTCGAGATACCCACGTAGTTCATGTCCAATCAAATACAACAGACCCAGAGCAACGAATAAAACTCCAGAGAATGCAAACCACCCTGCGGCGGTACTTGCATCAAAGGCATCGATCACAATGTGCACACACCACAAAGAACTCATTGAAATCAACAGAATAACTCCACCCAATACACATGAATAAAACGCTATACGAAGCATCACAGCACGTTGTTGGGTAAATCGTTCAAGCGATTTCACTCATATTGCTTGTTCGGTCGATATCAAGATAAAAGGAGACAAACTATGTCTGAAAATGAAAAAAGTAGTTGTTGCCCCGCTGGAAAATTCCCATTTAAGTGTTTGTACGCCGTACTCCATATTCTCATTCTGACTTGCATGGCCACGTCACTCTGGCAAATCGCTGGCGCTTTAGCAGACAAATAAATCGTGGATCTTACATTTCCACTTTTTTGTACAAACGAGGAGCAAGTTTCAGGTCTCAAAGTCTGGACGATCGGCACAAAAGATCACGGACATGGCACATTCGTCAGTGACTTAATTCCCTGCGACAGTGTTCGGCTTGCTGAAACTGCACCGGGCGGCGTCTACGACTGGCACCCTGCGCCGCGTAAACAAATGGTAGTCACACTTGGAGGAACAATTGAGTTTACATTTGGCAATGGAGAAATACTTGTTGTAAAACCGGGTGATGTTTTTTATGCAGCTGATGTTGAAGGGCGCGGGCACAAATGGCGAATCATCGGTGACGATCCTTGGAGGCGGCTATATGTACATATTGAAAAACCACCCGTGACGTAGTGTGCTAATCTAAAAAGTTCGACTATTCATCATCAAGATGATGATCAACTTCTTCCACTTTTTTGGGTGCCACAGGATCTGGTGTTACCTTTGCAGGAGGAAGATCAGCCGTTGTTTTTTCGCTCTTTGTTACTTGACGATCTGCTTCTGCATCGATCTCGTCACCAACACCTTTGATCCCCTTTTTGAACTCAACGATCGATTTCCCAAAATTGCGTCCAACTTCTGGTAATCGCTTACCAAAAATTAACACGCCAATCACAAGCAAAATGATTATTTCCTGCCATCCAAATGATGTGAATAATCCAATAAACGTCGTGTTTTGTAGTGTGTCAATCATCATATTGCTCTTTTCAAGTTAGTCCTATTCTGTCAGACAGTGTATTCTAGCACTCAACGTCTATTCTATCGACGACATTTGGGCAGAAACCTTGATTCTGGTCGATGAATCCAATAATCATGAGAAAGACACTATCAATTATCGTTTTACTCGCTCTTTCTGCTTGTAAGAGCACACAAACCGCACCAACTGCTGAGAAAAACCTTGAGCCTGACTACTCAAAACCGTTGCTCGCTGGGCAACGAGCACTTGAGAAAGTACCAACCACACAGTGGCCCGACCTCGGAATGGCGTGGGAAGAACGCGATTTATTTCTTCAAGATTCATTAGACAATTCCATTGCATGGTTTGATGCGCCCTCAAGCAAACAGTGGTTTCCAATTGAAGGCATTTCCCACGAACAAGCAAAAAACTCTGTCGTTGCAATTCGCACTTTACTCAAAACCTGTCATACTAAGAATGAATTTCTTTACAAATTAGAAACCAGCTTTGACGTGTACCGTTCTGTTGGGTGTGACGAAGAAGGCACAGTTCTGTTTACAGGGTATTATTCTCCCGATTTTTACGCTTCAACAAAACCATCAAGAAGATACAACGCCCCACTTTACACTCGGCCATCCGATCTTGTGACCGACCCTGCAAGCGGTGAACCACTAGGCAGAAAATTAAGTGACGGCACGGTCGAAACATGGCCATCTCGAAAAGAAATTGAATCAAGCAACATGTTCAATGGAAACGAACTTGTGTGGGTTGAAGATGATCTTGATGCGTACACAATCCATGTCAACGGTTCTGCGCGGCTGCGTCTCGACAATGGCGAACTCATGTACATTGGATACGCTGGGAAAACTGACAGACCATATACTGGGCTTGGCTCATCTGTTCTTGAAGCTGGGCTCCTTCCAACAAATAAATTAAGTTTAAGAAACATTCGACGGCTCTACGAACGAAACCCAAAGCAAGTCAGCACACTGATTGATAAAAATGAATCGTTCGTATTTTTCAGGGAATATGACGGTAGTTCGTGGCCAGCTGGTTCACTTGGAGTTCCCGTTACGGCAGAACGATCGATCGCAACTGACAAGAAAATTTTCCCGCGAGGAGGTCTCGTCCTTGTTGACACGAATGTTCGTTCGCTTACTGGCGAAACACAAACATTTATACATTTTATGGTTGACCAAGACACTGGTGGCGCTATTCGTGCACCAGGAAGAGCGGACCTTTTTATGGGCATCGGTCCCACTGCAGGAATAAAAGCAGGTGGACAATATGCCGAAGGAAATTTATATTACCTTTTCTTAAAACCAGAATCAGTCGCTGCTGTCCAACACTAATAGGGGTGGCCAAGGGCGAACACCTTTTCCGTTTCGCTCATCACCCTTCATTTTAGTCGAACCATCAAAACCAATCCTGTTTTCAAAATAATGCATATCGCGCGTCGGGTCAAAACACGCACAAAAATTAAAAAACACCTCACCAAGTTTTTCTTTGTCGATGTGATCGTCAATTGCAAAAATCATCTTTGCATGATTGCCCAATGTTTCATTTGCAGATTCCAGTGCTTTTGCGCCATCACCGCCTTGTTTTTTCGCAACAGAAATAATTTCGATTCCATTTCCTGATGTGGCGTGAGTAGCATCGATTCCAAGTTTTCCTCCAGAACCAATTTTCGGTGCAGCGTGATCAAGAATATCAAGCGGCCCTCGAACAACTTCAATGTCTTGGTGGATGTCAATCCCACCAAGAACGTCAAATACTTCTCTTTCGTTGTGCACATTAACAGTTTCATTGACAATGACAACAATTTTCGTCCAAGCAAGTTGTCCCGCGCCCCAAATTGCGTGCATCACCTTGCGTGCATTTTCTACATACGCAGGTTTTATCTTCACGAACAAACAGTTATGAAACGTACCGAACCTTGGAAGATGATAATCAATAATGTCAGGAATCATTACTTTCAGCAATGGAAGCATGATGCGTTCAGTTGCTTTCCCCAAATAATAATCTTCCTGCGGCGGTGGACCAACGACAGTCGCAGGAAACACCGCATTTTTTCTGTGTGTTATGGCAGTCACATCAAGAATTGGATACCGGTCCGGCATCGAATAAAAACCTGTGTGATCGCCAAAGGGACCCTCGAAAACTGCACCTTCGCCAAGTGGTTCGCCTTGGGGATTGTCTGGCTCCCATCCACAATCACCGCAATCTGTATTTGCAAAACCTTCAATCACTATTTCACAATTAGCAGGAATCCAAAGAGGAACTGTTTTTGCACGAACAAGTTCAATTCCGCCTTTGTTTAGAAAACCAGCCATGAGCAACTCACTCATACCCGGCGGCAGTGGCGCCGTTGCAGCATAAGGCAACACACTTTCACCACCTAGGCAAATAGCAACTGGCATTGGCTCGCCAATTGCTTTCCATGATCGCCAATGCGCAGCGCCGTCGTGGTGTACATGCCAGTGCATTGCGAGGGTAGTTGGTCCAAGTAACTGCACTCGATACATACCTATGTTGTGTGACTTCGGCTTTTCTTCAAACCTATCATTTGCATGAATTGTGTGTATTCCGGCAAAGGTGATGTAACGCCCCTCACCTTCAGAAGTTCCTGATTGTTCAGGCGAAAAATCATATCCCACTTTTCGGGGGTCGCCATCTGATGGCCAACATTTGATGAGCGGCAACCGAGTGAGGTCTACTTCGTCATTCTTAACATAGTTCACATGTTCTTGGCAAAGTCCATTGCCTTTGCGACGTTTCGGTTTTATGTTCAATAATGGTTTGAATTGTTTCGCCATTGAAATCAATTCACCAATGCCAGAAGGCGGAGAAGTATTTGTGAGCTTCTCGATCGTTTCCGCAATCGATTCAAAACCACCTTCTTCACAACCGATCGCTAATTCCATACGATTGTAAGAACCAAACACATTGATGCACAACGGAAAATCACACCCCATAATATTTTCTATAAACAGTGCTTTTCCCCCAAGCTCTTCTCTACCAGCATCAAAAGCTGATGCTCTCGTGCTTGGATGTGGACAACTCGCGTTGGCTTCTCTTTGAGCAAGCGCAGTTACTTCAAGAAAAGGAGAAGTAGGTTCGGTTATTCTTGTCAATTCGTCTTGCGATTCCAAGTGACGAAGAAAAGTTTGCAAGCACTTGTATGACATCTGCGCATCATAACGCGGGTACACTGCGTGCATGTCAGCGATTGATCTTGTAGATATCCATAAAACGTACAAAGGCAAAGTGAAGGCGCTTCGTGGGGTGTCACTCGATGTGAATGAAGGAGAAATCTACGGCTTACTAGGTCCAAACGGCGCAGGTAAATCTACTCTCGTTAAAATCATCATGACAGTCATACATGCCACGAAATCGTCTGGAACCGTGTTAGGTCTACCAATTGGAAGTGTTGATGGTTTGAAACAAATTGGTTACCTTCCTGAGCACCATCGATTTCCTGAATATCTCACCGGCACGCAAGTTCTGCTTTTTTATTCTGCACTCTCTGGTGTTGATAGATCTACTCGAAAAAAGCGTGCTAGTGAATTACTCAATCGTTTAGGACTTCGGGATTGGGGAAGCAAGAAAATTCAAACGTATTCCAAAGGCATGTTACAGAGGTTGGGAATCGCGCAAGCATTAATGAATAATCCTAAACTCCTCATCCTTGACGAACCAACAGATGGTGTTGATCCAGTTGGGCGACGAGAAATCCGAGACTTACTTTCTGAATTAAAAGCCGAGGGGCATGCTATTTTTCTCAACAGTCATTTGCTCAGCGAACTTGAAATGGTTTGCGACCGCGTTGCCATCATGGTCAAAGGTGAAGTCACGATGCAAGGCACGATCGACTCTCTTACAAATGAAAGTAAACGAATTGAAATTGAGATTGAGTGCACTCCTCCCTCATGGACGCACGAAGTTTTTGACAAAGTTGATGGTCAAACTATGACAGTTTATGGCGATGACACATCATCTGTACAACCTTTGATTGACCGACTCCGAACTGACGAATGCGCCATTCGATCTGTCAAACCCGTGCGAGAATCACTTGAAGATTTGTTTATGCGAGCAGTCGATTACATCGACAACCCCGGAAGTCATGGAGAAAACGAATGACTGTTTTCAAAGCACTTCTTATTGACTCGTACCGCCAACTGAGTGCAGCAAAGTTGTTTTGGCTCACACTTGGTCTATCTGGGTTGATCGTAATATTGTATGGCTCAATTGGATTCAACGATCAAGGGGTTACCGTCCTCTATGGTATTTTCGATGTTGAAAGCGAATTCATTACTGCTGGGAGTCCTTGGGCTCGCGGGTTGTACATGGGCATCTACTCCACGTTCCTCGTCACAATTTGGCTTGCGTGGGTTGCAACAATTCTAGCGTTGATTTCAACCTGCTCAATCTTTCCAGACTTTGTGAGCGAGGGATCCATTGAGTTATCGCTTTCAAAACCAATCACTAGGCTACGTTTGTTCTTCATGAAGTACCTCGTGAGCATGCTCTTTGTCATGTTACAGGTTTCAATTTTTTGTTTAGGCGTTTTCCTTTGCGTTGGACTTCGACTTGGTGAATGGAACTGGATGATTTTTGTTGCAATTCCAATTGTTACTCTTTTTTATTCATACTTGTTTGCTGTGACCGTGCTCGTTGGCATGTTGACAAAATCTGGCATCGCCTCCTTGTTGGTTACTGGTGTTTTTTGGATGACGTTATTTTCAGTAAGCGCATCCGAGGGAATCCTGACAGGTATTGTCACGAGCCAAGAAGTGCAAATTGAACGGTATCAAGAAGGAATTGAAAAACAACAAGCAAAACTTGATGAAATCATCGCAAAATCTTCTGGGGATTTCCGCATAGAATCAAAACGGTCTCATATCGATAAAATGAAAGAGGAGAATGAAGATTCAATCGAATTACTTGGCAAAGTAAAAGCATGGGAAGAACCAATTTCTTGGATTCTTACGCTATTGCCAAAAACCGGTCAAACAATTGGTTTGCTCGATCGCTGGATCAGTAGTGATGATGGATTTGACCTTGCAGCAATCATGCGTGGGGATATGAGCGAACTTGATAATGTCGAAGAGACCGATCCCACGAGTCATTATGCCGTAAAGCGAGAGACGAAAAAACGTGTGGAAGAAGATTACGATGGAAGATCACTTTGGTATGTCATTGGGACATCGGTTATTTTTGAAGGAATTATCCTTGGCATTGCTTCAATGATTTTTTGCAGACGAGATTTTTAACCAAGTTCTCTCCCGCGGTTACGAGCGGCAACAACAGCTTCAACAATTGCTTGTGGAACACCACTTTCGTTTATAACATCTATCGCAGCAGCAGTTGTCCCACCCTTACTTGTTACTGCTTCGCGTAATTGCTTCGCAGATCGAGTATCGCTCAAGAGTAAGCCTGACGCTCCAACCATCGTCTGTCGCACAAGTGCATCAGCAATTTCAATATCAAGCCCTGCTTTTACACCACCTTCGATCATCGCTTCAGCGAGTAAAAACAAGTATGCAGGTCCAGAGCCACTAACAGCAGTCACAGCATCCATCATGGATTCATCCACCATTTCAACAGTACCAATAGATTCAAATAATTTTATTGCAAGTTCTGAATCTTCATCAGTTGCGTTTGCACCAAGTGACATTCCAGCGGCGCCAAGCCCAATGCAACATGGCAAGTTTGGCATTACGCGAATCACCTTGCCACGGGCAATAGAATCAGATATTTTCTTTGTAGGAACGCCTGCCATAATTGAAATGACAACATCAGAAGAAACCGCAGGTGATATTTTCTTGAAAATTTGTGGTTTCACCGCAAGCAAAAATTGAGAAGATTCTGGCAGATCAGTTGCATCAACAACACACGAAACACAAAGTTGTTTGAAAAATTCATGAGTAAAAGGATCCGGATCTGCAACTACGATCTCATCTGGCTGCAAAACACCTGCAAGTAGTGCTCCAGAAAGAATAGAACGAGCCATATTCCCGCCACCAATCACTGCCAATTTCGTTCGCATGGAAGGTACACTACCACTATGTCGAGCACAGAGGCAACCCCCATGATTACACTTCCATTCGAAGAACCCGTAGCCGAGATCGATCGGCAGATTCGCTCTCTCAAAAAGAGGAAAGATGCGGAGAACTACGAAAATGAACTTTCTGAACTTTGTGAGACACGGAACAGCCTGCTCAAAAAGTTGTATAAAAATATCACGCCTTGGCAAACTGTCAAAGTTGCGAGACATCCAGATCGACCACAAACCACAGATTACATCCGCCTGATTTGCCGAGATTTCAGGGAATTACACGGCGATCGAAGATTCGGGGATGATCCGGCTATCCGAACGGGTTTCGCCCGTATTGGTCCACACAAGGTGTTGATCGTCGGGCACCAAAAAGGAAAAGACACTGAAGAGCGAATTGATTGCCATTTCGGTTGTGCACATCCAGAGGGATACCGCAAAGCCCTCCACAAAATGAAACTTGCGGAAAAATTTAAACTTCCGATCGTTGCGTTTGTCGACACTCCCGGCGCATATCCAGGCCTCAAGGCGGAAGAACGAGGACAAGCGCAAGCAATCGCTGAAAATCTCAAGGAAATGAGTCGCTTAGAAACACCCGTTGTTTCGATTGTCATTGGAGAAGGTGGATCGGGTGGCGCACTTGGAATTGCCGTCGCTGACCGAGTAGCGATGCTGCAATTCGCTTGGTATTCAGTGATTAGTCCAGAAGGTTGCGCTGCGATTCTTTGGAAGGAAGCCAATGAAGAAACGAACCTCGCTGCGGCGACAAATTTGGCACTCACAAGTCGTGATAATCTTCGCAACGGTTTGATCGATGCGATTATTCAAGAACCGCTGGGTGGCGCTCACCGAGATGAGCACGCTACAGCAACCAATGTTGAAAGGTGGATTGTTGACACGTTGACGGATCTCTCGCGGTTCAACCCTAAGACTTTGATCCAACGGCGATATGAAAAATTCGCCAATATGGGCGTCACGACAGAAAAATAAACTCCCACCTACTGCTATGGATCACCGCATTGACGAAAAGCATCAGAACGCGTAGAATCATGGTTTCGTACCTGTAGGTGCATGATCGACAATAGTTGCAAACCCTTGCAATACATGGGGTTACAAAGGAGCCAGATGATGGCCAAAAAGAAAACAACCAAGAAAACGCTTAAAAAGAAGGTGGGAGCGAAGAAAAAAGTCGCGAAGAAGAAAGTTACCTCAAAAAAGAAGGTAACAAAGAAGAAGGTCCAAAAGAAGAAAGCCGCGAAAAAAGTCACTAAAAAAAAGGTGGCAAAGAAAAAAGTCGCGAAAAAAGTGACCAAAAAGAAGGTATCCAAGAAGGCCGCTAAGAAAAAAACTAAACAAGTAGCGCCAACTGCGGATGTCAATGAATCGCCTGCAAAAAAGAAAATGAACAAAATTGCAAGCAACTCATCTCCGTTGAAGCCAAAAGCAAAACGACGGCGTGGGATGTCCGTTTCTGAAACAGCAAGAATTACAGAAACAGATGATCAGGGCTTCGTCATCATCAATGGCCGCAAGGTACGAATGCTTGTCATGCCAGAGGGCGTAAAGAGAAAGAAACGCACCAAGAAAAAGAAAGTTGTTGCCGTGGCAGAGCCATCAAAACGAGCAACAAAAACGACGTTGACTGCAAAAGAATTACGCGTCTACCGAGACAAATTGATGAAGTACCGTGCAGAGTTACTCATTGATCTTGGCGCAATTGAAAGTGAAGCGCTCAACTCAAATGGCGACCTGGCGAGTATGCCAATTCATATGGCAGACGTTGGCAGTGATGCGTATGATCAAGATCTTAAACTTGGCATGGCTGCAAGCGAACGCAAACGAATTCGTGATATTGAGGACGCACTCGTTCGTATCCGAAAGAAAATATACGGCGTTTGTCAACTGACAGGAGTTCCAATTCCCGCAGCTAGGTTACGTGCAAAACCATGGGCGAAATACACCAAAGAATCCGCTGAAAAAATTGAGCGTCAAACCCGCCGCCAATCATGACACCTGCCCTCAAATCACTTCGGGCATGGAGCATTCTTCTTTCAGTTTTGGTCATTGGTTTTAGTCTAGACATTGCGACAAAAATGTATGCATTTGAGCATGTTGCACCAGCACCAGTCGTTTTAGAACGCGATCAATTATTGTCAAATACAACATGGTCTCCAATTCCGCCGCACAATGGAGTTGTTGCCATTCCGGGGCGGTTATTGAATTTTCGTTTAGTACTTAATGACGGCGCAGTCTTTGGAATTGGATCTCAGAAACGTGGTTTCTTTATTGTCTTCACAATTATTGCACTCTGTATTGCTGGTTGGATTTTTGCAAAAAACACCACGAAAAGCAGCACAATCGCGCACGTAGGATTAGGTCTTGTCCTTGGAGGTGGACTTGGAAATCTTTACGATCGTATTTTTATTGGTAGGGTTCGCGACTTCATGCACATGTTCCCAGATCGACATTTACCTTTCTCATGGCCCGGAGGATCGAACGAATGGTTCCCATGGATCTTTAATGTTGGGGACGTGTTGCTTCTTACGGGGATGGGTCTTCTGATGATTTATTATTGGCGTCAACCGACTCCATCATCTGATCAACCACAGAACTAGAAAGTAACAACTCTTGTGTAATGACATCAGGAAGTTCCTCAAGTACATGCGCATTCTCTAGAGTAAATGGCCCGACTGCAGTTCGGCGAATTTCTCTGCAATAGCCACCCGTCCCAAGTTTTTCTCCTAGATCACGAGCAAATGATCGAACATAAAAACCCTTCGCACACGTAATGTCAACTTTAACAAGAGGCCACACATATTCCGTAAGAGCAACTTTGAACACTTCAACTTGACGGGGTTCTAAAACAACTTCTTTTCCTTTTCGGGCAACGGCGTACGCTCGGTGACCATCAACTTTCACAGCGCTAAAAATCGGGGGGCGTTGCAGGATGGTTCCTTGAAATGTTTCAATAACTTGTTCAATGGTTTGACGATCGGGTGGATGCTTAACATCGACTTCCTCGCGAGGCGATTCGTCATCATGCCCTGCGGTTGT
>CAYYRP010000016.1:0-10834 GCA_964474235.1 uncultured Isosphaeraceae bacterium
ACATTGCGAAATGTCGGATCGGTTTTACCCAAACTGTTCATCTTTCAAAGAGAAATGAACGCCTTCATCTCACGATGAGGGCGTTTTTTAATGTCTAAAAATAAGCATAAGATACTTAAAATACTAAAAACTTGCAAAAAATGGAAGTAAGTAGTAAAATATGACGTATACTCTTGACGAGAGAACAGTATGCAAACGCTCACGGAACAACTCATCGATCTTGGCTTAGCTGATGATGTCATTACTTCAGATCAGCTCAAGCGACTCTATCCTGAAAGTGACCAAACGAGATATGGCCTTGTAAACAGAGCACTTAAGCACGGTGAAATTGAGCAAGTCAAACGGGGCAACTATATTCTGACAAAGAAGTTTAGGTTTGCCGCTCCTCACCCTTTTGCACTTGCACAATCGTATTGCGTGGGAAGTTATGTTTCTTTCGAAACAGCCCTCGCTTTCCATGGCTGGATTCCAGAGCGAGTTTTTGTTACTGCATCTGTTACGCCTCGCAGAAAAAAACTAGAGTTTGATTCCGTGCACTTAGGTCAATTCACTTTCCACCCGCTTGCAACTCAAAAAGGGAGACATCTGGAATTAGTCGAACGTGTCGTCATTTCGAAGCAAACAATGTTGATTGCTAAACCAATTCGTGCGTTATCTGACCTTGTATGTTTACGCAAAGAACCTTGGCAGGGTATGGAGTGGCTTACTGAAGGTATGCGCATTGATGAAGAAGAATTGCAACTGGTGACTACTTCGGATCTCAGCATTCTAAAGCAAACATACAAGCATAAACGTGTTTTACACTTTCTTAATGAATTGAAACAGGCGTTAGAACTATGATTGAACTACTTCGCCAAAGGATGGATTCCTATTCACTTACGAATAAGATTGAGGAAGAATATGCAATCAGAGAAATCGTCCAAGAAATTGTATTGTACGCCCTTGCACGAGGAGGTTTTTTTAAAGTGGCAGCATTCCAAGGTGGCACCAGTATGCGGATTGTGCATGGTATGCAGCGGTTCTCTGAAAATCTTGATTTTATTTTACAAAAACCCACGCCATCATTTATGTGGACACCATATTTGGAGTTTATTCTTGAAGTGCTTGAAGAGTATGGATTGCATTGCGAAGTTGCTGACCTGAGCAAAGAAGGCAACAATATCAAGAAAGCAATGGTAAAGGACAGTTCTATTTTAGAACACTTTGAATTGTCTTTTTACGATGACTCGCGACCTAAAAAAGTAAAAATCAAATTAGAGGTTGATATTAATCCGCCAGTAGGTTCAGGTTTTGCTTATTCTTCATTGGGTTTTCCTATGGATTACGAGATTTGTTGCCAAGATTTATCGAGTAACTTTGCATTAAAAATTCACGCTTTACTCTGTCGCGCCTATTTGAAAGGTCGAGATTGGTATGACTTCAATTGGTATATGAAGCAGAATATTCATCCTCGTCTTCAACTTCTTCAATCTGCGTTGATTCAAAATGGTCCTTGGGAAAAACAAAACATTACTGTCACCAACGATTGGCTAAAGAAAGCACTGCAAGATAAAGTTAGTTCAATTGACTGGGAATATGCAAGAGAAGATGTTGCTAGATTTCTCTCCAAAACTCAGCGAGAAAGTTTGGACCTATGGGGAAAACATTTCTTTTTGAGCAAAGTAGAATTGCTGATCTGAGTAACTATTTCTTTCGTTGTAAAACAAAGTTGTCCACGTCTAATTTTAGTTACATTGATGCAAAAAATGCTGCATTCATTGATTGCCAGAACTATTTAGTCACTCTCCCCGAGCGTTTCCGAAACGGCCGAATCGCGGGTAGAGGACCAGTGTTAATTTTATCTGGCACCATCCATAAACTGTACTGCATAGGCGTGCGCTCTTCGCCTTGTTTCGGTTCATACATTTCTGCTCGTTCAATTGCATCACGCAACGCTTCGAATAGAGATTCGATGTTTTCTTTTTGATCCTCTGTTACATGAATCCAATTCATCTTGGAAATTCTTCTATTCCGACCACTCGCTCCGGTACATGCAGTGCAATTTTTGTCAAAAGAAGCAAGCATAAACTCCCCCCAAGCCTTGCGAGATTTTCGCATGCGTTTCATTTCTTTTTCAGAATCAGGGTCGTATTGAATGGGAATGATGCAATCTGGAAGAGTTGCTCTATAGATGAACGATTTTCTTGGGGCTGATGTTCGAATCATTCCTTCTTCTTGAACAAGCCCAGCAGCGTTCAATTTTGAAATGTGGTAGTACAGCGCTTTTGTTGATTCTTCAAGATGCGAGGTAAGCTCGGGGATTGTGCAAGGTCCGATTTGACGAATGCCTTCAAGCACTTTGAGCCGTTTAGGAGATTTGATCGCATCCCAATGAACATCATTCCCAAGATCAAGGACATGTTGATTTTCTCGATCAAGTACTGAAGGCGGATTGTGCTGGGGTGATTCAGCATTGCTGAAATCACGATCGCGCTCAAAGTTTGCTTTATCTGTGTTCATAAGAAAGTTTATACATCTTTAGTGGGCATTCTTTTACCATGGTATCGACACGCCTTGCTCACAAGTTTCATGCACTCTTCCTTAAAGCTTTTGAACAAACTGTACCTCTCGAACCGCAGCCATCAGAGCATCTTGGCCCTACACCACCCGAATTCGAATGTGCAGTTAACGAATTTGTGAAAGATAATGAGTTACGAGGCGTGATTTTTCTTGATCGGAGGGTTACTTCTCGTTCTCTGCAGCTTGAGAACGCCAAGCTCTGAGGTTTTAGGAGATGTAACGGAACCATTATCGTTCGCCTTTCTACACATAAGCAGATTGCAAGATCGAACTGCAAGCTGAGTGAGGCAATTCTTTTTAGTACACTATCTTCATGTCTAAAATAGCCTGCTGTTTGTTTTGCCTTTTCTTCTTCTCTGCTGCACAAGCGCAAATTCGCGTGGTGAATTACAACATTGCAAAATTGCAGGGCGATCGTGATTCGCTGAAGCAAGTTTTGACTCTTGCTTCCGAAGATGAAGCACGTGGGAAAGCACTGCCGGTTTCTATTTTTCTTTTTCAAGAAGTTTCCCAAGGCAATGAGAAAAAGTTACATAAAATGCTTGGCGCAGCATATTCAATGGGAACCTATACAAACCAAGGCGAATCAGGCGGGGCGCAGGCGATGTTTTATGAATCTACGCAACTTATAGAACAGGTTGCATCCCACCACGATATATTTACTGGCGCGGGACGGTACGCCGATCGCTGGGAACTTCGCGGAGTTGGTGAAAACGAAGGTGTTTCTTTGTGGGTGTATAGCACGCACTTGAAAGCGTCAAAGGGGTCAAACAATAAAGATCAAAGATTGATTGGCGTAAAAGCAATTCTTGAAGATATTGCAACTCTGCCCGATCTAGCACACGTGCTTGTTGCTGGTGATATGAACTTTTACTCAAACAACGAACCTGCCTATGCTGCGTTTGTAGAAATTTTAATTGATCCACTCGGGACAAATGGATGGAAAAGTGACGCATTGAAACACACACAGTCACCTCGGAAAGTGAGAAAGGGTGCGTTGATTCATGGCGGTTTGGATGACCGTTTTGATTTTCAATTTATAAGCAAGTCATTGCAAGATCGAGAAGGGTTAGACATTATTGAAGGCTCATACCGTGCTTTTGGAAATGATGGAAAGCATTTTGACGTTGCGATCAACGAAGAAGGAAAACCGTATTTCAACAATAATGAAGAGCTTGCCAACGCACTTCACGAAGCATCTGATCATATCCCAGTGATAGTGGACTATGAGATCATCAAAAAGAAGAGTGAAAATGGTGTTATTCCCGCACTGACCAAAGAAAAAAAGCCTTTTTAGTAGTTTTTTCGCATTCTGGGGCTACACTTCGCGTATAGGACTACCTGTGAAGAAGAGGTTTCTCACAATTTTATCTGGTCTGTTGGTGACCATTGCTATCAACGCATCTGCGCCTGCGCAGATTCGCGTGATGAGTTATAACTCCGCGCAATTTAATGGTGATGCGAACGCGATGGCGCAAGTGCTTCAAGGTGCATCGGGTGATGACAGCCACGGGTTTGCAATTCCCGTTTCTATTTTTCTTTTTCAAGAAGTAGATGAAGCGGAATTGTCAACTTTGCAAAATGTAGTTGGTCCAGATTATTCCATGGCAACATTTACAGATCAAAACGATAGTACGTTCGGCGGTGCGCAGGCGATGTTTTATCTTTCAACACAGTTTGTAGAAAATAACTCCATGCACAATGATATTTTTACAGGTGCAGGTCGTCATGCAGATCGTTGGGCGCTCAACGTGACTGGATATACAGGCAAACGAATCTATGTGTATTCCATGCACTTGAAAGCCTCATCTGGTTCAGATGACCAAGAAACAAGACGTTCAGGTGCCGAAAGTGTAAGAGACGACATTGTGTCGTTGCCTACAGGCAGTCACGTTATTGTCGCAGGGGATATGAATTTTTACTCACCAAGCGAACCAGGATATATTTGGTTTACAAATTCTGGTATTGGTCAAGTAGTTGACCCTTTAGGCAATAGCGATTGGAGTGGGGGATCGAACTCTTTAAAACATACACAGTCTCCACTTTCGGCACAGAATGGTGGACTGATCGGTGGTGGTTTAGACGACCGTTTTGATTTTCAATTTGTATCTTCTTCGCTCTTTGACGGTGGCGGTTTTGATTTGATTAATGGCACATACAGGACGCTTGGAAATGATGGGAAACATTACAATCAAGCAATTAACGCAGGAAATAACTATTATTTTCCAGGCGACACTCCGCGTGGTAATGCACTTGCAGACGAACTCATTGTTGCATCAGACCATATGCCACTGATTGCAGATTATCAAGTTCCTGCGTTACTTGGCTATGCATTCAACGCTGCTACGGAAAGAGTTCTTGTGGGTGCAGATGTTTCTGCTGAATTATTGATTTCAAACGATGCCCCAGTTGTTTCCCCGCAAGGCGCTGATATTCTTGATGTAGATGTTGAAGTGACTGGCGATGTGAATATTAGCACATCACTTTCAGTAGCCGCGCTCGCAACTCCTGAAATTGTTGTGTTGCCTATAGATACTTCTGTGCCAGTAAGTTGGAGTGCAACTGCGACTCTTACTTCTACAAGCCCAGAAACGCAGACAACTCCAGAAGTTGTGAATCTTGCAGGTGACGTCATAGAGCACGCGAATGCTTCATTCTCTTTTTCATCTGATCTTGATTGGTATACACATGACGTTTCATTCGATGCAAATTCTGGTGTCCAAGAGTTCAATGTGTGGATGTTTAATTATGGGTATGACGGTTCTCAATCACTCTTAGAAATTGACAACGTGTCAATTCCTGCTCTACCGATTATCTATGAGGGCATGTCAACGACCAGTGTTGGTTCGCTCCCTTCCCTAATCACTTTTAGTATCGATACCAATGGTCTTGAGCCAGATGTCTATACAACGGCAATGCCAGTTGAAGTATCTGACGAGGATTTACTTGGCGAACTGTCTAATATTTCAATGCTCTCATTACGAGTAGAGATAGTTCCTTCCACTGCTTGTGTTGGGGACATTACTGGGAATAATGGTGAAGTAGATATTGAAGACCTTCTCCTCCTTATTGCAGAATGGGGTTCTTCTAACAGCGGTGCAGATATTTCAGGTGAGAACGGGTACCCAGATGGTGTAGTAGATATTTCTGACTTGCTCGCGTTGATTGGTGCTTGGGGCATTTGTCCGTAAAAAACAACTAAAGTGCCTATTTTCTCTTTGCAATGCGTGAGTTTTGCTCTATTCTTGTGATTGGTAGCGAGTTAAGAGAAGTTGTGGACGGGGGCACGCAAAACAAATTGGAGAAAGAAATGAAATTACGAGCATTGTTCTGTACGGGGATAGTGGCTGCTGTTTTATCAAATCCAGTCAATGGTGATTTGATGATCAGCGCTGTGTATGACGGGCCACTTTCTGGCGGCACGCCAAAGGGTGTTGAACTGTATGTCATCAGTGACATTCCAGACCTCAGTATCTATGGTTTGGGTTCCGCCAATAATGGCGGTGGTTCAGATGGTGAAGAGTTTACGTTCCCTGCTGAGGCAGCGATCGCAGGTTCGTTCATTTATGTTTCAAGTAACGACGTGTCATTTATTGATTACTTCGGATTTGCTCCAAACTATGTAAGTAGTTCAATGGGGATCAACGGAGACGATGCAGTAGAGCTTTTCCAAAATGGAGTTGCATTTGATACCTTTGGTGATATTAACACCGACGGCACAGGGCAAGACTGGGAATATAAAGATGGGTGGGCGTATAGAACTGATGGCGACTCGCCAAACGGTGGGGGATTCGCGCTTACAGATTTTTATTACAGTGGTACAGACGCACTCGATGGTTGTTCAACGAATGACACATGTAGTAGTGTGATTCCTATTGGAACTTACAATCCAGATAATGGTGGAGGTGGACCAGACCACATTGTTCAACTTGACGGTGTGACCTTCTCCCCAGCAACAATTGAAGTGATGATTGGCGATGTTATTAGTTGGGAATATATTGGTGGGTATCCACACACAGTCACGTCAGGTGAGAACTGCACTGCAGACGGTCTATTTGATGCGAATGTAGATGGCGCTAACCCAGCGTTCATTTGGACAGTTCCAACAGATGCACCTGCAAATATCCCTTACTTTTGTATTCCGCACTGTGCCATGGGCATGGTTGGTGACATTATCGTGTTAGATGCTGCAGGCCCTGACTCTGATGGTGATGGTTGGGAAGACGACGTAGACAACTGCCCAAATACAGCGAACCCAGGTCAAGAAGATTGTGATGGCGATGGCATCGGCGATGTTTGCGACAATGATGTTGATTGCAATAACAATGGTACGCCTGATGCGTGCGAAGATTTTGATGATTGTAATAACAACAATATTCCAGACGAGTGTGATCTTGCAGATGGCACATTGCATGATGACAATAACAATGGTCTTGCTGATGAGTGTGAATACCCTTCAATCCAAGTCCAATTACAAGAAGTACGTACAGATCAACCAGGTGCGGACAATGATGAGTATGCAGAACTTCGTGGAGATGGAAACCTCATGCTCAATGGTCTTTGGTACATCGTCATTGGCGATGGAACTGATGGTTCTGGTGTCATCGAAAACGCAACAGATCTTACTGGTCTTTCATTAGACAATGGTACGCTGTTACTTGCTGAAGATGCTGATACGCTCGGTGTGCCAACGGGCGCAATTGTCAACCTAAACTTCGAAAACAATGACAATGTAACGCATGTTCTTGTCATGAATTTCTACGGTGCAGTTGGTGACGACCTTGACACGGATGATGATGGAATTCTTGATGCTGAACCATGGACTGGAACAGTAGATGGTGTTCGTATCATTGCTGATCCAATAGGTGGCGAACACACGTACTTGATGGACGAAGAAATCGGACCAACAGCAGATGGTTATGCGCCTTCGCATATTTACCGGTATACGTCTGCGTGTGGAAACTTTGCTATGGGTACGTATGATCCTGCTGACCCAGAAGCAGTTGATACGCCTGGTAGTGAAAATCCAGCGTGCCCAACAGCGTGTGAAGGCGACTTCGATGATTCAGGTGCTGTTGATGTGGACGACTTGTTATCATTTATTGCTGCTTGGGGAAGCAACGACATGTTCTTCGACCTTGATGGAGACGGCGTTGTTGGCGTAGATGATTTGTTACTTTTGATAAATGCGTGGGGTCCTTGCTAAGCAAGGGTCGGGAAACCTAGAGAGAGGAGACCCCTCACGCAAGAACGACCCGTCGAAAGACGGGTCGTTTTTTTGTGGGTCGTTTTTTGGTTTACACAATTTGCACAGATTCTTCTTCGACCCAGCCCTTGGAATCATTGGGCAAAAGGATGTGTAGCCAATTGGGTCGTTTCTCAAGGATTTCGAATTCAATGCCTTCGTGTATTGGATCCTTGAATAAGGGCGCGTAGTTGACCCCATTGCCCTTGCGAACAATGACCTCATCAGACACGATGACTCCATGAGGAGTTTGTTGGTCAGCAATATCAACACCAACACTCAAACTCAGCACAATCGAGAAAAATCCAAGAATAATTGTAGTGGTTTTAAAGGCCGGAATATGTTTGAATAAGCGAACGCTCACCAATCCCCAAAATGCAAACCAACACAATATTCCAAACCCAAGTCTAACACTTGTTGGAAGTGTGTGATGCCAAAACGCAAGTGGTTTCAAGAAACTTTTTCTCGAAGTGTTCTCAATTGGGTTGCGAACAAGCGATCGTGCATGTGCCAAGTTCGCACGCAACCGCCCGTCGGAAGGAATAAACCGATTTGCAGTTCGGTAGGCAGCGATTGCCTCTCCAATTTGTCCTGCTTGCGCTTGGGCATTGCCAAGATCAAACAAAAGTTTCCCATTTTCTATTCCATCATCAACGAGAATTTGAAATCGTTCTGCTGAACGACGAAATGATTCTTTTGCAGCAACTGGGTCAGCGGTTTGCAGAGAAACCCCAGTGTCGTATGCAAGTTGTGCTTCCTGCAGAACAGCGACTTGTTGTTCATTGGTGAGTTGCACCGATGAGAGTATGCACAGGGTGAGTAGTGTTACAAGATTCATCGAATTGCCTCCACCAATGTTTCCGCATCTTTTGCTAACGTTGCATCATCAAATCCCCCAAACTGCATTGCATCACAACGCGAGAGTAACGCAGCTATTTCCTTTGAAACCTTGCTTTCAGTTTTTACCGTTTGTAATTCACGCAATGCAGACGAAAGTGTTTGCACTTGTTGTTCCCTGGCAAGTGATTTTGCTAGCCGGATGGTAGAAGTGGCATGGTTGATTCTGCCTTTTGTAGATTGCAATGAATTTTGAGAGCGATTTCTATACACAAGCAAACCGAGGATACTTACGAATATAGATGGTGGAAGTGCAATTGCCAGAATCAAAAGAGGAGAAAGCGATATACGCTGGGATTTGAGAAGATTGTCGCCAGTGTAATTTGCAAGAATGCCACCATCTACTTCAGTGAGTGGAGTTGAGGGAGTTGTTGTTGCAATGTCTCCAACAAGATCACTCGCGGAGACAGTCGCAACTGATTCTACTGAAATCGCAATTGGTTTTGTCCACACAGTTTGATACGTCTTTGAGATTGGATCGTAACTGCTCATCGGCAGTGGCGGGATTTCAGCAGTGCCACTCGTCCTGGGGCGGATCGATTGTGTAAATGTTTTTGTTCGTCCGTCAGCGATTCCACCTAGTGGCGTGCCTGGAATGCGAAAGTGATCAGTAAGTGCCGGCACTCGATCAAGATGGGGTGCTGAAAGAAAGTCAAGATTGATTGGGCCCATGCCCAGGTCAGTAATGCGCATCGTGAGTGTAATTGGTTCTCCAACTTTGACATGCGTTGGGTCAGCGATCACGCGAAAGTCGTAGTTCCCAACAGCGCCGCTGTACCAAGAAGGTTGATTTTTTGAGGGTGGAGTCAGTACTTCAATCTTTGGCATTTCACCTTGAGCGGTAATAAGGTGAGATTGCGTTACTTTAAGAGAGTCACTGTCGAAGAAACCTAAGCCTCGTTCTTTCACAAGTGTCAAGGGATAATTCATAAGGACTGAAACAGGATCCATATTAAATGGTCCTGAAGTTTCTGGCCAGGTTGTTGCCTGCACAGAAAGTTCATAAAAAGTCGTAGGAATCCCTTCGACAGTTTTTCCTTGAATTTCTCGAAGTTGGGTATTTCCCTCATCTAAAGCATCTTTGAAAATACCAAGATCACCTCGCAAAAAGGAAACCATGTCTCGTGCGTTCAGGGTAACACCGAGTGCAGGGTCTGTGAATTGTTCTATAAAAATTTTGAGTGTAAGATCAATGGGTTGACCGAGATATACGTCACTATCTGTACCACTTATTTCAACTTTAAGTGCACCGCCAGTAGGGGGTTCTTGAATCGTGATTGTACGAGGTGTTGACAAATACCCCTTGCCATCAACCCGAAAAGTGAGTGCTGGAATTGTAAAAACTCCTGTTTCTTTTGGTGTAAATAAGAAAGTAAAAGCACGAGTTGATGTCTGTGTCATTTTCCCATTGATAATGGTTGTTCGTTGAGAAGTCTGCTCGTTGGGGAGTCGCTCAATGGTAAATCCATCAATATCAGGGATAGTAGGCTTGGCAGAAGATTGCATATTTTCGTACACAACAATGAACTCCATGGGTATACCGACGTATCCGCTTGTTTGTGGCATTTGGATAGAAACTTGCTGCGCAAATACTTGTGACGTGAAGAGAAAAATTAAAATAATTGAGCGTAGTACATTCATGTTTCGTTTACCAATCCTTTTGCACAGGAACTCGGCTCGCGGCCTTTCTTGCAGCGAGTAATTTACGGCGTTGTTTCTCCTTGTCACGGATTAGTTGCAACAGCCTTAATGCTTCACTGCGTGAAAGTCGTTCGCCATCTTCCTTGACGTCATTTGGTTCAGAGGATTCTTGATCCCCAATCTCATTTGTGGATTCAAGTTCGCCTTCTTCAAGGTTAGGCGTTTTCTCTTCACTAGTTTCTTCTGAAGTGTTGGATTGATCGGAGCTCTCACCTTGTTCCAGTGATTCTGCTTCTTTTTGATCTTGTGGTTCTGGCTGCTCGCCTTCTTGTTGTTCTTGATCTTTGGATTGCTCACCTTCTTGATTTTGTGATTCGGACTGTTCACCTTCTTGTTGATCTTGATCTTTGGATTGCTCACCTTCTTGATTTTGTGACTCGGACTGTTCACCTTCTTGTTGTTCTTGATCTTCGGATTGCTCACCTTCTTGAT
>CAYYRP010000016.1:10934-63629 GCA_964474235.1 uncultured Isosphaeraceae bacterium
TCGGACTGTTCACCTTCTTGTTGTTCTTGATCTTCGGATTGCTCACCTTCTTGATCTTGTGACTCAGATTGTTCGCCTCCTTGTTGTTCTTGTTTTTCTTTTTGTGACTCGCCTTGTTCACTATGTTCTTGATTGTCTGCCTGTTCTTCAGCAGACTCGTCATCCTGTTGTTGCTCATGGTTCTGATCGTCTTGTTGTTGTTTTTGTTGTTGCTCCATCTCCTCTTGCATTTCATCAAGTTGCCGCAACATTTTCCAAGCGAGTTCACCATTTGCGCGAGCATCCATGTCATCAGAATTTTTTGCAATAGCTCTTCGGTAACTATCTATCGTACTGCCGAGTTGCTCCTTGGCAATTTCTAATGCATTGATTGCTTCTTCTTGACCATCTTCGTTAGTAGTGCCTTCTAAATCACGCATCGTTGCTTGGTAGATTGCGTTTCCAAAGTTATACGCGCAGTATGATGCAAGTGTTGGATCATCCGTGGTTGCCATCGCATTTTCAAATGCTCTTGCGGATTGTTCGTATTGTTCAAGTTGATAATGTGCGATACCAAGATCGTAATTGATCGTTGGTGCAGGGTTTTCCGTTGATGCAACAAATGCATCAAGTGTTTTTGCTGCCTCTTCCCACTGTTCTGTGGCAATGTGTGTCTGCGCTGATTGCAACATTTCTTGTGGGGAAGCTGCTGAGAGTAAACACATCAATATAGTTGTTATGCTTATCATGAAGTCATCTCGAATAAGTTGTTTGCTCTTTTGGTGCTTGGGCGAAGGCTCATCCAAGAGTCTCCAAGAAGAATGAGAAACGCAGGTATTGCAAACCATTGAAATCGTGGAATGTACTGTTCGAGTTTTACACTATCAAAACTTCTGCCTGAATCCGATGCAATTCGTTTCGCGTATATGGAAGCAAGGTCAAGGTTTGCAGTTCCTGCAGGAACAAACGTGCCGTTGCCTGCATTTGCGACATTGGTTAGTTCATCAGGGTTCATCATTGACCAGACTTCTTTGCCTTTGTGCACGATGTAAGCGGGTTGGCCATATGTCGTAGTTGGAATGCGTGCGCCTGTTGTAGCATCACCGATGCCAACCGTGTAGACCCGAATGCCAAGTTCCGCTGCAGCGGAAGCAGCTTCGATAGGAAAACTTCCCATGTCTTCTCCATCAGTGAGCACAACAATTGCTTTGTGGTCTCGCACTTCATCAGTAAAACTATCTGTGGCAAGTCGAATGCCATCACCGATCATGGTGCCACCACGATTGACGCTTCGAGGTGAGATGTCGTCAAGTGCAAGCCGAAGAGAGCCATAATCAAGTGTGAGTGGGACAGTCAGTGCAGCATCGCCAGCAACTGTAATGAGACCGGCTCTGTCACTTCCCATGACATCGAGGACATCTTCAATCGCAGTTGTTGCTCTTGCAAGGCGGCTTGGCTTCACGTCCTCTGCAAGCATCGACCGTGAAACATCAAGCACAAAAAACGTGTCAATGCCTTGTTGTTCTACTTCTTTGTATTTTGTTCCCCATCGAGGGTCTAAAAGTGACAAACAAAGCAAAGTTGCAGCAGTGACGACCATTGCAATTCTGAATCTTCGTCTTGCGTTCAAACTTTGATGCGTCAAACGTGAGAGCAGCCGAGGTGTTGCGATTCTGTTGAGTAGTGTTGACCGTCGAATAAAACCAATGATCATTATCAATAGTAATACTACGACAGCCCAGAAAAATAGAGTGTTGCTTGGATTGTTGAATTGCATATCCATCAGTCAAGAATCCTATAGATCGTGGAACGAAGAAGTACATCGGCAATCAACAACCCAAATGCAACGAGCAAAAGTGGGGGGAATGTAAAGCCAGCGAGATGTACACTTTGCACAGCCATATCCATATGATTCACATACGTGCGTTGTGTGATTTCCGTGCGTTCCATTTCATCGATTTTTGCATAAATTTCTTCGAGCGATTTTGTATTTGTCGCACGAAAATACTTGCCGCCGGTTGTCATGGCGATTGCTTGTAATGTTTCTTCATCAATGGCGACACGTTGATTGCGCATGACCCTCCTCCCTAAGACATCGGTCATAGGGTAGGGTGCCAACCCGTTTGTTCCCGCGCCAATTGTGTAGACAGTAATGTCCATCGCTGCTGCCATGTCTGCAGCTGTTTGTGGTTCGATATCGCCCTGATTATTTTCACCATCGGTAAGGAGAATGATAATTTTGCTCTCGATGGTATCACCCGATTCAGATTTCACTCGGTCGTCAAGTGATGAGAGCCGTTCAACTGCAAGTGCGAGCGCATCGCCAATTGCAGTTCCATCTTCTTCTCGTTCCTTCACGATTTCAATGCTGCGTAATACATCAGATACAAGAAAGTCGTGGTCAAAGGTCATGGGGCAATTGCTATCAGCATAGCCAGCAAACGTAATGAGTCCAATGAGGTCCCCAGAACGGCCCTCAAGCGAACCCATGCCTTTGATGAAGTCACCAGCAACGCGGCGAACGGCGGTGAGTCGATCAACTGCCTTGCCGTCAATGGTAAAGTCGTGCGCATTCATACTTGAAGATCGGTCGACGACAAGTTCTATTGCTACACCATCTGCCGCTTGTTGTGTTTTTTCAAAACGTTTTTGCGGACGCGCGATGCAAACGACCAAAACCACAATTGCCAATGTTCGGATGAGGGTTGGGAGCCACAATGTTCGTGTGCGAAATGTGTGAGGCAACAAATCAAGTGCAACAGGCGTGGTGTATGTGATGCCAGTTTTATACGTACGTGTACGCCAGCGCCACCACAAAAATGGAAGAACTAACAGAAGGAGGAGTAGCCACACTGAGGGGTTCTGGAATGTCATGCTGCGACCTCCACTTTTTCTTCAATGGGTGATGGTGCTGTCGTTGCAACAAAATGTTCTGCTTGGGTGATTGCTTTGTCGCATACGTCATGCGATGGCTCAAGGCGTGCAAACTTGACGAGGTCTGCTGAAACAAGAAATGCAGAAAGTGCTTGCCGATCACTGCCTTCGAGGTGTGGGTTATTCTTTGATGCGACGAGAAATTCTCGGGTTGTATGCCCTGTCGCTTTGATGTTGAATCGATCTTCAATATATCTCCGAACGATGTCACTGAGCGCTGTATAAAAGGGGAGCACGTCAAGGTTCGCTTCTCGAAGGGAATGTAAATCTAACAATGCTTGTGCATGTGCAGAAATCGATACCTGTTTCTTCCGAAGAAATCTCGCTGCAAAGAATATGATGAGGAAGCTCAGGCAAACAAGAACAGCCACGAACCACCAACTTTTTGTAAGGAGTGGAATTGGCGGTTTGATATCTCGAAGAGACATTTCTTCGAGAGAAGCGCCAGCGACGCTTTTGATCTCAATCGGAAGTGGACCTATTGGAATTGAACCCATGTTGCTATTGGCATCACTCCAATCGATTGTTATTCCTGAAACATCTGTTGCAGATGCATCAAAGGTGTCTAATTGCAACGACCAGTTCCATTCACGACCTGTCAGTGTGGGAATGTCGAGGACATTTTGCGAGTCCACAATATTGAACGATCCAAATGTATGTTCATCATCGATCGAAAGTTGCTTTGTCCCATCTGTTACTGCGTGCACGTGTACGTTGATGAGATCTCCGACAGTGCATTGCGTGGGTTCATACGACACAACGATTGTCACGCCATTTTGTTCGATGTGCAACGGTGCGCCAACGGTTTGTGCTGAAAGAGATGCGATACTTATCAACAAAGGAATACAATAATTCATGCCGTGCGTCGCCCCTCTCGTCTTCTAAAGAATTGACGTAATGCCGCGGTAAATGGTTCACCAGTTTTGATTTGTATCTGATCTACTTTGCACCGCCGAAGCGTTTGTTCCACTGTGATTTGTCGTTCTGTTGCTAGTTGTTTCCATGCTTTGCGCACGCGCTTGCTTGAGGAATCAATTACTTTTGTTTGCCCACTTTCAGGGTCTTCAATCCGTATGAGACCAACGTTTGGCAATGTTGATTCTGCAACATCTTCAATGTTGACAGCGACCATGTCGTGGCGACGATTCGCAATTTGTAATGGTTTTTGCCAATTGCGATCTTGCATGTCTGAAACAAGAAAAACGATGGAGCGTTTCTTTTGAATTTTTCCAAGAAACTCAAGCGCGTTGCCAAGATCTGTGCCACGACCTTCTGGCTTTAGGGCGAGTAATTCTCGAATAACACGAAGCACGTGTTTGCTGCCCTTCCGCGGGGGGATGTATGTTTCGATTTGATCTGTGAAGCAGATAAGACCGACCTTGTCATTGTTTCGAATTGCCGAAATGGAAAGAGTTGCGCAAATTTCAGCAACAAGTTCATCTTTGAATTGTTCGTGCGTGCCAAAATGTTGAGATCCGCTGATGTCAACAAGAAGCATGACTGTAAGTTCACGTTCTTCTTGGAAAAGTTTGACAAATGGTTCACCGAATCGAGCTGAGACGTTCCAATCAATTGTGCGAACATCATCGCCAATTTGATATTGACGAACCTCTTCAAATTCCATGCCCCGCCCCTTGAACGCAGAGTGGTAACTGCCAGCGAGTACATCATCGACCAAACGCGAGGTCCGAAGTTCGATTCGCCGGACCTTTTTAAGTAGATCTTGAGGAATCATGTCATTGCTCCTACGGTACTGGTACGAAATCCAATATTGCAGTTACGACATCATCCGATGTTTTTCTTTCTGCTTCTGCTTCGTATGTAGTAGCAATTCGATGGCGGAGTACATCGTGTGCGAGATCTTTTACGTCTTGTGGTACAACGTAACCACGGCCCTCAAGGAACGCATGCGCTTTTGCACACAAAGTTAGTGCGAGCGTTGCACGTGGCGATGCGCCATATTCAACAAATTCTGCTAATTCTTCTGAGACTACTTCAGGGGTTCGTGAAGTTTGAATGAGTTCAACAATGTACTGCGCAATTTTGTCATCAACGTAAATTTCATCGACAAGGTTCCGCGCAGCTGCGATCGATTCAGGTTGCATGACACAATTAACAGACGTTGTTTGCTTTGTTGTTGCCATTCGTTGCAAAATTTGAAGTTCTTCTGATTTAGTTGGATAGTCAACAACAACTTTGAGCATAAACCGATCGACTTGTGCTTCTGGAAGTGGATACGTTCCTTCTTGCTCGATGGGATTCATTGTTGCAAGGACAAGAAAAGGATCTGGCAATGGAAAAGTTTCAGTCCCTATCGTGACTTGTCGCTCTTGCATTGCTTCAAGCAGTGCAGACTGTACTTTTGCAGGCGCGCGGTTAATTTCATCAGCAAGAATAATGCTTGAAAAAATTGGACCTTTGTTCACAACAAACTCGACCTTGTCTTGGCGGTACATCAAAGTACCAGTAAGATCCGCGGGGAGAAGGTCTGGCGTGAACTGCAACCGTTGAAAAGAAGTATTGATTCCTTTTGCAAGGGAAGAGACAGCGAGCGTTTTTGCAAGCCCCGGCACACCTTCAATAAGGATGTGTCCATTGGCAAGCAAACCAATAAACATACGCTGGAGCAATTCGTCTTGTCCAACGATCACTTTGTGCATGGCACTGCGAAGTTGCCCAAAGGGTGCACTTGCTTGTTGCACCGCTTCACTGAGTTTTTGGATGTCGCTATGCGTTTTATTTGACATGTTGGAAAAAGTGTCCTGAGAGTTATGTAATGTGGTCATGAGGGGTAATACGCGGCATTGTAGTTTTGGTTCACTACTTCATTGCCACTATATTACAGAAAAAGGTACACTGCCACTATGACAGATTTACTTTCTATCAATGGACGTCTCCTTGCCCTTAACTGGCCTTCGCAAACTTCCGAGGCAACTTTATCGGTCGACTTGCATGCAACACAAGTTGCGACTGCTGAAATTGAGGATCAAACAGGAACTACGCATCGAGTTCAGGTTCTTGTTAACTGGGAAGCTGATTCGCTCGTTGGCAAATTAGTCAAAACAACAAGAAGTGATGAAGGTACATCACTTCTTTGTGCTGAGTGATGCTCCCGGGGTGTGAGTCAGAACGCACAAGTTGTAATCTTTTTAGGACTCGCCACGGAGACACCGTAAGTACAGCAGGGTAGTTACCCTCGCTCGACTAAACGGTCTATCAAAAAGCTTGATTGTTCAAGCGCTTGTTCGGAGAAATTTCCGAAGTGTTCATGCACTTCAGCAAACAATTTTGTAAATCGATCGCGATCTTGATCAATCACGATCGCTCGCAATTCTTCGCCAGCATCGCGGAGTGTGTTCAAAACATGTTCAGTTTCTGGGTTGTTCATTTGAATTGAAGCGTAGAGATCGGCAGATTGTGCAAAATGTCTCGCAGCCATGAGCAAATCGATCAAGTAAATGGGGGAAGTGAACTCTAGTGTTTTGTGAATATCAACGCCGAGTTTTTGGATCGTTCGACCGAGCACTTCAGTTGCTTGGTGTGTGAGCACTTGCACGACACTCATTGCTTTGTCATGATCTTGCGAATTTGTGTGTAAAATTGAGAATCCACGACCGTGAAGAATTGTCGTGAGCCATGCATCCCAGTCATGCTCATCTCGTTCACAAACAAGCGCTATTCTTTGCCCTTGGAGTGAGTGGACAGAAGGGCCAAAGAGGGGGTGGGTTCCAATGACACTTGTCCCTTTTGAACAGTCGCACATTGCTTGGACGGGTTTAGATTTTGTTGAGGTCACATCCATCATGAGAGAGCCGACCTTGCAATGGGGTCCAACTTCCTCGATGACTTCGATGGTTTTTTCGATGGGCACTGCAATCACGACGACATCTGCCTTTGAGGCTGCTTCTATGTTGGTGATTGCTGTGTTAAGGTCGGCAACAATAATGTTATTTTCGGCTTCTGAAAATAATCGTGCCATGACCTTTCCCATACCGCCATTGCCACCAATGATCGCCACGGTTTTTGAGGCAGTTTCTTGCGGCGCTTCGGCGCCGAGGGATGCTTGGCGGTCTCTACTTGCCCATAAGATGACTCGAAAGAGACTTTCAATGACTTCGCTTCGCAGCCCACATTGTTCAGCGCGATTTCCACGATCTTCAAGGAGGTCTCTCTCGCGAACGAAATCTCGGATACCAAATCCAGTTCGCTGTTTGATTGAAGCGACTTCGGTAACAACTTCGTTTCGCTGCCTAAGCAAGTCAAGGATTTGATGGTCAATTTCATCAATTTTAACTCGGAGAGGGAGAAGTTCTTTGGGGGGAAGATTTGATTTAGGAGGGTGTTCCATTGGGTATCTGCTCAGGGTACCATGTATCGATTCAACGTAAAGGAGACCTTGAATGACTACTACACAATGTTGTACCGAAACAAGCACCGATAGCCAATTTGTTCAAGATTTTATGGGCAACGTAACTGCTCGAAATCCACATGAACCAGAATTTTTGCAAGCTGTGCATGAAGTCGTCTCATCCCTTGAAGGTGTGATGGAGAGTCGCCCACAATATGTTTCAGGAAATATCCTTCAGAGGATCGTTGAGCCGGAACGTGCATTTCAGTTTCGTGTTCCATGGGTGACCGACGCTGGCAATGTAGAAGTCAATCGTGGGTATCGTGTTGAGTTTAATAGTGCTATTGGTCCCTATAAAGGTGGACTTCGTTTTCATCCAAGTGTGAACTTATCTATTTTGAAGTTCCTTGGTTTTGAACAAGTATTTAAAAATAGTTTGACCACCCTGCCGATGGGCGGCGGAAAGGGCGGCGCTGACTTTAATCCGAAAGGAAGAAGTGATGGTGAAGTGATGCGGTTTTGTCAATCTTTTATGTCGGAGTTGTTTAGACACATTGGACCAGACACAGATATTCCTGCAGGAGACATTGGTGTGGGCGGCAGAGAAATTGGCTATATGTTCGGGGAATATAAAAAGTTAACAAATACGTTCGTTGGAGTTCTTACCGGCCGTGGTTTAGAGTGGGGCGGCAGTTTGATTCGTCCTGAAGCAACCGGTTATGGCGTCGTGTACTTTGGTGCTGAAATGTACGCAACTCGTGGCGATACATTTGAAGGAAAAACCTGCTTGGTTTCTGGATCTGGCAATGTTGCACAGTACACAGTGGAAAAGATGACAGAACTTGGCGGTAAAGTAGTGACACTTTCCGACAGCAGTGGTTGGGTGTATGACGGCGACGGCATTGATGCAACGAAACTTGCATGGGTGATGGACCTTAAAAATAATCGTCGTGGACGAATTGGTGAGTATGTCGAAGAATTTCCAAATGCAGAGTTCCATCCTCGAGATGATTCACTAGACCACAATCCACTTTGGGCAGTGCCAGCGAATTGCGCATTCCCCTCTGCAACCCAAAACGAAATCAATGGTGTCGATGCGAAGAATTTGCTCGCAAGCGGCGTAGACCTTGTGAGTGAAGGTGCGAACATGCCAAGTACAATTGAGGCGCAACAAGCATTTGTAAACGCAGGCATTTTGTATGGCCCAGCAAAAGCCGCAAACGCCGGCGGTGTTGCAGTTTCTGGTTTAGAAATGACGCAAGCGAGTCAACGGCTCTTCTGGACAAGAGAAGAAGTTGATGCGAAATTGAAACAAATCATGCATGCTATTCATACGCAATGTATTGGTGCATCCAAAGAATTCGGTTTCGAAGGAAACTACGTTGTTGGATCGAACATTGCCGGTTTTGTTAAAGTTGCAGACGCAATGATGGCACAAGGCATCGTGTAAGGCTGTGTATTAAAACAACCCCGCGGGTTGTTTTTTTACACAAATTACTTGGAAATTCTCCTTTTTTATGCTATAATTCTGACAAGCGGGGGCGTGTTTATATCAACGAATCGAATGCTTTACATTTCACTGTAAACCATAGATATATTTTTGAGAGAATTTGAATTTATTATGACTGAAACTATTGCATTTGGCGATCGTGTTACACACAAGTTACACCCAGAGTGGGGCAGCGGTGCTGTTATTAAAGTTGAGAACGCTGTGGTTGGCGGCAAGCCTGCGCCGAGAGTTACTGTTCGTTTCTCAAATGCGGGCTTAAAAATATTTGCAGGTCATGCTCTACCACTTATTCCTATGCAAGGCGAACACACAGTTCCAGGAGATCGGTATTTTGATAGGCCTGCGATTGCCGAAATCGAAGATCTTGAACGATCTGGTTTGAATCAAGCCGTCGAGAAAAAACTCCTCGAAATTATGCTCGCTATTCCAATGGCTTGCCGCGACAAATTTAACACAGCAGAGTATCGCCTTAAAAGAACACTTGATTTGTACAAGTACGACATGAGCGGTCGCGGTTTGATGGAGTGGGCAATTGTGCAAACAGGTATGGACGATCCGCTCACTCGTTTTAATCGCGGCCAACTCGAAGAATACTTTAAGCGTTGGGTTCGGGACAGAGATTCACATTTGTCAGGCATTCTTTCAGAAATGCGTGACGACCCAAAAACAGCAAAGCGCCTGATGCAAGAAGCACCAGACGCCGCGTTGCGTGTTGCATCACTCTAAAGTGACTACTCTCAATCTGCTCCGTTGCCGCCGTAGAACTCATCTGGTCCGTCGATGTCATTTCTCCGTGAACTATCGCGACGGATTTGCTCTACCAATTTTCGAAGATACACGTTCTCTCGGCGTGTTGCTTCAAGATCGAACACCATGTACTTCACGCTCAGGCGAAGGTAGTCAAGCGAGTTCTGCAATTTCGCAACGGATTCTTCAACGCTTGAGCGTTCTTCATCTTCGTTGTTGCAGAGTTCTTCAAGTGACTCGCGGTGTTCCCTCGGTAGTGTTTGCAACTTCTCAATGAGGCGGCACATTCTCTCTTCTATATTTCTCTCGTTCATAGTCTTTCTCTTTTCTCTCGTTTTATGTTTTATTGTGACTTGGTTGTCACACACTCATGATGCACTCACTTGAGTGTTTGTCCAACGATTACTCAGAAAAATAGGTGGGTATGCTAGAAACAACGATGCTCTCGGACGTTTGTTCCGATTATGCGGGTTATGTTTTGACCCGTAGTCAATTTGACCCGTAGTCAAATTGACTACGGGTCAAAAAAAACGCCACAAGCCCCAAAAAAAAGCGATCAAAACGATCACACCGATGATCGCAAAAGATTGTTTTCGAAAATCAGCATCAGCTGGATGGCGGCTTGAAGCGCCATCATATAACCAAGTACCGCATGATTTACACTGAGGTGCGTCATCCCAGACTTCCTCGCCGCAATCTGGGCAATACCCAGTATCTTCACGAGAAAAACGTTCGATATCCGCTTGGCTTGGTCCTTCGTCTTTCATTGTTCTATTCTAGGAGGCGATGAAGTACCTGATCCAAGCGAAACTACGCCGAGTTGTTGAATGGAAGGAGAGTAGGGGACGAGAATGTGTGTCTCTTCGTTTTCGGTGTGATACCAAGGAATGGAATTGAGGTTTTGGGGCACAGGGAGGGAACGCCCATCATAGATTGGTACCCAACTCCACGGACCAATGGCGTCATATGCTTTGCCTACACCACCAACTACAAACGAAAATGCAAGTGGGATACGTGTATTGAGAAACTGCATGGTCCCAAGGCCTTGCCATGGTTCTTCCAGGGGAACTAGGTCTACGGTGCCTTGCATACGCTTTGGATCAAAAGGAACCCACCCAGCACCCGGCAGAGCATACTCCCCCCAGACCATGTATCTAGACTCTGTCGTGTATGTTCCAACAACATTCTTATTTGTGAGCCCGATGACTGGACGAGCAGGGATGCCTGCCGCCCTCAGTGTTGCAACGCACACGCACACGAGATCGCACGCAGTTCCAGTTTCTGCTTCTACAGTTTTTACGGCTCCGTTAACAGCGAAGCCGCGAACATTCGTTCGCGAGCGATCTTCGTACTGCCCATCACTTTTTATTTTTTGCAAGCAATATCGAATGAGTGTTTTCGCAGTGTGATGCACAGACATTGCATGCGTGTTTTCACCAAGTGCATCGTGAACTGCTTTCATAAAGATTTCATTTGAAGATTCGATAAAATCCGAAGGGGCAAGGTAAGATTTGCTATCCCCTTGCCACTTTTCCTGCCATCCAATGTTCGCAGCAGCATTCTCATCAAGTTGGCTAGAAAATGAATTCATTCGAATGCGTACTTGAACTGTTAATGATCCATAACAACGATTTGCGATTGGAATTGTCAACTCCCATTGCCCTGAAGGATTGACAGGTTTGCATAAACGCCACGCATTTGGCTCTTTGAGAAATTGTTGACCGTTCTTTAGTTCAGCTACTAGTGGTTGAGCATTGACGGCAAACGCCCAATTCGTTCTTGGAACAATTGGCCAGCAAATAGGGGTACTAGCACCTCCACGGGGTGGATAAGCTTGGTTCCATGGAATCCCTACAGTGACAGTGATGTCGTGTAATTTTGGATTTGATCTTTGTAGTGGGTAAAAAGGTGGGTTATCTTGCGGAAGGGTGACTGCAAAAGAGGTTTGAACGCAAAGTAGTGTGAGGAGCAGAAAAAACCGGCTCCCAATTGGGAGCCGGCGTACATGCTGTGTATTGTGACCCATACGTGATTGCGCGAGCCAAGCAAACATCATTTCATTGGTTCTTCAACAACTTCAACGATTACAGTTTCTGTTGTTGTTTCAGGGGTTTCCCATGTAACAGTTTCAGTCATTGGTTGAAGGTAAATCTCAACCCTACGATTTTCTTTTGTGCCACCTTCACGATTTGTAGTAAGTGGACGATATTCGCCAAAGCCTGCAATTTGGAATCGAGAGGGATCTGTTCCATTAGCGCTGAGTGATTTTGCAACACTCACGGCACGTGCGGTTGAAAGTTCCCAGTTTGTTGGATAACGAACAGAGGAAGATTTTGGTTGCACGTTATCAGTGTGACCAATCACAACGATTTCAAAGTTTGCAGCTTCAGGTGAGTTTAGAATTGTCGCAACCCGCGAGATCAATTCTTCAGCAGATTTTCTAAGTTGTGCTTGTCCGCTTGAGAATGTGAAGTCACTTCCAAAACGAAGCATGCCTGTGTCTGCATCAAACCACATGTCATCTGGATATGTGGAGGCAAGTGCAGCAAGTTTCTGTTGTGTTTCGATCGGCAAGGAACCTAATTTGATTCCTGTTACTTGGGTGAGTAAATCGTCATTGGCATTTGCAATCGTATCTAGTTCGCCTGAGAGAAGGTCATATTGACTTTGCAACGCGTTCAAATTCGCTTGCGCTTGAGCAAGTTGACGGTCGCGTGTTTCAAGTGCGTTCGTCGCAGCAGTGCAATCAGCCTCGGTGCGAACGAGTTGCTCCTTGAGTGAATTGGTTGCACTCACGTTTGTGTCGTAGCGTTCTTGGCGAACACAACCCGTTGCGAGAGCGCAGCCGATGGTCATAATTCCTAAAGATGTCATTAATTTTGTGCTCATGTGGGATCCTCCTCTGATTGGCACTATTTTGACGGGTTCCGTCCCGTCTTCGGTGTACAGTGTATCAACCTCGATTGTCTTTGTAGGCACCAAAGAGGGAAGATATTACACTCTATGACACGAAAACTTATCCATTGTGACACAATTGTTGACTTTCGAGGCATTCTTGCTTCGCCAGCGGCGATTCTATTGGAGGGGCACGATGTGATTGCTGTGGGTTCGCCTGAAGAAATTGGTTCGACAGATGTTCACCCAGAACGCGTGCATGGTCTGGTCATTCCGCCATTTGCAAACGTCCATTCCCATTTGGATTTAAGTGGTGTTGGGATCCGTCCTCCAGAAGATTCTTTTGCTTCGTGGATTGAACACACGGTCACTCCAATAAGAAAGGGCACTTCAGAAAAAGAAGTGCGTGTAGCAACGGAGCGTGGGATTGAACTTGCAGTTGCCGGTGGAACGGCGATGGTCGGCGACATTGCAAGTACTGTTGCGGTTGCACAACAAGTGCATGATTCTGTTCTTGGTGGTATTTCATTTGTTGAAGTCTTTGGTCTTGGAAGTAGAGAATCAATTGCAATCGATGCGATTGATACGATACCAAGTACATTTGGCATTTCGCCACATGCGCCATATTCGTGTGGACTCGAAGTATTTCGAAAAGCATTTAAAAGCAGAAAGCCAATTGCAACCCATCTTGCAGAATTGCCGGAAGAAATTGAAGCGACGATGCAAGGCAAAGGACCCTTGGTTGCATTAGCAAAAAAAGTTGGTGCGTGGAATGATCAAGTAAAAAAATGGAACAATCATCCCATTGATGAGATTGTTGCAAATCTTGAACAACGAAAACTTATTGCTGCGCATTTGAATTACATTGGCGATCATCATCTTGAACAACTTGCAAACACAAATTTGACAGTTGGGTATTGTCCAAGAGCGAGCGCGTATTTTGGGCATACAAATCATCAGTATCAAGAGATGGTCGCGAGTGGTGTCTCGGTTGCACTTGGTACAGACTCTTTGATTTGTTTGGATACACCGGATCGAATTAGTGTGTTAGATGAAATGCGTTTTCTTTACGGGCAAGGATGTACCAATGCTTCTACTCTACTACGTATGGCAACTGTGCAGGGTGCAGAAGCACTTGATGAGGACCCAACATTGGTTACATTAGAAAAGGGGCGCGTTGCGGGGCTTCTTCATGTAGGTTCTGAAAGCGAAACTACATTTGATCAAGTGATGCAATCGACCGATGCGCCAACGTGGATTCTGCCTTTATTGTCAAAAAAACAGGTTTATTAAAAAAAAAAGGCTTGATTGTTCAATCATCTCAATTTTCGCCGATATGATGGCGGATTCATAATGGAATGAAACAAGATGAGTATCCCAACGATTAACACCCAATATGGCTGGACACAAGTAGCGGAAGCTACACCCTACGCACCTGCTGCATTCGACTTTGTCGAACGAGGTTTGGGCTATACAACCAATCTTGTGGCACTTCAGCAGGAAAACGATTCTGGCTTTGATGAATTAGATCGCCACGTGACTGGTCAACAGTTGTGCATGGGATTGCGAGATTTTGCAATCGAATGTTACGGCTCGCTCGCTCTGGTTGTATTGCGGCACTGGGACGTGTATCGAACCGATGATTTTGGTGCGATTGTCTACCACATGGCTGAGATGCAATTATTACGAACAAGTCCACAGGATTCGATTGACGATTTTCGCGGCGTCTTTGATTTTGACGAAGCGTTTCATCAACAAGAGTTGAAAGAATGCATCGGAGCCTTTGAGTAGGCACATTGCCATGAGTGGCGAGAGCGACGAACATCAACCTAGAGATGTATCAACCCTGCACCTTTGGCAGATCCAATGGGTACGTGATTCTTTTTTAATTTTGGCAATCATCTTTGGCGTTTGGCTTGGGTACGCAATGCGAGACATTACGATTCCGCTTTTGGTGGCATTGTTACTTGCATATCTATTTGAACCACTTGTTTCGTATTTAGAAAATCATCCGAAGTTTCCTCTGGGAAGAATTCCTGTGATTGTTGGATTGCTGACAATTGTGACAACGTTTGTTCTGGCTGTTTTGGTTCTTACTGTCCCAATGGTAATTTCTCAGACAAGTTCCCTTGTTGGTGATGTGACGAACGGAAAACTTCGTTCGCAATTAGAAAATGTCACTACGAAGTATGCGCCGGAAGATATGAAGGATGATATTCAGCAAACGCTTGCTTTTTTACCTTCGGGCAAAAAAGAAGAAGTAGTAACGAATGCCCCTGAATCCATGACAGAAACGACACATGAAAAGGACGGGTTGTTAAACATTGCAAAACAAACGGGAGATGTCGCGCTGAAAATTATTGGCTCGATCGTTCGCTTTGGCATTTTGGCAGTGTTGATTCCGTTTTACTTTTTCTTCTTTAGTTTGTGGTTTCCACAGGTTGTTTCTTTTGCTAGAAGCTTGACCCCAGATGATGGAAGAAATGAAATCGAATCGTTACTTACAAAAATGGATGCTGCAGTTGCTGGATTTGTGCGCGGTCGCATTGTGATTGCGGCAATCATGGGTGCAACACTTGCCGTTGGTTGGATGATCATTGGAGTTCCTTATGCGATTCTGTTAGGCATTGGCATTGGTGTACTTTGCGCCGTTCCGTTCCTAGGTCTTATTGGGATTCCACTTTCGGTTGGTTTGTTGTTTCTCGAACAACTTGGAGTTCCAGAGGCGAGTCGCATGACCTGGTGGGCAATCATCTTGTGGCCATCACTTGTGTTTGGCATCGTGCAAGCATTAGATGGTTGGATTTTGACCCCGCTTATTGCTGGAAAGGCAACGAATCTAGATCCTGTGACTATTTTCGTGGCAGTCCTCGCTGGTGGTAGTGTTCTCGGGGCCTACGGAATGTTGCTTGCAGTTCCAGTTGCAGCGTGCATTAAAATTACGTTGCAAGAAATTGTGCTGCCAAATATCCGCGCGTGGGCACATGGTGATGCAAGAGATCCACTGCCCTTTGAGGATAATTGACCGCTGTGCATTGTTCGGGTCAGTGTGCATTGAAAAACCACCCCACCAATGAATGATGGGGTGGCACCGAACGCTATCAGACAGCCATGGTCTATTTCGCAAGGTATGTTTGCAAATTGAACAATTCAGTTCGACCATTTGCATTTCCAGCAACACCTTGCGTGTTGAAGTGCATAGGGTTTCCACTCGCAGGTGATGGAAGGCTGAACCAACTCCCAGAGTTCGCTAAGATGCCATGCGTTCTTGTTAGTCCAAATCTGTCGATCCATAAACTTCCCCAGTTGGCAGTTCCAAAGAGGCTCACTGTTCCATCTGCTCTTGCACCAGGATATGGACTCGTATCATCCCATGATTCTGCTCCAAGAGATGCAATGAGGCGAACGTTAATAGTTGAACCGATTGTGGTTTTTGGAGATACATTAAGGTCCATCAATGTATAGGCATGACCTGTTGAGTCAGTACCGAATGTTGTTGTCCATGGGATGTATCCAGCGATGATGAGATCGTCACGTTCGTCAGCACCTATATCAATACCGCCACGATTTCTTGGATTACCAAACCCCTCACCATCAAAATCAAAAATATTCATACCGCATGCACTGAATTGACTAACAACCGTTCCATTTGGTACATCGAGATGCGTGGTTCCGATGTCTTCAAGTAATGTGTAAGGGAGAAGTCGATAGTCACCATCTGCAGCGTTGACGAATGTTCCATCAAGTGTGAGTGAACTTGTCCACGCCCACGAATTTGGTGCAAGACCATTGAGTTGGTTCATCTTCATTGTGACAAATGCACTTGATTCAATGTCTCCTGCGTCAACTCCAGCAAGATCCCACTGTGTGTTGAATAGAATAGTGCAGTTGATGATTGCTGTATTTGCAATTCCAAATCCATCGAGTGGACCACCAACAGCGATGTCATAAACACCGATGTTGTTTTCAACAATCGTATTGTTTACAAATTTCGGGAATGTATGAATATACGCATCTGGCTCATCCCACTCGGTTCCAATATGAACGCCGTGGTTGTTATCGGTGATGACACAGTTCGAAACAGTTGGTCCGATTTCATCAAGTTCGCTGTAAATATAAATTGCATAGTCACCTCGACGGAAGGTAATACTGTCAACGTACGTTTCGGTAAATGTTCCCCACGCACCGTAGAACCAAAGGAGGTCAGAGTAGTAATCTTCACCATCGATGATCGTGTTCATGGCACTTGTGCCTTGCAATGAAACATCTTCGTATAGATGTATAGGGAGCGAAGCGTTTGTGCTGTTAGAGTAGATTCCAGGTAGCAATACAACGACAGATGGTGTGTTGTAAGAAGCGACATCGATTGCGTATTGCACATTGTAAAAAGGTTGCTTGCTTGTCCCAGGGTTTGAGTCATCGGCAATTGTTGAATCAGGACTGACATAGACCGTGTAACATTGCGGAGGTTGTTCACCCCGATTGGACGTGCTTGCAGTGGCAGCCGTTTGCATTGCCAGAATGGCGATGCCAGAGAAGAGAATGGTGTGTGTGATTTTCATTGTGGTGTCTCCTTTCACATAAATATGGTGAGTTCCTGCGTCACGATTAGACGCCACCAATACAGGCGAAATAGAGACGTTCCTACCGCATTTCAACCAATAGATTCACCATTCTGGCGGTGTATGAAGTTTTGTTATCCTCGTTTTTTACGATAACAACATGTTGCCGTGGAGAAACTTACAACTAATTACGCATGGGGACATCGCAGGGAAAAAACAACCCGCGGGGTTGTTTTTCAAGCGAGCGCTTATTTTCGTTTGCGTCGTTTAAAGCGTTGTTTATTGGATTTGGTTTTAGTGGAACCACGCCCGGTCATACCGGACATGCCTGCCATTGAGGCTGGGTCCATGCCGCCGGCGAGATCCTTCATCGCGCCCATCTTGGCACCGAGACCGCCGCCCGCCATTTGTTTTGACATCTTTTTCATCATTTCAAATTGTTTGACAAACCGATTGACTTCGGATGGATTCGTACCCGAACCCTTTGCGATTCGTTTGATTCGTCCCTTGCCAAGAAGTTTGATGTCAGTCTTTTCTTTCTTGGTCATCGAATTCGCAATCGCTTCAATTCGATCAAATTGTTTGTCATCCACTTGGACGTTCTTCAATGCAGCGCCAACACCTGGGAGCATGCCTAGCAATGATTTCATTGATCCCATGCGACGAATCGACTTCAATTGTTTGATGAAATCGGTCACAGTCATCGTACCGCTCGCCATTTTTTGAGCGATATTTTCTGCATCTTCTTCAGAAAATTCTTCTTGTGCTCTTTCAACAAGCGAAAGAACGTCACCCATGCCCAAAATACGACTTGCTATTCGTTCTGGATGGAATTCCTCAAGCGCGTCAAACTTTTCGCCAGTGCCAATGAACTTAATCGGTACGCCAGTAACACGTTTTACTGAGAGTGCAGCGCCGCCGCGAGTGTCGGAATCAAACTTTGTAAGAATGACACCATCGACTGCGAGTTGTGAGTGAAACGCGCTTGCAGCATTGACAGCATCTTGCCCGATCATCGCATCGACAACAAGGAAAATCTGCTGCGGTGAAGTTGTCGACTTCACCCCGCGAAGTTCAGTCATGAGTTCATCATCAATGTGCAATCGACCAGCAGTATCGAGAATAACAACGTCTACTTTGTTTTTACGGGCGTGTTTGACACCTCGTTTACACACACCAACAGCAACGCCAGTTGCCGTTCCGTATTCGCCACATTTTTCAGGTTCGGCGTAACATGTAACTTCGCCTACACCCTTGCCATTTTTATTGACATCTTCTGCGGTGACTTGCAATTGCTCAACAGCAGCAGGTCGTTGCAGATCTGCAGCAACAAGGGATACTTTTTTACCTCGTGCTTTTAAGTACGCTGCAACTTTGCCGCATGTAGTTGTTTTGCCAGATCCCTGCAAGCCACACATCATGATGATCGTTGGTCCCGGATCAACAAGCATGACACCACTCTCAACGGGTCCCATTAAATCGACAAGTCGTTGATTGACAATGCCAATCATTTCTTCACCTGGCTTGAGCGATGTGGTTACTTTTGCTCCGAGGGCGTCTTGGACAATTTCTTCGCAGAATTGAGAAACGACATCAACATGGACGTCGGCATCAAGGAGCGCCTTGCGGACATCCACCATGGAGTCGCGAACGTTCTTTTCGCTAATTTTTCCGCGTCCAGATAGGTTTCTTAGAGCGCCAGTAAGTTTTCCAGAGAGTGATTCAAACATCGTAAGTGGTACATTCTAGCAACTGCGAGCGAGCCAAGCCATCAACGTCTTATATGAAAAGCAATTGATGCAATTTGCAGGGGTGAGCCATCCACGACGTGCGGCCGAGATGCCGTAGCGAAGTTGGTCAAAATCACTCACAGCGTGTGCATCTGTGTTGATTGAAATCATCGCACCTGCATTGATCGCTCCGTGCACGTGGGTATCACGTAAATCAAGTCGCCAACTGTTGGCATTGATTTCTAGAGCAGTGTGATGTTCAGCCGCCGCTGCAAAAAGCGTAGGCATGTCGGGATCGAGTCCAGGACGTTTTCCGATTACGCGCCCAGTTGGATGCCCAATGATATGAACGAGTGGATGCTCGATTGCTTTGAGTAATCGTACTGTTGCTTTTGAAGAATCTTGCTTGAGTGCTATGTGGGGTGAAGCGACAACAATATCAAGTTGCGATAGAAGTTCATCCTCGTAATCGAGTCTGCCATCAGCGTGAATATCAACTTCACTTCCTGCGAGAATGTTGATGCCTTCTACCTCTGCGTTCGCATGTTTGATCGCTGAAATATGTTGTACAAGTCGCTCGGGAGAAAGTCCGTTGGCTTGTACTGATGATTGGCTATGATCGGTTACAGCAATGGTATGGAAACCACGCTGTTTCGCTTCCTCTGCGAGTGCAACGATCGTGAGATGCCCATCACTTGCAATTGTGTGATCGTGTAGATCACTTTGTATGTCTTCAAGTCGTATGAGTTCTGGTGTTTCATTCAGCGTAAGTTCTTGCTTCCCCTCGCGAAGTTCGGGTTGGATGTACGGAAGACCAAGATCTTCGTACATTGCACGTTCAGTGTGCGATGCAATACACGTTTCTTCTGAATCAAACAGACCGTACTCATTGAGCCGTTTGTGTTGCTTGGTTGCACGTTCTCGCACCATGATGTTGTGTTCCTTGCTTCCTGTGAAATACATCAATGCGGCGCCAAAAGCATCTTCTTCGACGATACGCAAATCAACCTGCATGTCACAATCGAGGCGAACGGCGCATTTCGTCTCACCGCGGACAAGTACTTTTGTCACGCCTTTTTGTGTACAAAACGCTTCTGCAAGAAGTTCTTGTTCTGTTGTTGTTGCCAAAATGTCAATGTCGCCAATGGTTTCTTTCCCCCGGCGAAGTGAACCAGCAAATTCAATCTCACGCACACCCGAAACTTTTTTTAGTGTGGCTATGATCGATTCCGCAATCGGCATTGCATCACCAATACGAGTGCGTACAGATGCTGTTTCTAAAAACGCAAGCGAATCAACAATGTTCGCAATTGTTTTCTTTCCCATTCTTGGCATAGATTCAAGGTGTCCATCTGCAATGGCTGCCTTGAGTGTTGGAATGTCAACGACTCCTGCTTCTTGCCACAATCTACGAACAGTCTTTGGACCAAGACCTTGCACTTGCATGAGATCGAGCAACCCTTCGGGGATAGAAGCGAGAAGTGTATGTAGTTCTGTAATTTCGCCAGTTGCTAGATACTCTTTGATTTTCGCTGCGCTGCTTTTGCCCACTCCCGGAATGGAAGACGGGTCATCTATAGTTTCAATGTCCTCCAAGAGATCTTCAAGGACGCGGGCAACTTTGACATGTGCATTTATTTTGAATGCATTGGCGCCACTTATTTCTAAAACTGTTGCAAATTTCTGGAAAATGGATGCAAGTTCTCGGTTTGCTGACATTATGCAACATCTCCTAATCCTAGTGATTCGCCGTATTTACGTAGGAGTCTCTTCCGAAGAAGTTCTGCATTTTTCAACAAGGGATCATGTTGAATACACTCGACAGCATTGCGCCTTGCCATTCGAAGCAGTTCTAAATCGCGAGGTAAGCGAGCTGATTTGAAGGGGGCGATGCCACTTTGTTTTGCACCAAACAATTCACCTGGCCCGCGAATTTCCAAATCCTTTTCGGCGATACGAAAGCCATCTGTTGTTTCGACAATGGCGTTCAGTCGTTCGATGGCATCGTTGGTTGTTGGAGAGGCGATCAACGCACATACTCCCGGAAGTTTTCCTCTTCCAACTCGTCCACGAAGTTGATGCAATTGTGCAAGACCAAAACGGTCGGCGTGTTCAATGACCATTATTGTTGCATTTGCAACATCAACGCCAACTTCAATAACGGTTGTTGCCACAAGGACATCAATTTTGCCAGCACGAAACGCTGACATGGTCTCATCACGTTCCTCGCTTTTTAGCCTGCCGTGGACAAATCCAACATGCTTGCCTTGAAAGTACTCTCGTTCTAATGCTTGGGCGTGACTTCGCACCGCTTTCATTCCGGAATCGGTATCTTCAACAAGCGGGACAACAACGTACCCTTGTTGTCCCTTGTTTATGCGTTCTCTGAAATACGAATAAACTTTTGACGCATCTTCTGGCTGGACTAACCGAGTTGTAATTGGCGATCTACCAGGGGGCAACCCAGAAATTGTTGATACGTCAAGGTCGCCGAATATAGTGAGTGAAAGCGTGCGGGGAATTGGTGTAGCAGTCATGACGAGCGTATGTGGAACTGTTTTGTCATCATCTCTTTTGTTTCGCAAGGTTGCACGTTGGTGTACGCCAAATCGGTGCTGTTCGTCAACGATTGAGACAGCGATGTTTGAAAAAACAACATCTGTTGTGAGAAGGGCGTGCGTCCCAACGAGAATGTCAATTTCCCCGTTGCTGATCTTTTCGATCAGCGGTTTTCGTTCTTTTGCGCCGAGTGAACTTGTCAGCAAGCCCACCGATACGGAAGAGCCTTCGAGCATTTCAACCATCGTTCCATAATGTTGTTCAGCAAGCAACTCAGTGGGTGCCATGAGTGCTGCTTGGGCATCGCCGACAACTGCCATGAGCATGGCGTGCAGAGCGACGACCGTTTTTCCAGATCCAACGTCGCCTTGGAGTAAGCGGTTCATTGGAACCGTGTTGGTTACATCGTGTGCAATTTCGTCAATGACGTTTTGTTGAGATGCAGTGAGCGTAAAAGGAATTCGTGCTTCAATCCGACTTTTAACTTTTTCATCCCACCGAAGCGCGGGGGCGTGTAGCGTTGTTTGCCTGTGGTGTCGTTTCATCATGACACCAAGTTGTAAGAGAAAAAGTTCATCGTATGCAATTCTTCTTCTGCCCTCTTTCGATTCGCTCTCTTCTTGCGGCTTGTGTACCTTGCGGTATGCTTCGCGAAGTTCAGGCATAGAAAGTTTTTTACGTTCTACTTCAGTGAAGTGGTCTTCAATTTGTGGAAGGGCACTATCAATTACATCGCTTATCAACTTTGCGATTACTGTTGAAGAAACGAGTTCATTCGCGGGATAGACAGGGCATAAACCACCTTCAACTTTTGAAGCGCACGCTTCACCATCAACTTCTTCCCACCGTGGGTTCGTCATTTGCACGCTGCCCTTGTACGTCGAGAGCGATCCATGGACTCGGATCCGCATGTCGGGATGTACCTTCTTTGCAATCCACGGTTGATTGAACCAATTGATTTTAAGCGAACCGGTTTCATCTTCAAGGAACACTTCAACTCGTGCCTTAGCTCGTTTCCAACCTCGGATTGGTCGGATTTCGGCAATCTCTCCTTCGATCGTGACCAAATCTGGGTTTCGATCATTCTCTCCAAGAATCGCAGTCGCTTCTTCGATTGTGACGCCTCCATGGTGTTCCTCAAAACGGAGTGGAAGGTGCTTGATTACATCTGCAACAGTTTCGATACCAAGTTTTTGCAAACCTTGGGCATGATCTTGAGAGATTCCAGAAATTGTTGATACTAATCGTCGTAATTCGTAAGTGGTATCCTGCATAACGTATAGTGGTAAGGATACCACCTGAAATGAATATGGATTTATTCGAAGCACAATCACCGCCTACGCCAATCTCAGTGAAGGATCTCAGTAAAAAGATCCATGCTGTGCTTGATGCGAGGGTAGGCAGAGTTGACGTCGTTGGGCAAGTCAATAAACCAAGTTTCAAACACCATTGGTATTTCAGTTTGACTGATGGCGATGCATCAATAGATTGTGCAATGTGGGCTTCGAACGTGCGTGGGGTTCAACCAAAAGGATGGAAGCCAAAGCAGGGAGATCAGGTAATAATTCGTGGGACTGTTGGGCATTTTTCGAAGTATGGAAAAACACAAATTTATGTAGAGAAAATGAAACCTGCTGCCGAAGAAAAAGGCGAGTTGCAAAAAAAATATGAAGCATTGCTTCAAGAACTTAGAGATGCAGGGTGGTTTGATGAGACAAACAAAAAACCACTGCCGGCATATCCGCGCCGCATCGCCGTGATTACAAGTGCAACATCAGCAGCCGTGCGTGATGTCATTGAAACTGCAAGACAGCGATGGCCTGCAGTTCCACTGCTTATTGTAAACGTTCCAGTGCAAGGTGACGCTGCCGCGCCTGCAGTTACAAAAGCAATTCAACGTGTTGATCAAGCGGCGGAAAAGATGCAAATTGATGCAATCATTGTGACGCGAGGGGGAGGTTCACTCGAAGAACTCTGGTCATTCAATGAACGCTCAGTTGCGGAAGCGACATTTAAGGCAACGACCCCAATTGTCGCTGCCATTGGGCATGAATCTGATACTTCTATCATTGAATTGGTTGCAGATCATCGAGCATCAACACCTACACAAGCTGCCATGGTGCTCGTGCCTGATGCGGGAGAGTTAATGCTGATGGTGGATCATTTTGCGTCTCGCTTGCAGTCAACAACGCAGCGGGTGATTGAACTTGGTCGAGGGAGATTGACGCAGCTCGGCAGCCAACTCGGTGCAGCAATGACTGGTGGATTGCACCAAAAAATGCGATATATTTCTTCGTTGAACGAAGCATTACAAGCGAAACGTCCCCATGCAGTGCTTCGAAAACGCCAAGAGCGATTTCTCCGAATGGATGCATCACTTCGTGCTGCGGTGACTCGAAATTTTTCGCAACGAATGGGACATGTAGAGACGCTCTCTAGCAGGCTCGAAGCGATCGGCCCCCGAGCAGTTTTGAAAAGGGGCTTTACATTGACCCAAGCCGAGAATGGAAGTGTGATTCGTTCATCAAAAGATGTCAAGGACGGACAAGAATTGTCAACAGTTCTTGCTGACGGAACAATCAAGTCGAGGGTAGAGTGCACAACATGAGTAAGAAAACTGAACTTCTTGAACCTGCATCGATGTCCTTTGAGCAAGCCTCAGAAGAACTTGATGCAATCGTAAAATCAATTGACGAAGGAATCGGCGAACTTGAAGAGATGTTACGACAGCATGCACGTGGGCAAGCGCTGGTGAAGCGTTGCCGTGAACTCCTTTCAAAAGCAGAACAGCAGTTAAAAACTGCTGAAGTTGATGATATTGAATAAGCAAAGGCGAATTACCAATCGACGTTACACCTATTCAGCCAAGTATTGATTCGTTGCTTCTCAAAGCATCGTTACTCACGCACTTGCCACCAGCAATTTTTGTATTTGTTTTAGGTGCATGTATAGGTAGTTTTTTGAATGTTGTGATCTATCGTTTGCCTAGGCAAATTCCGTTGTTAACTCCGCCAAGTAGTTGCCCAAATTGCGGACATCAATTGAAATTTTTCAGAGAAAATCTGCCAATTTTTGGTTGGTTGTTTTTACGAGGAAAGTGTAAGTATTGCAAAACACCAATCTCGTGTGAATATCCCATTGTTGAGTTCATCACTGGATCAATGTTTTTGTTGTTGTACGCACTCTGCTATTGGATACCAACATCTACACCGTTTTTAGGCGAAGTATTCGGCCAGTGGTGGCATGCCAATGGAATTTACAGAACATTGCCCGCCTTCATTGCACTCGCTTCGATGTTCAGTGGCTTGCTTGCAATGACTGTGATTGATGCGCGAACGTACACAATTCCTATACAAATTCCTATTGCTATGATTTTTGTTGCACTGATCGCAAGTGTTGTGCAACCTTTGATTCATTTACGATTTACTCCACACCAATCGTGGACGATGCCGATGGCCGATTGGACTTGGGCGGGCGTTGCAATTGGAGGAACTGCAGGTGTGCTGTTGAGCACACTCTTGCTTCGCCTTGGTGTGCTCAACTATAGTTTTGCTGATTATGAAGCGTACATCAAAGACGATGAACCACTCGCTGAATATCCGCATGCACGCAGAGAAATGATGCAAGAACTGCTGTTTCTTTTGCCTGCGATGATTGGCATTGTTTTGGGTTTTCTAATTGGATATGAAAAAGGGCATCCATCTTTGTTGGTGCAGTCAATTTGTTCTTGTTTGCTCGGCTATCTAGTAGCGGGTGGATTGGTGTGGGCGGTGCGAATTTTCGGTTCGCTCGCGTTTGGAAAAGAAGCGATGGGGCTTGGTGATGTCCATCTGCTTGCTGCAGTTGGGGCAGTCGTTGGGTGGTTTGACCCGATACTGATATTTTTTATTGCACCCTTCAGTGGTCTGATTTGGGCAGGCGTTTCTGCAATTCTTGCGAAGATGGGTAAGCATCGTCGAGAAATACCGTATGGTCCTCACCTCGCGATCGCCGCTGTGATGGTGATATTGGCGATGCCAGCTGTGCAATGGGGCTGGGAAATCATGATGCCTGGCGTCCAAATGCCCCGAGATGGAATTGTTGAAACTGAAAAATTACAGACTTTTTTTTGGGAAGACGATTTGACGTATGAGTCAATTCCGTATTCAATGTACATATCACCGCCCGCCGTTGGAAACGGCATAGAAGAACAGGATGTTTTTCTTACATAAGGTGAGGTCCTCTGACACGGAGAAAGGGACACGCATGATGCGACGAATAATAGTATTAGCAGGAATAACAATGGGGCTCGCAATGGTCGGTTGTTCAAATAACACTGAACAAATGGATGCATTCAAAACAGAAAATGAAGAGTTGAGGGCTCAATATACTGAATCACAAGAAGCGTTGCTTGCCGCTGATTCCGATCTTCAACGAGCACGAGAAGAACTTCGCGCCGAGCAAGAACGCAATGGCACGTTGCAAACTCAACTTGATACGCGACCAGAAGTAGTCAATATCTTTGAAAACATCGACGGTGTTTCCGCTTCAATACGCGACAAAGATTTAGCACTCACAGTTGCAAGTGATCTCTTGTTTTCATCTGGTAGCGCATCGTTGAAGAAGAATGCAAAGGGCACGCTTGGTGATGTTGCAACAGCACTCAACAATCGCTATCCAAATCAATCAATTGTTGTGATGGGGTATACCGATACAGACAAAATTACGAAGAGCAGTTTCAAGAGCAACTGGCATCTCGCCTTTGATCGCGCTTGGGCAGTTCGAGATTATTTGGTATCGAAAGGCGTGAATAAAAACCGTATCGCAATCGAAAGTTGGGGTCCGACGAAACCGCTTGCTACGAAAGAGGCAAGTCGACGCGTTGACATCGTTGTTGTTGACGATTAAATAATTATTTCCCGTTCCGTTCTAGATAAAAACCCCGCCTTTAAGGCGGGGTTTTTTGTGCATTGAAATAAACAACCCGCGGGGTTGTTTTGGTAGAATGGTCACAATGGGTATTTACGACAGAGAATATGCAAGACCAACTGGCAGTGGTGGGTATGGAAGGCGACCAAGTGGTAACAAGCCATGGAGCGTAAATGCTTGGCTGATCACTATTTGTGTTGTTGTGTTTATACTCAACGGCTTTATGGGGAACAGACTCATCGAGTGGCTTCATTTCAGCACTGCAGATGGTTTTTTAGGCATTCAGTTTTGGCGCTTTTTCGGATTTCAATTTTTGCACGCAAACCCTCCCCATTTGCTTTTTAACATGATTGCCCTCTACTTCTTCGGTGGGCTTGTGGAGCGATCGCTTGGAGGTAAACGATACCTTGCATTTTATCTTCTTTGCGGATTGTTTGGAGCAGTGATGTACATGCTTCTTAACCTTGGCGGCGTGCTCATCGGCAAAGAAGTTCCGGGTTTACTCTTTAACGATATTCGATCTCCACTCGTCGGTGCGTCTGCTGGTGTCTTTGGCGTACTCATTGCAGGTGCCTACCTTGCACCAAAAGTCAAAGTACTTGTGCTCTTTATCATTCCTATGCAACTGAAAACGATGGCGTATCTTTTAGTTGGCATTGCAATTTATACACTTCTTACGAGTGGAGAAAATGCAGGCGGCGAAGCAGCGCACCTTGGTGGCGCAGCTGCCGGTTGGTATTTCATTCGCAACCCGCGACACCTTGCAGGGTTCTTTGATTTTCTTGGCAAAGCAGATCCAACTTCCTTACATTTTGCATTTCGGAAATCTGACAAAATACAAGACGACCAAGTTGATCGAATTTTAGACAAAGTGCACCAAAAAGGTCTTCCAAGTTTATCTGCTAAAGAAAAGAAAATCCTCCACGATGCATCAAGGTCGCGGCGGGAAGATCACTAATGCCAACGCCTCTTACATTTGAGATACACAATAAAAGTAAGGAAAACGCTGCACGAACTGGTGTTGTAACAACACCACACGGTTCGTTTCAAACGCCAGCGTTCATGCCAGTTGGTACTCGTGCAACTGTGAAAGGGTTAACACCTTCCCAAGTTAGATCAACGGGCAGTGAGATTTTGTTAAACAACGCGTATCACCTCGCACTTCGCCCCGGCGATGAACAAATTGCAAAACTTGGCGGCGTGCATAAGTTCATGCGATGGAATCGACCAATTCTCACAGACAGTGGTGGCTATCAAGCATGGTCGATGGCTGACATTAACAAACTCGATGAAGACGGTGTTACATTTAAATCAATCATAGATGGTTCGATGATTCGTATTACGCCAGAGCGGTCGATCGAAATACAAAACAATCTTGGTGCAGACATTATCATGGCATTTGACGATTGCCCATCAAGCGTTGCGCCCCAAACACAAAATTTGGCAAGAAGGCGTCACGCGCTGACAAGTCGCGATGGTGTGCTTACTGAAGAGGCGCATGAGAAACGATTATTAGAATCTCTTGACCGAACGGCGCGGTGGTTAGAGCGGTGCGCGGCGTCCCACGCAAAGCCAGATGCGCAAGCGCTTTTTGGAATTGTGCAAGGTGGGACGAATTTGGAGTTACGTGCAAGATGCGTTGAGCAAGTGTGCAGCGTCGAATTGCCCGGTTATGCAATTGGCGGCGTTGCAGTGGGTGAATCGCCTGATGCGATCTCAAACGTCGTAAAGTTCACCGCTGGGCTTCTACCTGAAGAAAAACCAAGATATTTAATGGGCGTGGGATATGAGCGAGATTTACTCAGTGGCGTACTCTCAGGGGTTGATATGTTTGATTGCGTGTTGCCAACTCGTAACGGTCGAAACGCCCATGCATTTACTCGAAAAGGTCAATTACACCTCAGAAACGCATGTTTTAGAGACGATGAACGGGTTCTAGAAGAGGGGTGCACGTGTGCTACATGTGCCTCTGGCTTCAGCAGGGCGTACCTCAGGCACCTCTACACATCCAAAGAAATGCTCTCTGGCATCCTCGTGAGTATGCATAACATTCATCACTTTCAGTCGTTGATGGTGGACATACGGTCCGCAATACGCGATGATTCGTGGTCTTTGCTAATTCAACGCTGGCCATTGCTTCAACAAGGTCAGAAATCGACCCAAACGAACACATCTCAGGAGCCAGTATGAACTTTTTAACACCAAATATCGAAGCGATGCACGCAATCGTTGCCATGCAGGATCTGCCTGCAGTAGGAAACCCAGCGGGTCCCGCGGCGCCAGGACAAGCAAGCGATGCTGTTGCAATTGTAGACGGTGTCGGTGGGCAAGCAGAAAATGCAGCCGCTGATCCGTTTGGCGGAAACTTTTTTCTCATCCTCATGCTCTTCGTTTTTGGCATGATTGTCTTCAGTGCATTCGGTGGTCGCAAGCAACGCAAGAAGCGTGCTTCAATGTTAGATTCATTAAAGAAGCACGACCAAGTTGTTACCCGAGGGGGTGTTTTTGGTTCCATAGTTGAAATTAAACCAGACCGTGTAATTCTTAAAGTTGATGAATCATCAAACACGAGAATTACTGTAGTTCGCGACAGTATTGAGCAAGTAACGAACGGTAGTACTGATTAACTTTGTTTTTATTTTCCCCTTTCCCTTTCTACGGACGTTTTAAGAAATGCAGAATCTTATTTGGAAGATCATCCTGATCGCACTCATTCTCATCGGCTGTGCCTTTGCAGTCACCCCGCCTGAGAAAAAAATTCGACTTGGTCGCGACCTTAGCGGTGGCGTAAGTCTTATCTATTCGGTACGCATGGATGACGATACAGCCGATCGCCAAGCGGTACTCTCACAAACAATTGAAGTGCTCAAAGAACGCGTCAATCCTGACGGAGTTCTTGACATTCAAATGACACCACTTGGCACCGATCGAATTGAAGTCGTGATGCCATTGCCGAATTCTGAAGTAAAAGAATTAGCAGATAAATACCGTGTAAAACTCGATGTGTTGCTTGATAAAGCACAAATTCGACCTGCCACACTTGATCAAGCACTTGAAGAAGGCAACGCGGTTGCAGCAATTGGCGGCGATGCTTCACGTGGTCAGCTCGTACAAGAATTACAAACAAAGTGGACCGAATTACAAGGGGCACTTGAACAACTTAAAGGCGAACCTTCAGATGGCTTGTTTGAGCAACGAGTCGCTGATTTGGAAATTGAAGTAGAAGATTTACGTGAGCAATTACTCGCAATGAGTCTCGATAAAAATGAAGTGATGCGGTTGCTCCAACTTTCGAGAGAGGGCGAACCACTCCGTGACGACAAGGAGTATGTTGTACGCGATGAGCAAACGGGCGAAATTCTTCGCGGATCTGCGCCCCGTGATACTGCTTTGGCGGAACTAGGTGCGCTCTATCCACATCTATCTGATCAACTAAGAGAACTCGTAGGCGGCTTTGATGAGTATCAAACAAAGCGAACTGGTTTTGACGATCCAGAAGATCTGATTCGAATGCTTCGAGGTGCAGGTGTCTTAGAGTTCCGCATTGCAGTTTCTTCAGGCAAGGCAGAAGGCGTGGACGTAGCGGGTCTTCGCACGCAACTTGCAAAGGTTGGTCCAGATAATACGGACTCCACAATCGCAAGTTGGTACCCAATCAATGAAGTGAATGCCTGGGCTGATACTCCTGATGCTAGAGCGGCGCTTCGTGCTGATGTGCAAACATATTTTGCTTCAACACGTTCACTCGAAGCGGCAGAATACGATGGCGATTTTTACTTGCTTCTTTACGATGATGACGCGCGTGCGATGACACATAAAGGTGGCAAGAAATGGTCAGTGACATCTGCATATTCTTCTGCTGACCCATTTGGTCGACCTGCAGTTGCGTTTCGGCTGGATGCTTCTGGCGGCAACGCGATGGGACGTCTTACCGGTGCCCATATTAAAGACCCAATGGCCATTGTTTTAGATGACCAAGTCTATACTGTCGCGAACATCAGCACGCAAATCAACACGCAGGGGCAAATTACTGGCAGTTTCTCACAGGCTGAAATTGATTATTTACTTCGCGTACTCGCTGCGGGCTCGCTTGAGGCTCGGCTCAGCCCCGATCCGATTGCAGTAAACATTATTGGTCCAACAATTGGTCAAGACAACCTGGGCCGAGGGCTTTCTGCATTTGGATACTCTGTCATCGCTGTGATGGCGTTCATTTTGTTCTACTATCTTCTCGCAGGTCTGGTTGCGGATTTTGCGCTTCTTGCAAATGGTTTACTCATCTTCGGTGTGATGGCATTGATTGATGGTACTTTTACCTTGCCCGGCTTAGCGGGTGTTGTTCTTACAATGGGTATGGCTGTGGACGCAAACGTCTTGATCTATGAGCGTATTCAAGAAGAACTAGCAGCAGGCGCTCGCGATCTCCGTGAAGCGATCCGAGAAGGGTACAACAAAGTATTCAGCACGATTACCGATGCGAACTTAACAAACCTTATCGTTTGTTTTGTGTTGTATAAAACTGCGACAACTGAAGTCAAAGGTTTTGCTGTTACGCTTTCAATCGGTATCGTTGCAACGCTCTTTACTTCGTTCTTTATGACACGTGTGATCTTTACGATCTACGCAAACGTTTTTGGGCGTCGGACACTCCCCATGTTGCCGACAGTCTTTCCAGCAGTTGCACGAGTGTTGCATCCAAATTGGAACTGGGTTTCCATGCGAAAAATATTTTGGGTGATAAGCGCAGTCGGCATTGTTGTTTCGATTTGGGCAGTCATGCACAGAGGTGTGCATATTCTTGACACCGAATTTCGCGGCGGTGTTTCGATTACCATGCGTACGAAGCCTGTAGAGGATGGGCGTTTACTGCTTTCCCACACTGGCGAGGGTTCGGTTGAGGCTCGCGTCCATGCAATTGGCGAAGCCGTTACTGGCGATACGATGAAGGATCAAATTCTCGCAGAACTTTCTGGTGCTACGGTACTTACAGTCGGTGATGCTGCAGTGAATGACGCAGGGCAAGTTGTCTCAGATGGTTTCCAAATTAAAATTGCAAATCCGCCGACAATTGAAGATGAAACCGTGGTGACTGCGACTGTTGTTGAAGCAATTACCGAAGCCTTTGGCGCAGACCTTGATGTTCCGCCATCACTCACGTTCGAGGGTGTCGGCATGAATGATTTCCAGAAATACACTTTCCAAGTATCTAGAGATGATGTAACGATCGGCGATGTGCTTGGTCGCGGCGTTCGGGGGGACATCAGTAATTTCAGAGGTGGCGTGATCGTCCTCGTGGAAAACATAGTTCCCTTTGTGACACTTGAAGATGTTGAAAATCGAATTGATCGTATGCGACAACAACCGGAATACGCACGTGATGCAGCCGGTCGTGAAGTCAAAGTTTTTGGTGTAGAACGAGGAGAAGGTGACGGATATACTTCCATCGCAGTTGCTGTGTATGACACAGACATGAACTATTTACGGAACGACCCCGAGCTTGTTGATGAACGAGTTGCTGCTACTGAATGGCAACTTGTTGAAACAGCGTTGAGTCAACCACAAAGTTTGGATCAAGTCAGCAGTTTTTCATCACAAATAGCTCGCACGATGAAGGCAAATGCTATTGTTGCGGTAGTTCTTTCTTTGCTAGGTATTCTTGCGTACATCTGGTTCCGGTTTGGTTCACTTCGGTACTCGCTTGCAGCCATTGTTGCCTTGATGCACGACGTGATGATTACCTTGGGCGCTCTTGCGATTGCGGGTTTCGTTGCAAACGAGGCGTTCTTTAGTCAAACGTTAAAGGTCGAAGCATTCCAAATTGACCTTGGTGTGATTGCAGCACTCTTGACAGTGATTGGCTACTCCCTGAACGATACGATTGTTATCCTTGACCGAATTCGAGAAAATCGCGGTAAACGACCATTGCCAACAATGGAAATTGTCAACAACTCGATTAACCAAACGATCAGCCGTACCTTATTGACTTCATTTACAACCCTCATTGCAGTCGCGATCATTTACGTGGTGGGTGGTAGTGGCATTCGCCCATTTGCCTTCTGTTTGCTGGTTGGAATAGTAGTTGGTACGTATAGTTCAGTTGCTGTTGCTGCACCATTGGTATTCAAGGGTCATTCACCGAGTAGAAACCCAGTCGAGCCAACTGAGTAAAGCACAGAAACTCTCTATTTCAAGTTATCTTTGCTTAGACGCCGATTCATAGATAGAAGCCAAGGAGGGCTATCTTATGTCTGGCACATCAAAAGCCGTATTGTCAATTTGTGTTCTCTTGCTCGCAGGTCTTGTTGTCTATTATGGCATGGCACCTACTACTACGCCGCAAGTTGCTGTTGGTGATTTGCCCACTCGCGATAAGCCGACTGAAGTCAGGATGTTTGGTCGTGATCTTGAGGCTGCAGCTGCAGCGCTTGGAATTGCGCCGGCAATTGTTGAAATTGCTGAGGAACCAGTCCACGTCGAAAAAGTCGAAGAAGTTGCTGTTACAGCAGAAGTGCCGGAATCTGCGCCGCGAGTTGAAAAACCACAAGCAAAACCTGAGAAGGAAGAACTTACACTTTACACAATCGTTTCAGGCGATACGCTTGGTGGTATTGCCCACAAACTACTTGGTTCTGCAAAACATGCCTCAAAGATTGCAACTTTGAACAATATTGATGATCCGCGGACGATCCAATTGGGGCGAACGCTTCGTATTCCTGAATTGAACAAGCCAACTTCAGAACCTGTCTCCACAAGTTCCGCGATTCCGGCAAATGCAACTACACACGTTATTCAAGATGGTGAAACGCTCAGTGATATCGCAAATGACTATCTCGGCTCTCCTCACAAGTGGATGCAAATCTGGGAAGCGAACAAATCTCGCATATCAAATCCAGATCGCCTCAAAGTTGGCGTCTCAATCGTGATCCCTTGACACCATTTGACCCGCGGTCAACTTGACCCGGGGTCAATCTGACCGCGGGTCATGTAGGATGTGCGGTATGAAACAAACAGATTGGAATATTGAAGGCAGTGGGGGTGAAGCGATACATGGCACAACCCATGCAGTTGATGGCGCAGCAACATGCAACCTGATTATCGCCCATGGGTTTAAGGGCTACAAAGATTATGGAATGTTTCCTTGGCTTGCGAGTAAGGCAGCAGAAGCAGGGGCGATCACACATCGGTTTAATTTCTCGCACTCAGGGATGCTCGCAGGAGATGGTCCTTTCGAGAGGCCAGATCTCTTTGAAATAGCTTCATGGAATACACAGATCGATGACCTCCAGGCTGTCATTGCCCACTGTACTAATGAACTTCCAACAATTCTTCTCGGGCATTCAAGGGGGGGCGTAGCAATCCTCTTGGCAGCAGGAAGGGGCGCGATTGAAGTTGAACATCTTATCCCACTTTCTGCGCCTGCAACATGCAACCCATTTTCTCAGAAGATGCAACAAACAATGCTAGAAGATGGGTATGTTGAAAGCCCATCGTCTCGGACTGGTCAACTCTTACGCATTGGTAGGATCTTTCTCGATGAACAAATAGCAGATCCAGAGCAGCATGATTTGCTTGCCCTTGTTGCAACTATTGATGTACCTATTACTGTCATTCATGGTGAAGACGACGAAACGGTTGTAGTTTCGTCCGGGGAGGCAATTGAAAAAGTTGCAAAGAATGCAACCTTCAAGTCGATTCATGGGGGCAACCATGTTTTCAATACACCAAATCCATTTCCACTTGGTGGAGAACCATCGCAACAGTTGGCGGAAGTCTCGAGTGCGGTCAGGGCTGTTATTGATAGCACTATGTGCAATTAGCAAAGAACTCATAAGTTGCAAACTATCTAAGAGCCGAAACGGTGCAACAGAGAGAGGGGGATAGTGTTGGTTCCTAGTGTGGAATAGTCTCTTGAGTCGGTACAGTTGTTTCAACGATTGGCATAGATTCTTCACGCTTGTGTGCTGAATCGGCAATAGTACCGTTATCACCAATTTCCTCTACGGTCACTGAAACGCGTTTAGAAATACCACGCTCTTGCATCGTTACACCGTAGAGTTTATTGCACTCCATCATCGTTCGCTTGTGGTGTGTAATCACAATGAAGTGGCTATTCTCAAGAAAACTATGCAGAGCTCTGCTGAAACGATGGGTGTTTGCTTCATCTAATGCTGCGTCAACTTCGTCAAGAATGCAGAAAGGGGATGGTTTAGCGCGGAAAATACTGAGTAAAAGCGCAACAGCAGTCATTGATTGTTCACCACCAGAAAGCTGGCTGATGACCCTAGGTTGCTTGCCCGGAGGCTTTGCCTTGATTTCAATTCCAGCTTCGAGAATGTCAATATTTCCATCCTCGTCTGGCAGCAACATAATGTCAGCGCTGCCGCCACCAAAGAGTTGACGGAATGTCCCACTTTTGCCTGCAAAATGTTCACGGATGTCGTTGAAGACTTCTTCAAAACGAGTTTTGCTGAGATCTTCAAGTTCTGTAATCAATGAAACAAGCGTTTCTTTCGCAGCATCAATATCTACGACTTGATTTGCCAAATCAACATTTCGATCTGCAAGTGTCAGTTCTTCTTCAATTGCATCTAGATTCACATTTCCAAGTTTTTTGATTTCAAGACGTAAGTCTTCAGATTCTGCGTCCATCGCTTCGCGGTCTTGAGCAGGACGGATTGCTGTCTCGTTTGTTTCACTCCACGTTGCGTAGGCTGGTCGCACATCGATTTCGAGATCCTCGAGTGATCGTTCCTCAAGATTCTCTCTTCGGATTTCAGCTTCGCGGCGACTGAGTTCGATCGCATTGAGGTTGCGTTCAAGGTGTGTTGCTTTCTCACGGGCCTGGTGTAAATTGTTCGCTGCTTCTTCAAGGGAGGCGTTGATTGCATCAGTCTTTTCAGTAAACGATGAAAGTTCTTCTTTTAGCAGTTTAATTTTACTCGACTTTGAATTGATTTCATCAACAGCATCTTGTTGTGAACCTTCAAACTGTTCAATTTGTCCAAGGCGTCTTGTGACTTGCCCTTGGAAGAGTTCTCTCTGGCGAGTTGTTTCTTCGATGGCAGCATCCATGTGTCTGAGTTCGCGTCGGTTAGCTTCGTGCTTCTCGCCGATTTGCCCGAGTTCCACACGTGCAGAAGTCAGTTTTTCAGTACTGAGCTTTGCTTGCTCTTGCGATTCCTCAAGTTCTTCGCGGACACCGTTCCGTTGTGCTCCAACCGTAGCGACTAGTTGAGCACATTGGGTTGCCTGTTCTTCCGCAACACGAAGATCTGTTTGCGCTTGCTGGATGCTTGCCCCCACTTCTTCAAGTTCATCTTGAAGAACAACATGCTGCCTGCTTGTTCGTTGCAAGTCGTCGTTGAGGCGTTGTTGTTGGTATTCCGCTTCAACTACTGTGTTTCTTGCATCCCGAACCCGTTGCGCTGAATCACGTTGTTGTGTTTTTGCTTGTTCATTTTCATGTAACAATTCACTGAGTTGGGTTTGTCGTTGGTCAATTTGTTGATCAAGTGCAGAAACTTCTACACCTAGTGCGCCAAGTTCAATTCGTCTTGTGAGCCAGCCGGTTTGGCTTGAAGTGGACGATTGTCCGATATAGACCCGCCCATCAACTTCGAGCAATTCGCCGTCCTTAGTGACAAAACGCCATCCGGGCATTGTTGATTTCATTTCCCATGCTGTTTGTAGGTTAGGAACGACAGCAGTTGTGTCGAGTAAACTTTCAACGGCATTTTTTGCATTTTCCTTGACTTTAATGATTGTAAGAAGGGGAGTGATCAATGGGTGGTCAAATGATGTGAGTCGTTTTTTTACAACCGTGTCAGCAGCAATGAGCCCAACTCTTCCAACGACAGATTGCAAAGTTGTTTGTATGTTTTGTATCGCAGTACTGTTGTCAACAAGTAATAGTTGAATGTTTGTTCCAAGCGCCGCTTCAACGAGGCTTGCATCTGCGTGATTTGTGTCGATTGCATCACCGATGAGTCCTTGGAGGCCTTCGAATTGTTCTTGATTGTCAAGAACATGTTTGACAGCATCGGTGAGTCCCTCGCGGGCTTCTTGCATTTCTTCAAGCAGATGCAACCGCGAACCAGACGCCGCGCGTTGATGCCGCATTGTCTCAAGATCGGTTGTCAATTCCTCGGCTTGTTCGCCGAGGAATGCCGCAGCCTTGTCATGAGAGCGGAGTACTTCTTCGTGTTTTTCAACAGTAGATTGTGCTGTATGAAGTTCAGTTGTTGTCGTATCAAGGCGTTGCTCTAGCTCAGAAACTTCTTCTCGTAATTGCGATTGGTTTGAAGTAAGGCGATCTCGTTGTTGGGTCAAGGATGAAAGTCGCTCTTTCGCAGATTCAAAACGAGATCGATATTGCGACTCATCGGATGCTGCAGTCTCGATTTCCTCTTGCACTGTTGCAAGTCGATCTTGCAGTGAAACAGCTTTTTGTTGACATTGCGCGTGGCGCGTCGTAATTGTTTCAACTGCTCTGTCTGCGTCTGCTAATCGTTCTGCAGATGCGGCGATTTCTTCTTTTACATCTTCTCGTTGGGCAGAGATTGATTCAAGCCTAGCTTTGAGTGTACCTAGTTGGTTTCGTTCGTCTTCAACCTGCTCTCTCGTTTCACCAATAGACCGAGTTAACATCTCGTTTCGTTGATTCGCGTGCCTGAGCGCCGCTTCGTCCTCAGTTTGTTGATGCAGAAGGGTTTGGTACTTTTTTTGTAACTCTTCTTTCGCTACTTCTCTTGATCGTTTCGTATCTTCGAGATCAATGAGCGTTGCACCGAGTTCAGTTCGTTCTTTTTCAATTGAAGTGAGTTGACTTGTTAATCCCATGACTTGTGTGTGTAGTTCATGAAATTGGTCGAGTGCAATTGCAGTTTTTAGTTTTTTCCAACGAGCGTCAAGTCCAGTAAATTTCCGTGCTTTTTCTGCTTGCCCTCGAACAACACGAAGCCTTCGTTCGGTACTTGCGAGTTGTTCACGAATACGAACAAGATTAACTTCTGTTCGTTCAAGTTTGCGTTCGGCTTCTTTACGCCGAGTTTTGAACCGCGAAATGCCCGCAGCTTCTTCAAGTATGCCTCTGCGTTCAACGGGGTTCGCGTGCAACATCGCAGCAACTCGTCCCTGTTCAATAATCGAGTATGCATTCGTGCCGATGCCAGTGTCTAAGAACAATTCTCGAATATCTTTGAGGCGAACTTTTGAGCCGTTGATTAAATATTCACTTCGACCATCTCTGTATAGGCGGCGAGTGACACCAACCTCATCTGTGTCAACTGAAAGGAACCGGCGGTCGGCGGGGTCTTTTGCGTTTTTATTTGTGACAGGGTTGTCAAAGGTTAATGTGACTGTTGCAGCGCCGAGTGGTTTACGAACAGCAGAGCCAGCGAAGATCACATCAAGCATGGCTTCGCCGCGTAAACTTTTTGCAGATCGTTCGCCCAGAACCCACCGAAGCGCGTCAACAACATTTGATTTACCACAACCGTTTGGACCAACGATCCCAACGATAGGTGCATCGAAAAGAAACTCCGTCGTATCGGCGAAGGATTTGAATCCAGCGATTGTTATTTTTGATAGTCGCATCTTGAAAGACCTCCTGTCTCGGACTCGACTTCGTCCTGAAGTCGCCCCTCAGTACACCTTGGATTTAAGGGTAAACGCTCCCTACGAACCAGTAAAGAGAGATTTCTCAAACTACCTCTGGCTCACCGCATTGGTGTAGGCGTCATCATAGCGTAGAAAGGAGGTTTGGCTAAGCATAAAATGCCGTTTTTAGGCTATTTTGCATCATTTTCAACAATTGGAGGCTGTTGAATTTCAAGATACCTTGATGATTCTTCTTCTTTTGGCATATCGTTGAAATTTTTCCTTGGTTCAATGACGGTGCTAGACGTAAGTTGATTAATTGCAGCAAGTAAGCGGTCCTGTTGAGCCTTGAAATCGACTCTCTTCTCATCCGAAGCGAGAAGATACTCTTCTCGCCAAAGCGAATGAAGTACTCCGACGGTGCGAGAATAAGAGAGGTTAAGCCCATTTGAAGGAGATTCTGGGATGGGTTTGTGCCCTAAAAAACAGATAAAAGATGGCAAGTGCGTGGAAGATTGTTCTTCCATGATGCCACGAATGTCTTTTGCGTGGAATCGAATATCAATTTTGTCACTCTCTTCACTTGAGTCTTTGATCAGCAGCCGGTGTGACCATGTGTCAAACATAATTGGATTTTGAATTTTGATATCACCAAGAAGGATAATTCTTGGAAGACCCGCTTGGGTGCAATACACAAGAGGGTACTCACTTTCAGCCACAAAGAGCTCAAACTTTTTATCGACTACTCCGCCCTTCATTGTGCGATCACCTCTGTGGATTAACGCTTCTGCAGTTCGCAATCGTATTTCTAATGTTTCATCATTGAGAAGCGGGCGAAGTCCCAACTCAATAAGAGGGTCGGTTGGCATTTGTTTGAGCAAGTCAATTGCTTCAAGCCTGCCACTGAACCCGATGCCATTGATTGCAGCATCAAGGAGATGATCTACAACGATGGGATCACCAAGACGGCCGCCTGTACGCATCGCAGCGAGTCGCGGCAAGTCTTCTGGGTAATCGTAGAGTTCTTGAATCACGGGAAGTGATCGGTCTCCAATCGCTTGCCATCTCCACGAAGCAGCGTCAGCATTCTTTGGGCTTGGATCTGCAATGAGTAGTCGTTTGATGTCGAGGGCGTTTTTTTCAGCATTCTTCGTTCGAAGATTAATATGAAGCATGAGATTCATGAAGTCATCTACATGATTACTCCAAGAAGGGGGGACAGTAATATCAATGAGTTCGTCATTTTTTGCACGAGCGGTTGTTATTCCTTGTCCCGCTTCCTCAGGAAAACGCCGGTTAATTGCAGTTTGGATTTCCATTGCTCGATTGTGGCTTTGTGAAAACAAGACAAGCTGCATTGAAATAGTTTTTGTAACTTCACCGCCTTCTAGAATACGACCAGATGTTCGGTGGACGGAATCACTGCCAACTGCTTCGGGATCTGCAAAAGGATTGATAAAAATAGGACCTTGTGCAATGGCAATATCTTTTGCTTGGGTTCGACCAGTTCGCAGGTCTCCGATACGTAATATTGTCGGAAGCAATGTTCCGCCTTCTAAACTCGATGTACCACTGCTAGGCTCAACAAATATTTGCACGTCAAAAAGCGTTCCGCGAAGATCAGGATGATCTTTACGAACGCCAGTTGGCGCAGGCTTTTTTCCAGTTGCAACTTGGGGTACGATGCCTTCAACAATCACAACTGCGGTGTCTTTAGAATCGAGTAGTGCTTCGGGTGTTAGACCACCCCAGCCTCGTGTAGTTTCTCCAACGCCTCTTTTTGCAAGATCGGCGATCATGTGCGCTCGAACTTGTGGTGGAACATCTTGTGATCCTGTGCCGTCAAGATTTACAACAAGACCATACCCTGCGGCAATAAGTGGTTTGTACTCGTCACGGTATTCCTTGGTATATCCAAGAAGTGCAACGTGTTGTTTCACGGTTCCGCGAAGCATATTTGGAACTTCGCCGTTGAATGTGGGACGCACTCGTTTTGGGAGTTTCTTCTGATCAGTGCGTTCGATTGTGTCGCAAGCAAAAAGAAGAAGGGCGATTGAAATTATTGCAATAATTCGCATCTGGGGATTGTAGACCATTTATGCTTGAGGTCAATGAATTCGTGTGCAGTAATGTGGCTTAGGGCCTGCTGATACAAGATCAGATGATTCTTGCAATGGCAAGTCCATCGCCAATTGGCAAGAGTGCGTAATCCACTCTGGTATCTGTGAGTAGAAATGCTGCAAGATCTCTCGTTGCAGCCGTGTTTTCATCGTCGAGACTCTCGTTTGCAACTTGGCCACCGTAGAACATATTATCTATTGTGATGATGCCCCCTGAACGAAGTAGTTTAATTCCAAATTCAAAGTAATTTTTGCTGTTTGTTTTGTCCGCATCAATGTACATAAAGTCGAAGTGATTCTCTTTTCCTTCATCGATCAACACCTGAAGAGTAACAAGAGCAGGCGCAATTTTCACATCAATTTTGTGTTCGACTCCAGCTTCTTTCCAAGCAGACGACGCGAGATGTATATTTTTATGAGATGTATCACATGCAACGATCGTTCCATCTTCTGGAAGAACTTCAGCGACCGCGAGTGCGCTTGCGCCTGTGTAGACACCAATTTCAATTGCGTTTTTTGCACCAATTGACGCAGCAAGAAAAGAAAGAAACTGTAACTGTTCAGGGGAGGTGAGCATTTCACCATCTTCGAGTGTGCCCGTTTCTTTGCAAAGTTTTGACATCGCAGCCGAAGGTCTGCAAGCATGGGCGCGAAACCATAACCCCATGTTTGCATCTAGATTTCCTGTTTTATGCGCCATTGATGGGTAGTATAACTTTAAGGTGATGCCCAGTTATCTATCACTGTAAGGAGATCAACTACATTTACAATCCCATCGCCATTAAAGTCAGGAGGGCATGCTCCTGTAAAGTCTGTGCATGGACCCCATAGTGAAACAACATCTAACAGATCGGAGACATTCACAATTCCGTCACAGTTTGTATCACCAACATGGTATTGAAACCAGGTCGATTTGATTCCAGCACTTTTATATGCAAACATTGCACCGCTTTTTGCAGCGATGAGTGTTTTTGTCCATGCCTCGCTTGAACCTGGAATGTCGATTTCTTCCTCTAACCAATGCTGCCCGTTTGATCGCATTCCGACAACATCCCCAAAAGTTCCAGCAGTTGTTGCTATTGCTCTTTCTCCATAGTGAAAAAAACCTCGTGTTTTTACAGTCCAAGTATGAGGAACAGTCAATGGGTTTTCGATGTCTCGCCAGCCTGTGTCAATATCAAACCTAGCAACCCAAAAGTTACTGCTCGAAGCCCCATCAAAACGAGTGAAGGTGCCAAGCACATCACCTCGTTCATTTGCATCTGCATGAGAAAAATTTTCTAGATCTAATGCGATCAAATCTGAATTTGGGGGAAGCAATGTGTGTGGTTCTTTCCACAAACCATTTGTTGTTCGACTTGCATACAGTGTCGCCATGTCATTCTCAATGCCCTGCCAGAATACGGTTACTTCGTCGTCCCCACCGATCACAAGCGGGAAGCGAGAATATTGACCTGCCATGTAGTATGAAACTGAACCTGTGCTTTGTACCAATGTCGCATTTCCCCAAACTTTAGTATCACTATTCCATTTATGTGCATAAATCCCTGGTGTTCCGCCACTTTTTATGAGGTAGAGAAGATACACGACGGAGCCATCATTGTTTTGCGCCAAAGTTGGTAGTAAACAGTATTGACCAGGTTCAGAAACTTGCACGGACTCTTCCCAACTGTTTGTATCTGCATTAAATAAGATGGAGTGCACTTCAGGTTCTAACCCACCTTCATCTGTGATTGCAATGACGTGACCTTGATCATCCGAGGCAATCTCAATGGCTTGAAAAAACAAATCAGTTATATGTGCTAATGTTGGCGATCCCCACCCACCAAATGCACCTTCTCGAACAGACCATAATTTGTAAGGTGAACCAATTTCTCTAAAAATGATCATCGCTCTTCCAGTGCTGTCAATCACGCCTTCTGGTTGTGAAACATCTTGCGTTGTGTCGCTTAGGATGTTTTCGTTATACCATTGCCCTGTGTTCCCAACGGATCTTCGAAGTCTAAGTGATTCGTATGTGCTGCCTGATTGATTCCAATATAAAAGAACATCACCAGAAGTAGTGATAAGAGGAGGACCACCGAAATACACTCCCGTGGTTGTTGATAACGTAACGAGATCGCTCCAGGTTGGACAAGATACCAGTCCGCGGTATATTGGCTGTGCTTGTGGAGTATGTTGATGTTGTTTTGCGAGGACACGACCCTCGAAGTCAACGAAGTACCCATCTTTTGTTACCGCATAGTCATTGGTTGTCGCAGCCCATCGGATCTCTACGGGAGAGGCGATGCGATGTTTGGAGGACTCTAGAGAATCAAATAAAACAGGGTTAGATTGCGAAACCAGAGCAGTGCAAGATGCAAAAATAGATAAAGATGTATACAGCATGGAGAACAGTACATTTTGACTCAGGGATCGTTCTTTTGCAAGGAAATAATGCAATTCGCAGGCCAATTAGTCCTGGTTCGGGTAGAATATGGGGCTCAACGCACTTGTTGAAGGACACAAAATATGCTCCATACTGCTGATCCAAATCTTAGAAATGTCGCCATCATTGCGCACGTTGACCATGGGAAAACAACCTTGGTTGATTCTATGCTCGCTTTTTGTGGGGCGATGGAATTAAACCGAGATGAGTCCGATTGTATCCTCGATTCTGATCCGCTCGAAAAAGAGCGGGGCATTACGATTACATCGAAAAACTGCGCGGTCACGTACCGCCCGCAGGCTGGCGAGTACGCTGATAAAACTTGCCGGATAAACATTATCGACACGCCCGGTCACGCCGATTTTGGAGGTGAAGTGGAGCGTGTTCTCAAAATGGCAGATGGCGTTCTCCTCTTAGTCGACGCCTTTGAAGGACCCATGCCGCAAACACGTTTTGTACTTGGGAAAGCACTTGAACTTGATCATCCGATTATAGTGGTGATCAACAAATGCGACCGTCCAAATGCCCGTTCAGAAGAAGTTGTTGATGAAGTGTTCGACTTGCTTGTTGCCCTTGGCGCAAGCGATGACCGATTAGATTTTCAAGTCATCTACGCTTCGGGTAGAGATCAGTGGACAAACACAGAAGAAGGCGTGCATGAAGGTGATATGCAACCGTTGCTTGATGCAATCATGTTGCATTTGCCATCACCAGTTGGATATGCAGACGTGCCACTTCAGATGTTGATTGCAAGCGCTGACTATTCTCCGTATGCGGGAAGAATCGCAATAGGTCGGATTGTTTCAGGGGCACTTACTGCAGGGCAAGCGGTGACAATTTGCCATGAAAATGAAAATCGAACTGCACGTGCGCAAAAAGTATATCGCTTTAAAGACTTAGGCAAAACGCCAGCAGAGATCATTTCAGTAGGCGATTTATGTGCTGTTGAGGGAATTGGTGAGTTTGAAATAGGCGACACGATCGCGTGCCCAGAACAACCTAATCCGATCGTACGGATTGCAGTTGATGAGCCGACGCTCCATATGTTGTTCAGAGTAAACGATTCGCCAAACGCTGGAACGTCAGGAAAATTCGTGACTTCACGCCAGATATCTGATCGCTTACAACGTGAATTGAGATCTAACTTGGCACTGCGTGTTGAAGCGGGGGAGAGTGCAGAAGAGTTTAAAGTCTCGGGTCGTGGCTTGTTGCATCTTGGCATCTTGCTTGAGAATATGCGTAGGGAAGGGTATGAGTTAACAGTCGGTCGACCCCAAGTTATTGAGAAGACAATTGATGGCGTAAAGTGCGAACCAATCGAACTGCTTACTGTGAATGTAGATGAACCGCATGTTGGCGCTGCGATGGAGTTATTGGGATTGCGAGGGGGCGAAGTGCAATCGATTGATCAACGCGCAGATCGGATGCATATTGAATGTGAAATTCCAGCACGTGGTCTCATCGGTTTGCGAAGTCACATGTTGACTGCAACCGCTGGTGAAGCTGTGATGTATCACTGTTTTCAAAAGTACGCTCCTGTGCGAACAACGATATACCGAAGGGCAAATGGTGTATTGATTGCAACAGCTCTCGGAAGTGCGACAACGTATGCGATGCTCAACATTTCGCAACGAGGTATTTTATTCGTAGATCCACAAGACGTGATTTATGCAGGACAAATCGTTGGCGAAAATGCACGGGATAATGATCTTGACGTGAACATCACAAAGGGCAAAGCATTTTCAAATGTTCGAGAATCAAACAAAGAGGCAACAGTTGTGTTGAAATCCTCTAGAGAAATTACGCTTGAATCTGCGCTCGAATATATTCAAGACGATGAACTTGTCGAAATTACACCAGACGATATTCGTTTACGCAAGAAGGAACTCAGCGAAACGAAGCGGAAACAACTCGCACGAAAGAAACAGCCAGTTTCTTAATCTTGTCAATATTCTCAGTTAGGATAGATGTATGGAAGACATTCTCCTGTATCTATCAATTCCGAGTGTAGTTTTAATTGGTGTGAGTTTTCTTGCAAACTCGGTGATGCCCGGGCCAAAAGCAAGTGCTGCATTACAACATCTTGCTGCCGGTATCATTTTTGCATCTATTGCAACGGAAATAGTTCCTGAGTTACTCAACGATATGCATCTGCTTACGATTGTCATTGGATATGGCGCTGGAATGCTCTTGATTTTTGCTGTTCGTTCGCTCGATACAGCAAAAGAAGGTGAAGGTCGAGGCGGGCTATCATTTACAATCGCGGGTGGAGTGGACCTACTCATCGATGGATTCTTGATGGGCGTGGCTTTTAGTGTTGCGGAAAGTAGTGGAATTCTCCTGACGATTGCAATTGGTTTTGAAGTCCTGTTCTTAGGTTTTACATTTAGTGTTTCGCTTGCGAACAAGGGGCTTCAAAAGAAATCAATCGTTCTTGTACTCACTGCGATGTCCATTCTCCTGTTCTTCGGTGGAGTTCTTGGGTTTTGGGTACTCAAAGCACTTGCACCACAATGGCAAGTATGCGCAATGGCATTTGGTGCAGTTGCACTTCTGTACCTTGTAACAGAGGAGTTACTCACCGAAGCCCATGAAACAAAAGAGACCTTTTTTGGTCCTCTCTTGTTGTTCCTTGGGTTTGGCGGCATGCTTGTTGCTGCGATCATGATTTGACCCATAGGATTATTGGCAAAGACCCCAATCTGCAATCAACTGCAACAGATCATCGGTTCCAACGATGCCATCGTTATTAATATCTGCTTGTGCATCATCTGTTTCCCACAGGCTAACAAGAATCAAAATGTCATCTACGCCTACATCTCCATCACCAGTGATGTCACTCTCGCAGCATGTCTCGTAAAATACATTTCCGCCTGAGTCTGTGTAGTGACCATAAATGTGATCAAAAAAATTACTACAGAAAATAGTAGTTGCAAGAATTGGTTTTGCACCTCCTATCCCTGTGCCACTTTCATCACTCGTGAGCCCACCTCCGTACCAAGTGGTATTCGTTGCAATGTTATTTGAAATCAAACAATCTTCGATTAATGGATTCGCGCCTTTCTTTGTGACTCTGATTCCACCACCAGTGATGGCGACGTTGTCGGAGATCGTGCAAGATGTAATTCTTTCGATTGCATCTGAGTAACACATTATCCCGCCACCACCTTGCGAACTTATTTCAATTGCACTGTTCATCGTGATAGTGCAATTATCAATAATGGTGTCGCTCGGATGAATTCGATCACCCAAGCAGTACACACCTGCTCCACTACTAGAACTATTCTCGATAATTGTAGAGTTGGTAATGGTGAGTGAGCATTCGACATTACAAAAAATTCCACCTCCCTTACTTTCAATTTCTCCCCATTTGCCAACATAAGGTTCGGCATAGTTGTTCGTAATGGTGCATAGGTTAACTAAGGGGTTGCTGTTTTGAAGTAAGGCAATGCCACCACCGAACCCAGGAAACCACCCAAATTCGTTGTTGTATGTAGGTGCTGTATTGTGAGAAACAACACAATTTGTAATCGTGGGAGAACTTTCGTTTTCACAAAGGATTCCTCCTCCGTACGCTTGTGCGTTAGCATTCATAGGTGCAACACAGTTGGTGATTGTAAAACCTTCCAGGACAGAGAGTACAGTTTCATGATTTCCAAAGTACACACCACGGCGTACAAGTTGACCATCAATGAAGGTTGTTTCCGGTCCTTCAAGGGAAGTGACAGTAATGTGTTTCCCAAGAAAGTCAACGATCGATTCTGTTGTAGATGTATAGATTCCTTCATGCACTACAATTCGATCGCCATCAGCGGCATAGTCGATCGCTGATTGAATGGTTTCAAAATCGCCGCCACCTCCCTTTACCACTGTCCAATCATTTGCTGCTGCGAATTGGGTTGCCGTAAGCGTGAATAAAACTGATCCGATCAAATATGGTTGCATGTGTATTCCTTTCTTTGTGCGTTTTTGTGAGCGAAGTAAACCCCACACAAAAGGAACTCTATGCTTGAAATGTGCATGGTCCTAAAAAACTCGCCTTTTTTCTGGCGAGATAATTTGAAATGCATGCAAAAACCGCCTGTAAACATAGTGTTTACAGGCGGTTATGAAAGGTGTAAAAAAAGATACTTTATTCGCAAGGTCCCCAACTGCTCACGAGAAGAAGGATGTCTTCTACGTTTACAGTGCCATCGCCATTGATATCAGCTGGACCATTCGTTCCCCACTGATCAATGACAGCAAGAACATCTTCAACGCCAACAGCACCGTCCCCATTGATATCACCTAGACAAAGTGGTTCGTTGCAGAAGTTATATCCGATTGAAACTGCATCAACAGCAGCTTCGACGATCGAAGGATCGTTTAGATCACCGACAGTAAATCGAATCTTCATTGTGCTACTTGTAGAGATGTTTGGAATATCTGTCACAAGCCAATTCCGTGTGAACCATCCGCCATTGACTTCTGATCCTGTTGGACCGACAGTCTCAAGTGGGTTCCACGTTACGCCATCATCATCAGAAATGTCTACTACAAAAATATCATTTAGTGGGTCAGCGCCATTGCAATTGGAACCATTGTTGTACCAGAAGTCATATGAAATCACAGCTGCATCTGCAGAAGCGTCCATTGCAGGTGAAGTTAAGATTGTTGTTCCGTCATCGAGATCTTCATCTGTTGCGTTACCAGTGACGAAGCACATGCCAGAACCATCAGAATCGTTGCCCGGATCGCACCTGAAACCGCCTTGGGTAGGTGTGACTCGCGTCCAGTTGCCAGTGCCAGCGCCAGCATATACATCCCAGCCTGTATCACTATTGAAGTCATCTTCAAAACTCGATTCATACCCAGACCAAGCATCGGCTAACCAAGAAGAGTCAGGGGCGCTGTTCGGGCTTGACGACATTTCGCCTTCAGTTGTTTCAACAGTGAAGTAGTATTGCACTATTGCGCCGCAGTCAAGTTGCGGGAAAACCGCGCGGTAGTCCGAGCCTCCGTCGTGTACAAGTGGGAGGGAGCCAACGCCAACGATGTGTAACGTTGCAGTGTTTGGATCAGGCGTGGCAGAACTTCCGCTGATGGTGACTTGGATTTCACTGCCACCAGTTGGTTCAAGCCAGGTTGGACGACCGCTTGGATAATTCCACGTGAGCGAAACTGTTTCAAGTGCCATGTTGACTGCTGCAACACAATCAATAATGCCATGACCATAACTATTGTCTTCTCCCGCTGAACCGAGATCAACTGCGGTTGCGTATAAAATTTCTTTGATCATTTCTACTTCAAGGTCTGGGTTTGCTTGCACCATCAACGCAACAGCGCCATTTATGTGCGGCGAAGCCATCGAAGTGCCGCTGTAGGAAGAGTATCCTCCTGGAACACTAGAGTATGTATTTACACCAGGCGCTGCAATGTCTGGTTTTATTGCAGAAGCGCCCGAAGGCGTACAATTTGTTGGACCACGTGAAGAAAAATCAGCGATTGGATAACTTCCGTTGTATGGATCGATTGCAGCGACTGCGCATGTTCGGTAATCGTCAGTTGCTCGGTCACCTGGGCGGCGCAAACCTGAGGACCCCTCATTACCTGCAGAGAAAAGGACAACGCAACCTGCTGCTTCGAGTGCATCAAGATATGTCCAGAATGTTTGGTCACAATTCGGATACCCATGCCCAGTTGTTAAACCCCAAGAGTTTGAACAAACACGAGGAACATCCCACGCAGTTGCGGGGTTTCCATCTGGATCAAGGAACCATTGGAATGTTTCGATTGCATCTGCAACAGTTTCTGAGATAGAACTTCGGTCAATACCCGCAGATGTAATCCAATGTGCATCAGGTGCAACGCCAATTCCTGCACCGGGGGAACCTCCGCAGACGGTGCCCATCGTGTGACTGCCGTGACTGCCGCTATCGAAGGGGAAGTTGTGGTTGTACGTGTATGGATCAAGAAACGCCCACTCTGGATGACCAGCATATTCAGGTCGTAAGCCAGCCCATCTGCTCGCTAGCGCATCGTGGCTACCATCAACACCTGTGTCTAATGTAGCAACAAGGACGCCTTCGCCTGTAAAACCCATGTCCCAAACTTCGGTGGCGCGAATTGCAGTGATGCCCGGTTCGACACCACCGCGATTATTGTTACCTTCTTCTGCATCACCCATTTCAACAGGAGTGACAAGTTCAATTTCATAATTTAAATACATGTGTCCCACATCACCTCGTTTTGCAAGTTCGGTGATTGCTTCAGGGTGTGCTTCGATACGAATAACATTTGAGATCCAAAACGGTTGTATATTGTCAACTAGTTCGTTTTGTTGTAATGAGTTTAGAATGGAGACTTGTGAATCAGCAGCAACGTTTTGCAGTGTTTCTACAACAAGTTCGTGGCGAGCAGTGCGTGTAAAATTTTCTCGGCTGATTGAGTCAGAGAGTGATTTAACATCGACTTGTTCTTCCATATATATAAGTGCAGAGACTGTGCCACTTGGTCCAACTTCGTTCATTTTATCTTGAAGATTTTCATCGATATGAATTTCAGCAAGTGCACTTGTCAGAACAGTTGCACTGCATAGGGTTGCTAGTAAAAGTCGTAATGTGGTCATCTAATTCTCCTTTTATGTCAAAACGTGTTCAGTGTTGTTGATTGAATTGTTCACCTAACAACACCCATTAGACATCATTACGATCATGCATGCAAGGAAAAATAATCATTCACTGGCTGTTTCTAGATTTCTTGGGGTTTTAGGTAGTCTATTGGTGGCATGGGCCGAAGCTAGCGATGTATACCAGTAGGTCTTCGATATCAACAAAGTTATCACCAGTGAGGTCTGCAATTGATCCAGTTTCTTCCCAATGCTCAAGAAGAATTAATAAGTCTTCGATATCGACATCACCACTGTTGTTGAAGTCTGCTGCGCACTCGCATTCATCTGGTATTCCATTCTCGTCAAGGTCGTAACTGTTTCCGTTTTGTATATCGATTGCGTCTTCGATACAGTTGGTATTGCAATCCATTACTACTGGGCAAAAACACTCGTCAGGAATGCCATTGCCATCCTCGTCAAAACTTGTACCGTTTGCAATGTCTAGTGCATCTTCAATACAATTTTCATTGCAATCTTCAACGGGGTTACAATCGCATTCGTCAGGGATGCCATTGCCATCCTCGTCAAAACTTGTACCGTTTGCAATGTCTAGTGCATCTTCAATACAATTTTCATTGCAATCTTCAACGGGGTTACAATCGCATTCGTCAGGGATGCCATTGCCATCTAAATCTGTACTTGTGCCATCGAGGATGTCATAGTAATCATCGATGCAATTCCGATTGCAATCAAGTGCAAAGTCATGGCTTTCTACGACACGGATGATTTGATCTGCTTCAAGACTTGTTGTTATTTGTACCGTGCCAGAAGGCCAAATAATAGTGAGTTCTTCGATCACATCGCTTTCGCCAATTCCAAAATGGGCTCTAAACATGTGCTGTGAGTTGTATCCGTTTCCACTTTGCACTTCTCGCATTTGATTAACAAGTTCATTGTTTGCATCTCGGTGCGAAATCAACACTCTTGCACCAATTGCAGATCGGTTTGATACCGTGCCACACAGTTCAAATTCAATCCAATGGTTTCCATTGTGGTTGGTGTTTCGAATCAATCTGTTATGTCCAGCGCCCGGAGCAGTAGGACTCCCACCTACGGTGTAAATGTCAATCCAACCATCGTTGTCAAAATCTGCCCAAGATGCCGAGTTCCCATTGTTAGGTGCAGTCATTGGAGTACCGCCTGCAACATCGGTAAATGTGAGGTCTCCATTATTATGAAAGAGTTGATTAAGCGGGGTTGAAGTTCCAAATGTTACAACGTACAGATCAAGAAAACCATCGTTGTTGTAATCTGCCATCGATACGCAGCGTGTGCGTTGGTTGACAGAAATGCCTGACGATTCCGAAATGTCAGTGAATGTTTCATCGCTATTATTCAAGTACAGTTTATTATTTCCCGGATGGTCTGAACCCACTTGATTTCCAACGATGAGATCCATGTACCCATCATTGTTGATGTCGCCCCAAGCACACCCTCTGCCATGTCCAACGTCAGCAACGCCTGCTGGGTTTGCTATATTTGACCAAGACCCATCGCCGTTGTTTTTAAAAAGCATGTTTCTTCGGTAGACTTCATCCGAATGATCTTCGGCTCCTGCTACTACATAGATATCTGCAAGCCCGTCATTGTTAAAGTCTGTCCATGCAGCACCTCGACCTTCAAGCCACTCGCCTTCAAGGCTACCAACTTCATCTAAAATAAACGTGTTGTCACCTTGGTTGAGCATGAGTCGTTTTTTTCGAGAGTCTCCACCAGAGTTTGTGACATATAAGTCGACATATCCATCGAGGTTTACATCTTGCCAAGCAACGCCCCGAGGCGAGAGCCAATACATTGCAAGCGGGTTACCATTGGTAATATCGCTGAATATGCCAACTGCATCTTGATGGAGTAAATGGTTTTGATCTTGACCAAAGTTAGTACTTTGACCTACGAACAAATCTGGAAGCCCGTCGTTATCTATATCAGCCCAAGCAGAGTGGTGAGACAAGTCTGAGCCAACACCAGAAATTTCTGTTGTTACTTCTTCAAACTCCCCGTTACCAATATTTTTTAAGAGTTGGTTAGGTGATCCAAAATATTCATTCGAACCGTTGTGCACCCCGAAGTGCGTGGCGTAAAGATCAAGTAGACCATCATTGTTGTAATCACACCAAGCAGAGCCGCGGTGATTTTCATGCCCAGTCCCTGCAGTAAGAGATGTTGTTATATCGTCCCAACTTGAGTCAACAATACTATGTAATGGTCCTGAAATGGAAGGTGTTATAGTTTGCTTTGGTTTTGGCGTTGCAAAACCAACCATGAAACAACATGACAGTACACCCGAAACTTGTATGTACAAGTTGCACCTTCTCTTCTTCATTGTTCACAATATAAAGCAGGGTGGAATCAAGTCAAGTGATTTGTAGCCCAATTAGTCCTTTTTAGATACGAAACGTGGAGGTTTGTCTGTTTTTCGTCCGGTAATTCTACGATGCAGAGAATTGCTAGCAAATATCACTGTTTTGAATTTTTTGGTTTTAGCCACAAGGTCCCCAATCGTCAATCACAATCAGTACATCAGTAACATCCACAATACCATCATCGTTGACATCGGCAGTACCCGATGTATCCCACTGTGCAATCACTCTAAGTAGATCGGTCGTGTTGACAGTGCCATCGTTATTGATATCGCTGTCGCAAATATTGCATATTGGTGTATATCCCCAGTCCTCATCTTGGACAATGCAACCACCAATTGATTGACCAACGATCCAGTAGTAATATAATCCACCTGGAATAACGGCTGTGTCGTAGAACTCCACATCTGTAGTACTCGCGAGAAAAGTTGCTCCTGATGGCTCATTGATCACATTTCTCCAAATTTCGTAATTGGGGGATTCCAAGTCACCAAGAACGACCCAGCTTAAAAGCACAAAATCACAGTTAGTATTTGAAGTCGTCATTTCGAGAGACGGTCTGCAAGGAGTAGCAACAGGGTTTGATGAGGTTTGTTCAGATTCCACGTTGTCGCAAATTGCAGAAACGGAATAAGAACTCGGTGGACATTCAAAACAATAAGTACAGCCTGTCTCGTAGATAAAAGATGGAAGGACGGAGAATCCGATTCTAATAGTTCCAGCGTAGATTGCATATAAAGTAGCGCCTTCCACAGGGGTCCAGTCAATTTTAATAAAACAACTGCCTTTTGTTGCGACTACTTCTGCGGGTCGAGTGCAACCCGCGTTGCCATAGAGGTTAAGATTGATAAAACAAATCGCTGAGATGAGCATTGCCACGAAAATTTTTATGTGCACGATGGTCTCCTATCCATACTAGATCAATAAAAACTAGATCATTAAAACTTTTTATTTTCCACTTCATCGAGAATTCCAACTTCTCAATGCGAGAGCGTATGCACGTAAATAATTTTGTCAAGAAAAAATTGACTTGCTTTTGCAACTTTATTCGCAAGAACCTAACTCTCAACAACAGGAAGAATATCGATGACATCAATGATGCTATCTCCATGATTGTCTTATGAAACACAACTTAGGCAACCCAAGGCATCGATTTTTCAAAGATGTCATCTACTTCCACCAAAAATGGGTCAGGAATTAGGGATCATATAAGGGTGGCGCGAAATCGGCACCAGTAAGCAGCGGTATTGACCAGAATCGGCATGCACGTGGTTTTTCGAGTAGTGATGTAACTGTAGACAGTACAAAAAGATACACCCCCATGCAGGAGCGTGGGGGTGATCATAAGTGGGCCATACAGGACTCGAA
>CAYYRP010000017.1:0-62895 GCA_964474235.1 uncultured Isosphaeraceae bacterium
ATCCCCAACCAAGGCACGTGCCATCAGCTCTCAATCCAAGTGTAAATTTATAGCCAGCAGAAATTGCAATGTAATCACTTCCTGTAGGGGGAAATGTTTCACCAAACGTATCATCCCCCCAACATGTAATTTCTCCTCCAGTTGCTCTTGTAGCAATTGCACAAATTACGATCATTCCAAGAAGACTTCTCATCACCTCATTTTACCTCAATTCATTCTGTTTCCAAAGGAAATTTGGAGCTTTGGGATAAAACTTCGTCTTCACCGATAATAAAGGCTTCAGCACCCGCAAGAGTGTTTGCAAGTTGTATCGCGCGATCTGATCCCATGACAAAAAAAGCTGTAGAGAGTGCATCGGCTAGAGTCGCGTCACTGCAAATTACGGTCACACTTTTTGTGCCATGTGCAGGATACCCCGTTCGAGGATCGATAATGTGGTGATATCGAACACCATCTTTTATAAAGAACTTCTCATAATTACCGCTTGTTGAAATACAAGTGTCTGTAACATGAAGAACGGCAAGAAAGTCACTCTGGTTTTTTTCAGGGTCGCGAATCCCAACTCGCCATGGACGCCCATGCTTCAAGCCATGCACAAGCACCTGTCCTCCTGCAACAATCATGAAGTTTTTCACACCTTGTTCAAGTAAAGCATCGCGTGCTTTGTCGAGAGCAACTCCTTTTGCAATGCCACCGAGTCCGATCAGGTTGCCTTGAGAAAGCGCAATTGAATGTGTCTGATCATCAAGTTGTACATGTTGCCAATTGACAAGTGGAAGTAACTTTTTTACTTTTTCCGAGGGAGGAACGACGTTGGTTCCGTCAAACTTCCAAAGTTCCCAAAGCACTGCCCATGTTGGATCAAAGCACCCAGAGGTAAGTTCTGCAATTTCTAGAGATCTTTTTACAGTTTGAAACAAGTCCTTTGGAACATGAACTGGTTTTATTCCAGCGTTGTTGTTGACTTCTGTAAGTGGCGAGTTTTCTTTCCACTCGCTCATGTCGTTGTCGACTTGGCGGAAGATTTCAAAGACAATGCTGTGATACTTTGCAGGGGCAGTTACGGAGATGGGAGTTCCCATGATATATTGGGTCGATTGCGTCAGTTCAGTTTCGTTTTCGCAACCAAACAAACAGAATGCCAACAAAATTACATGCCCGCCGCATCCGCCGCCACCTCGCCATCGGTTGTTTTTACTCTTTCGCCCAGTCCAAATTTGAAGTGCCATCCAAAGAGAACAAGCAACGCCAAGGGCGAGAATAGCAAGGACGTATTTCATTTAGGAACTAAACAAGCCCGCAAATCCCATAAATGCCAGTGACAATAGCCCTGCGATAATCATGTTGAGTGCAGTGCCTTTGACGATGTTTGGAACTTTAGACATCTCACCTTCTTCACGAAGTCCCGCCATCAATGCAAGTGCAATTGTAAAACCCCCACCTGCACCCAAAGCAAAAACGAGTCCTTCAACAAGTGTGTACCCCTTACTTGTTTGCGTTAACGCCAAAAAGAGAATTGCGCAGTTCGTCGTAATAAGAGGCAAAAAGATTCCCATTGCTCGAAACAAAGTTGGACTTAATTTTTTAATGACCATCTCTACAAATTGCACCGTACTTGCAATCACAATAATAAAACTAATGAGTTTCAAGTATGGAGCGTGAGGCAATATGTATGCTGTAAGGAAAGTGGCTGCAAGAGAAGTAATGATCATCACAAAAATGGTTGCAAGACCAAGTCGTACGGCAACGCTTACTTTGCTAGACACACCGAAGAATGGACAAAGTCCAAGGAAATAATAGAGCGTAAAGTTATTGACAAGCAATGCGCTGATAAAGATCCAAGCAAGATTACTCATGCAGTGACTCCTTTTTTGCGCTGTTCAAGCCAATTGAAGAATAGCAACACAAAGCCAAGCATTAAGAAACCGCCCGGCGGCAATGCCATGATGACCCACGGTTCAAAATGTTCACCAAGAATAGGGGAGCCAAAGAAAGTGCCAAATCCTAAAATTTCACGAGTTGCACCGAGGCAGAAGAGAGCAAATGCAAAACCGATCGACATGCCTACAGCATCAACGACTGCAAAAAGAATCGTATTTTTACTCGCGTATGCTTCTTGCCGTCCGAGGATCAAGCAGTTCACAACGATCAGTGCAATGAATGCACCTAATTCTCTGTGCAAAGAAGGGGAGAACGCTTCAATTGAGTAATCTGCAACGGTGACGAAGGTTGCGATAATCACAATATAGGTACTGATTCGCACAGGTTTAGCAATTACTTTGCGTAAGAGTGACACAAGGAAACTCGAACCAATCAGCACAAACGCAGTCGCAACGCCCATCGCAATCGCGTTGACTGCTGTGTTTGTCACTGCAAGCATCGGACACATGCCAAGCACTTGGATAAAGACAGGATTTTCCTTCCAGATGCCTTTGAGAAATTCTTCTGACAAGTTCTTTTGGGAACTCATTTTGATTCTGCCTCCTCTGGTTCTGGAGGAATTGGAGCCACATATTTTGGTGGGGTGCCGTGGATTTTTTTGTCCCATCGTGCATGCGCTGCGTTGATAATTTTCACAACTGCATCAGATGAAATCGTCGCACCAGTAATTGCATCAACCTGATTGTCCGCGGTGCGTCCGCCTTTTACTAAATCGATCGTTGGGTCAACAAGAATGTGTGAAAACTGCGAAACAAATGCAGGATCTTTATAAATTTTGTCCCCTAAGCCAGGCGTTTCTTTTGAATCCAAAATGTGCATTCCAACAACTGCTCGTTGCACTGGATCATACCCGTAGAGTAGACGAATCGTATCTTGGAACCCGTTACCCGAACCTACGATTGCATACCCTGCAAAACCGCCATCTTCACCATAGGCGCCGTAGAGAATTTCGCCAGGCTCAACCTTTTTGTCTCCGACCCGAACAAGCACGCCATCTTGATAGGTCAGTTCTTGCAACTTAGACGAATGAGGTACAACCTTAAAGACCGCTTCTCGCAGGGCTTTTGCTTTGTTCGCAGCAATGATAGGTGCAGTAAATTGATAGACGAAAACTAGGATCACGCCGGAGATTAAACCAGCAAGACCAAGCGTGCAGATCAGACGAAATGAACCCGGTTCTCTTGTTTCACCAGAAATTCGTAGTTCGACTTCGCTCATGCTGCCACCTTTCCTCTACCAAAAACTCGAGGCTGTGAGATGCGTTCAATTAAAGGTGTTGCAGCATTCATGAGAAGAATGGCGTACATCACACCTTCGGGGAGTCCTCCCCATAAACGAATAAGCACTACAAGAATACCAATAGAACCGCCAAATATCCACGCACCTTTTGGAGTAACAGGTGAAGTCACCGGATCAGTTGCCATAAACACTGCACCAAAGAGCAAACCGCCGGATAAGACCATCGCCCAAGGCGTTGCATAGAGTTCCGGTTTAAAGAACCAAGGGATTGCTGAGAAAACTGCAGTAGCGAGAATGATCGAAACTGGAACACGCCAATCGAAATCTCTTCTCAATGCCATGATCAACCCAACAATGATAATAATGATTGCGCACGTTTCGCCTAGTGAACCAGCAGTGTTCCCAATCAATAAATCAAAACAAGAAGTTGGTTCCTGTTCGAATTTCATCAGCCCAAGCGGGGAAGCGGTTGTGACTGCATCGGCAGAAGATTGCATAAATGGTGCCGCAAAGTTTGACTCTCGAATAGTTGCAAACGCTTCAATGCCTCCAGGAGCGGGGGGATTCCACGTTGTGATTGCAGTTGGAAATGCTGCTTGTAAAAAAGCACGCCCTACGAGAGCGGGGTTGAACATGTTTTGTCCAAGACCACCCATCACGAGTTTTCCTAAAGCAATCCCCATCACGCCGCCAAGGAACCCCATCCACATTGGCATTCCGGGAGGCAATGTAAGGCCTAGCAAAATGCCAGTAAGCAAACCGCTCCCGTCAAAGAGTGATTTGCCGCGTACATTTTTTTCGCTAAAAAACCATTCGGCAAGCATCGCACCTGAAACAGAAGCAAAGATGAGCAGCAAAGCACTCATGCCAAAGTACCAACATGCAGCGAAAATGACTGGAATTGTTGCAAGAATCACTTCACCCATGAGGCGAGGTGTTGTGATGCCCCGTCGCAAAAAGGGAGACGTCTGTAAGAGAAGTTGGATCGGTTTCTTGATCATCCCTCTTTGTTCGCTTTCAATTCACGAAGTGCGCCCTTGCCACTACGAATCAGTTGAACAATTGGAATTGATGATGGACAGACCCAACTGCACGCGCCGCATTCCATGCAATCATTCACATGAAAATCTTCGAGTGCTTCCCATCGTCCCGCGCGGGAAATTTTTGCTAACCGTGCAGGGTTTAGAAAATAACCACACGCCTCTAAACATTGTCCGCAACTGATACATGCTAACGTTGCGTTGTGCCCAGCAGGTGCTTCAGTAAATGCAAGCAAACCGCTTGTGCCTTTAAGAATAGGGACATCAAGTGAACTCAATGGTATCCCCATCATCGGACCGCCCATAATGACTTGTTGTGTCTCATTGCTTAATCCACAAAACTCTAATACTTCTCGAACAGAAGTACCTACTGGAATAATTAGATTGGCAGGTCGTTCAATCGCTGTGCCAGCAACTGTGACAACACGTTCAATCAACGGAATGCCCTCGTCAAACCAATCAGCAAATTGCGACATCGTTGCCACATTGTTCACGACAACGCCCACATCTAGAGGCAGTTTCCCTGCGGGGACTTCAATGTCATAGATAGCTTTAATCAGCATCTTTTCTGCACCCTGAGGGTACTTGACTTTCAGGGGACAGATTTCAATGTTCGCATGTTCTTTCGTTGCATCTTGCATGGCAAGAATTGCATCAGGTTTATTGCGTTCAATTCCGACGCTGGTCTTTTTTACGCCGAGAACTTTTGCTGCAATACAAATTCCACGCACAACAGCCTCTGCGCGTTCAACCATTGTGCGGTGATCACATGTTAAATACGGTTCACACTCACATCCGTTAATTGCAAGATGTACGCAAGTTTTTCCCTCTGGCAACTTGTACTTCACATGTGTAGGAAATGCAGCGCCACCAAGACCAACGAGCCCAGAAGTTTGCACGCTTGCGACAAATTCATCCGTCGTTAATTTGAGTGGATCAGTTGTTGGTGAGAGGTGTACTTGTTGTGATGAAAATGGATCTGCATCAATTTCAATGCATGTCGAAAGATCACCGCGAGGGTGACGCCTAGGACCAATTGCAACAACCTTTCCATCAACAGGCGAGTGTAAGTTCGCAGAGACATAGCCACCAGCTTCTGCTAACAACTGTCCGCGAAAAATGATGTCTCCTGCTTTGACGATTAGTTTAGAAGGCGCACCGAGATGTTGTGAAAGCGGAAGAATAAACTTCTTCCCAAAGGGCATCCGAGCAATCGATTGATGCTCAGTCTGGTCTTTGTTCTCATGTGGATGCACTCCGTTTCGGAATGATCTTACAAGTTCAACAACACTCATGAGGATGGCGCCTCTGACTTTCTTGCTTGTGCAGCCATATTCATTAAGCCGCTAGTCACCGAAGCAACGGCTTCTGCATGATATTGATCTCGAAGTGCACTTATTTTTGCTTCATACTGTTTCGCAAGATCCGCGAGTGCTTGTTCATGTTGCATCGCTGCATCAGCTTGCTCGCTTCGGGCGACGGCATCAAATGGTGTGACAACGCCCGAGAGTTCTTGCAACATTTGCCAGCGTGCAAGAATGTTTTGTTCTTCTGTAAAACCACTCGAGAACCTCTTCTGGGTTGAAGCCCAATATGAAGGCGTTAAATCTTCGCTCATTAGAATTGAATCTGGCGCACGATTTGTAGAGATGTCAATACATTTTCCAAAAATACCCTCTATGTTTGGGTCATACGAAAAGAGAGGGCATACTCTGCAAGCAACCGCGAGCGACGCTTGTTCGAGAACATGTTCTAGTGCAAAGCCGTGAGTGCGATGGCATGGCGCATAGACACTCACAAGTGCTGGACCTTGATGCGTCAGTGCTCCAAGCATTGATGAAGCAAAATGATCCGAATGCGAAAGGGAACACTGTGCGATGTACGCATTACATGAGGTAAGACCGAACATTGCAACATCATGGACGCCATCCCCAAGTATCAATACTTTAATTGGTAAATCACTCCCAAGAATCCACGTTAACTCAGAAAGTGCATTGCCATGGAGTGAAGCTGCATCTGCAACAATAAACATTGGCGGGCAAGTGGCTCGTTCTTGTGCTGTTAAATCAGAAATGACACGAGCATCGAGTTCTTCATCTGGATGTGCTGCTTGTATTGGGTTGTTTAGTACTACCTTGGCTTTTCTAATCGTGTTTAAGTCGGAAAGGACTTGTTGCATTTGTCCTTCAAAAAGTCCAGCAGCCATACTACAACCAGTATGCGTCACGTCAACAGAAACTGGCATTGCAAAAGGATTCCAAGGAAATACCGCTGCCCATGAGGCAGTTGCGTCTCCAGAGATAGTCATCCCGCTTCTTGCGCGACCGAGACCACCTGCGGATTGCAACAGGCGATCCGTGATGTCATTGAGTTGCGTAGCGAGTGAGGACATCATTCGTACCGCTTCGCCATTCACTGTTGGAGCATAGTCTTCTTTTGCCATCGATTCAAGTATTGTTGCAAGGTCAACTTCATCTTGACCGCTTGTTTCAATCGCTTTCGCAATTGCATCAAGATTGCTACTTGGAATTGCATCCGCGAGTAACTTCGTTGCGCCTTGTTGTAAATCAACTTTCAGTTGTTCAACTTGTTCGAGCAATTCTTGGAGATGCGGTTGCAATTTATATTCAGAAATGGCAAGTGCTTGTCGTAAAACTAATTTTGCACCAGAACCTGCAGCTCCCTCATCGCCCGCAGCCATCGCGTGATGGCAGTGACGGCTCAACATAACTGCAGGCAACTTCATCCCTTCGATTGCAAACACGCGATTGATAGTCTCGCCGCTAGTGTCTGGTAATTCTAGAATGAGGTCACGTAAAGTTCTAGCTTGCGCAACACTTTCTGTAGATTTAGCAGTTGGTTCGATACCATGACCTGCACATGCAGCAATAATAGCTTGCGGCGCTTTGCATGCATCTGGGTCAATATTTAGAATGAGAAATTCGTTAGCGGCGTCTTTATCAAAAAACAAAGGTGTTTTCGCAATTGGAACTAGACCAATGGCATCTATAACTTTTAGTAAGCCTTCTTCCAAAGTTTCGCGTCGATCCTCTGCTGGGTTAAGCTCGGCAAAAGCAAGGCGAAGTAGTTCACCGACCGTTGGCTGCATGTTAGATTTTGCAACCTCAATCATTTTCTTGCACAGAGCGCCTGAAATTGATCGCAGAGAAGACGCACAGCCACTAGCTTTTAATATCCCCGCATCAAGTATTGCTTTTGGGGAAAGAACAACAGCAGCAACAGAACCATCAGGGCATGACATCCAAAGGGATGGATCGCCATCGCAATGAGATGGGTCAAAGACCGGAAGAATGGAAGCATCGGATTGCACGGTCCTCAAAGAAGCGGTGAGTGGTGGAATTACATTTGCGCTTAAAAGGGGGCTTGGAGTAACAAATGTATCGTTCCCATCTTGATAGAGCGTGGCAATTTGATCCCAGAATCTCGGCAAACTGCTGAGATGATCTTCCCAGAGTTGAGATGTAAGAAGTGGTGATGTCGACGCGGAAGTTCGTTTCGATAACTCCTCATCAATGGCATCAGCCGACAATGAAAGAGAAGTGACTTCAGGACAGGATCGAATAAGTTCATCCATTGCGGATATCTGTTTTGGGTAAAACGAATTGTTGTGTGTAAATTGCACCCCAACGAAAGGAGGCAAAGAGGTTCCCGTTGCAACAAGGGAATGTAGTTCTTCAAGATCACGTGTAGAAACGTCAATACAGTGCGTGCCTACAACATCGCAAGAAGAGGAGCCAAGCGCTGCTTTGACTTCAGTCGTGAGCGGCGAATCGGTGCACAGTTGGGACCCGCAAGTATCTAGGACAATGACTTTGTTCGCTATTCCAACAGCTTTGCAGAGTTGCTTGGAAGGGAACGGACGCAAGTAGTGAATGCCTACAACTTTTGCATCTTCCATCTGAGAAGCAATGTTGTACGTTGAGCCTTGACAAACAAAAACGATCTTTGATTCTTCATTGGTGTTTTGAGAAATTGCGGAACAGTTTCGACCGGTTTGATCTTCCCATGCCTCTTGTGAGGCAGATAAAATGAATGGCAGTTCTGCATCGTAATAGGGAGCTTGCGTGGCGGACAATTGCTTAGTCGACTGCGTATGAATTGGAGAAAGCAACAGAGGGCGTTCTAGGTTCCAACGGTCTGGAAGTTGTCTGCGATGTTCCCCAAACATAATTCTTTGTGGTTGCGTTGGACACTTGATTACATCCTTCGGGCTTCCGAGCCATTGCTCAGCCTGTTCTTCGGTAGGGAGTGATCCAATCGACTCAGTATTTTGCGCATCAATGGCAACAAGTGCTGGAATAAGTGATGTTTCAGCAACCTGTCTTGCAATCATGGTGAAATCAATGGCTTGCTGACTATCAGCAGCAAGAAATTGCATACAGCCAGAGATCGAAACATGGTGATAAGGCACGTGCGAATCAGTTAAGAGAACATGAATCACGATAGGAAGATGTTGCTTCACACATTCAAGGAGTAAATCTTGGCAAGAAACTAACTCTTTACCAGTTAAAAACACAGTTGCGCGGTGCCCTGCAACCGTCAATCCCATTGCGCTAGCAAAAGCACTTCTAGAGTTTGGTGCGTGCAGTGAAGTATGGAGATCGGCAAGGTCTTCACCAATTTCAGAGGGAGAAGTACAGAGTCCATGTTGCTCGAGAGCAAGCGCTGAGCAAAAGGTAGTAGAACCAACCAATGTTGACTCTATGAGTGCAACTGCACGCATCGCGTCAATTTCGATGAGCTCGCCTGTGTATGGTATTTCCTTCCCCTGATTCAATACTCGCTTGAATAAACGTGCTGTCAATGCTGAAAAGGAACTCATACTGTTACCTCCTTGCGAGAAGACTTTCCTATTGTTGGTTGAACAAACTGGCCGCCTTCAACCCACTTGATCGCGCCAGTGGGGCATCGCCAAGTTGGTTTTGGTGAAGCATCACATTGATTAGTCCAATCAACAATTGGTAAATTGTTTTCCATATGTATTTTCCCATCACTATCAGTTGCACACCGTTCACATCCATCACAACAAACACTGCAAACAGCGTACGCGTCATTTCCTTCAAGAGGGGCATTGCATTGGACTATAAGTTTTTGCGACACAGGCATTAAATCAAATAGATCGCGTGGGCATGCTTCAACACAATCATTACATGCTGTGCAATTTTCAACACTTACAACAGGTAACCGCTGCTCATTCATGTGAATAGCGTCAAAGTCGCAAGAGACCATACAATCGTCTAGTCCAAGACAGCCCCAACTGCACCCTTTGCCGCCGCCTCCAACAAGGTGTGCTGCTCTACAGTTGGAATAACCTTCATACGCAGCGATTTGCCTGGCGAGTCCTAGCCCACCAGCGCAATGCAACCGAGCAACAACTTTATCTTGCGATCCTGCAGCAACTCCAAGAAATCCCGCAATTAAAGCGATGTCGCTAGAACTTCCCACTGTGCATTGGCATGGTTCTTTCGCACCACCAACGATTGCCTCAGAGAATGCGCGGCACCCTGGTTCGCCGCATGCGCCACAGTTTGTACCTGGAAGCATTTCTTCAACAATGTCAAGTCTTGGATCTTCGTCAACTTTGAGATACTTATGCGCAATTGCCAAACAAACACCAAAGAATGTGCCGATGCTTGACATAATGACGACTGCAGTCAACGTTGTATCCAAAACAGTTCCTTAATTAAACTCTGCTGCGCGCTCGATGAGGTCATCAAGATTTGGTTCATTTGGATCCAGTGGACTGCCGGGGTGAATACATCTCGCAGGGCATGCTTCTGCTGCGCGAACAATAACATCAAATGTTCCTGCTGTAGCATCCTTAATGTACGCCTGTTTGTCCTCGTTGTAGACAAACACTTGGGCATTAAGATCAATGCAATCATTGCACGTAGTGCAAAGTGGGCTGTCAATCCACGGGTCTCCAAAATCTTCTGTTCCTGATTCGGGGGTTTCTACTTCTTCCTCAGGTTGAGACACAACGCTTTGAGGTGGAGCCGCAACACCGTTAGTAACAGGTGGTGAAACGGGAATAGTAGAAACTCCAACACCAAGAGGATTTACAAAACCACCACCTCCACGGAGCAAAACTTCTGCAAGTTGTTGCATCGCGACCTGAGAAGCGGTTGTACGAATTGTTTCGATTTCAGATGCATGCTGCGTTGCAATCGACTCTCGTTCCGAGGCAAACGCAGAGTCCAACACATCTCGCTCTTCTGCAACAGCCTTCACAACGTAGGAATTATCTATTCCAGCAAGTTCGCGAAGCGTATTCCAATAATCTAGGCGTTCTCGGCAAACGTCTGTAACCGCTCGTGCAATGACAAGTTTGTGAATCGCACCCTCGCCATCTGCTGCCCAAAGATACGGTAAATACTTGGAGGAGTGCTCTGAGTCTAGATGCAACCATTCTTCAACTGTAATAAGATCATCTGATTCAATCCCATCGGGTAACTGCATAAAGTGCTGATGTAATTCCTTTGCAAGGAGGGCGCAATGCGCAAATGTAAAGGATAGAACAAGTTCTTTGTCATCTACTTCACCAGACCAAATTGGCCAGTCATGCTCGGGTTGAGGATTATCTTGTAATTCAAAACGCTCTGCCCACGAAGTGCCTTTTGATGGATCGTACCTTAAGAGAGGACACGCTCGGCCCTCAATCGCAGCATTGCCTTTGAGCCAAGCGCCTAAAGGATGTGTGTCTTCGCTTGCAATTGTGTGTAATGTTGGGCGTACAGATTCGAGTCCTTGATACATTGAATCGACAAGATGCGCAGGATGTGAGATGGAGAGTTGTGACGCAAAGCACGTTCGGTGTGCAACGGCAAGGTAGGCAAGTTCAATACGTTCGTGATCTAGGGTTGCAAGATCATCACCAAGCAATAGAAGTGTGATGGGTCTTGTTGAGCGAAGAACTTTTGAAAGCGACGCCATATGTAAAAGACCATCTTGGACAATTCCGACACCAATAACCGTTGGCATCAAAAGTTGTTCATCATCTGAGAAAGCTCTGCGACAAAAGTTGTTGAGGAGATGATCATGCCGTGGGCTCTCAAAAGCGTTTGCAAGTTCTAAACGTGCTGTTCTAAGAGCACCGAATAATGGTGCGTATCTTTCGGCAAGATCGTCATATACTTTGATGACCATTCCACAAACATCTGATCCACCATCAATGATTTCTGCCCCATGCGGACACGAAAAATCTACTGCGTGTTCACTATTTACAATATAGAGTGGAGCGTCTGCGTTTTTCAGCCACCCTTCAATCACCTTGATCGAATTTTCAATGCGAGTTCTTCGCGTTGCATCCATTGGAACGCTGCCAGAAGCAGTTTTGCCGAGGACTTCTTGCAACTTTGCAGTATTAATGCCGGAGCCTTCAACCGAAGATTCGTTGCTGTTCATGCTGCGGAGTGCATCCCGCATCTTGATTGCATTTTCTCGAAGAGAGTGTCCTTTTGTTTGGGCTTCAATAATATGCATTGCAACGGCAGGACCAGCGACAGCAGTGCAGGGGACAAGTTTGGTCCCCTGAGGTACAAGTTCTACGAGCTCAGCACCTTTTGTTCTAAAATTAAGGTCTGCTGTGTCATTAAGACCTAGCATATCTCCAACTTTTGCTCCTGCTGAGCCAATTACTTTTTTTGCGTCGGCGACTGACTTCAGAGATTCACGAACCTGTCGTTCAACTCGTACCAAATTATCAGAGAGAACTTTTGAATCGTCGATCGATGCAATGATTTCAACGAATAACTCGACAAGTGTTTGGACTTTTCCCTCTGGTAGCAAGACAAGTGGGTAGTCGGTTCTAATAAGTGAAGGACGTCGCAGAGTATGCATGACTGCGGGAAGAAGATCTTCATCTGTGATCGATTCTACAGAAGGGTCGCCAGCGTGGAATCTTCTAGCGTCACGAAGGACATCGTGTTTCGTCAGCCCTTCAGGAAGAGATGATTCTGCAGGAAAGTGCAAGCCTTCAAGGTCGATCAATTGCGTTTCTTCAGTTTCATGATCAATAACATCAGTAGATGACATATGTTGTAAACTCCTCAGATAGCGAAGCGATCTAGTTGATGATTCAGCGCGTTCATTTTGTCTTCGGGTGTTGCGTGAATGCCTATTTCAGAATATTCGTTGTACCTTGGTAAATCTTCATTTTGATAAAGCAGCCCAATAGGAAGAACTTTAGATTGATTTGAAACTGCCATCGCCTGCACAAGATCGCTTGGATCATGTGTAATTCGGTTCTCGTAATTTCGAGTTCCTGATTCAGGGACTTCTAGACCTTTTTCATGTTCAATCAATTGGATAAGGCTTGGATCTTCAACTGCTTCTGCAAAGCATTCTTCAGAGAAAACAGGACAACGTTGAAAAATACGGACAAAACTAAAACCCTTATGCGCATGTGCCGCCATGAGAGTTTGATGCATGTGAACGGGGTTCCAGTCAACTGTTTGCGCAACAAAGGAACAATTCGTAATTGATAATGTTGTAGTCGAAGGATTGAGTGGTGGAAGAGGTGCTCCATTTGGATGTGTATTCGTTGATTGCCCAACATGGCTTGTAGGAGAACTTTGTTTCTTTGTTAATGCATATACATTGTTATCAAAGAGCATTACGACCATGTCCATGTTGTAGCGAACAGCGTGTATCCAGTGGCCTGCACCAATCGAACAACAATCTCCGTCACCAGTTGCAACCCAAACGTCAAGGTCGGGTCGCCTTGACTTTACGCCGCAAGCAACGGGGAATGCGCGGCCATGTAAACCGTGAAAACCATAGGTAGACATGTAATGGGGAAACCGACTTGAACAGCCAATGCCAGAAACGCAGACAGTTTTTTCTGGCAGAAGTTGTTTGTCACGGCATATTCTCTGAACGGTGCTAAGAATACCATGGTCGCCGCAGCCAGCGCACCATCGAGGAACACCTGCTTCATAATCGTCAAGGGTAAAGTACCTTGGAAGTACATCGAGAGACCAATCTTGTTTAAGTCCAAACATGATTATTTGCTAGCTCCTGCTTTTGCAGTTTTGTTTATTGGTTTTTCCACACCGAGTTTCTTACGCATGACTTCAACAATTTGGGCGGGGCCAAGTGGTTGACCGGGCACGATTGACCAAAAGTCAATTTCTCGCATGAGGTGTGCTCGAAGCAAGAGGGCAAGTTGAGCAGGGCGTGGGTGAGGTGTTGTTCCAGGTTGATCGCTGTAGTTAATTTCGATGGTCATAACATGCTTAAACTTAGCGAATATTTCAGCCAAACCAACTTCCATTGGTGAAAGGTATCGAAGGTGTAAAGAGGAAACACGCAAACCTTCTGCTCTCGCGCGGTCGACTGCTTCTTCAATTGCACCAAGGGTCGATCCCCAACCAACGACTAGGAGGTCGCCCGACTCATCACCATGCACAGGTGGAGGGGTAAGTGTTTGTTCAAGCGCTGCAAGTTTGCGGCTTCGCATGTCACAACCCTCTTGGTTTGCTTGTGGGTTGTAGGCAACATGACTCTCAGGCGTGTGTGCAAGTCCAGTAAGAACATACTCTCCACCTTTTTGTCCAGGAATAGGACGTGGCGAAATACCTGTTTCTTCATTCCATGCGTATGCTGCAACGCCGCCATGCCAATCGCTTTGATCGATTGGGGGAGCGAGCCACTCTTCCTTAGGAACAGGTCGTTTGAATGGTGTTTGCCCCGTTGCAAGATTGGCATCTGTCAATACAATAACGGGAGTTCTGAATGCTTCTGCAAGTTGCCGAGCGGTGATGATGCTGTGGAAGCACTCTTCAATTGTTGCGGGAGCCATCACAATTTTTGGAGCATCGCCCGGTGCAGCATAAAGTGCATTGAGCAAATCGCCTTGTTCTACTTTTGTCGGCAGACCTGTTGACGGTCCGCCGCGCTGCACATTGACAATCACAAGTGGAACTTCGGACATGACTGCCAAACCGATGAACTCTGTCTTCAAAGCCATGCCAGGACCAGATGTAATTGTGCAAGCAGTTTTGCCCGCGTATGAAGCACCAATTGCAAATCCAATCGCAGCGATTTCATCTTCCGCTTGGTGGACAAATCCACCAGCTTGATCAAAAACTCCCGCGAGGAAGTGCGATGCAGAAGTCGCCGGCGTGATTGGATACATGGAAACCATGTCCATGCCAGAAGCCATCACACCAAGACCAACAGCAAGGTTCCCGTTCATCACAACGAGGTCTTCGGTGTTGTCCATACTTGGAATTTTGTATGTAAATGGGATGTGTTCTTTTGCAAATTCAACGCCAGCATCGAGAAGTTTTTGGTTAGTTGTAATAACCTTCTCGCCTTTTTTTGCAAAAATTGTTGCAATTTCTTGTTTCGCAAGTTCAACATCTCGCTGATAGATGTAACACAAAATACCGAGCACAAAAATGTTTTTTCCAAGACGAGGATCTGTCATCAATTCACAGCATGCTTCGTGCAGAGGAAGTTCAATGACGTTTAATCCTCGAGCCGAGAAATCTGCAAGGGCTGATGTGTACGCTTCTCGAATGTGCTGGTCGGGGTCATTAGCCCAAACACTTTCAAGAAGAATTGTTGTTTCAGGTCCATACGCGTCTTGTGCTATTCGACCGTAGAGAACTTGTTCGTTCAGTGCTACTACGATGTTTGCCTTATCGCCAGCGTTTGTCATGTTGCTGCTGCCAACACGGATCCTGTTCCCACTCGCTCCCTCACGGGATCGGCCGGGTGGTTTAATTTCTGCTGGAATAATTTCGACTGTCCAAATTCCGTTCCCCATCTTGGCGCTGATCGTTGCAAAAAGCGTTCCCGCTTTTTGAGCTCCTTCGCCCGAGTCACATACGATTTCTACGATGTGCTCGTCGATTGTTTGGGGTGTGGGTGTCGTACCGTTCTTGCTTCCTGCTTTGGTCATAGGATGCAATTCTCCGAGTGAGTTGAAGAGACTTTTGCCCTGTATCATACTGTGAACTCCGCTGTTCACATCAATAAAAATCGAGGCATAAAGTCCTCATTGAAAGTGTTAAATTATACCAAGATAGCATCAATAAATCGCGGTTTAAACTCACCTAATGCGTTCCTTTTCGATCTACTTACAGGGTATCCTGTGCTTCATGCTTCTATACATAACAAGTCTTTTATTCTCTGCAATTCCGATCCATCAAAGCCTGTCGATTCGCCTCGTTCCTGAGACAAATATGGTCTATGGTGAGACTCGAATCACCGTCTCTGGAAGCGGGGATTTGGAAATAAAAGGATCAGGAACATTTCTTGACTTAGTTGATGGAGAAACAATTACACTCCATTGGGAGGAAGCGTTCAGCGATGATATTGCTGCAGGCGAAAAAGTCGGACAGATTCACAATTTTTCAGTCGACGCACACGTCAGCGAAGATGGGGTCTTTCTCTCAGATTGGGCGCCTTGGTATCCCAAACCAGTTGATCAAGACGGAAATCCATTCCTGAGAACCATGGATCTCGAAGTCGCCCCAATCGAAGGTTGGACGTTCGTTGGGAGTGGAAACCCCATCGACGGCAAGTGGGTCACACCTAGACCCGTCGACGGGATGGCACTCGTTGGAAATAAGCATGTCGTACAAAGCAAAGTGGTTCAAACTCCTCAAGGGAAAGTGAAAGTAGCAGTGCATCTCCTTCCAGATCACGCTGACAAGTCGGACTACTACTTGAACGCTGCAGATGATTATTTGCAGTTGTATACGCCGCTGCTTGGCAAGTATCCGTACGATCAATTCACGATTCTTGAAAACTTCTTCTCAAGCGGCTTTGCGTATCCCGGATTCACCGTCCTTGGACCTAGAGTTGTTGGGATGGCACCGAAATCACTCGCCCCAGGTTATTTAGACCATGAGTTGATTCACAATTGGTGGGGAAATGGAGTGTATGTTGACGCGAAGCTCGGAAATTGGTGTGAAGCACTAACAAGTTACACGGCTAATTACGGAAGAAGAGCGCTTGAAGATGGCGCAGCAGCTGCAAGGAAATATAGAAGAGGTCTGCTCAATAAGGTTTCTTTAGATCAAACACTTGACAACGGCCCGTTATCAAATTTTGGTTCGGCAGACCCCGCCGATGGGCCTGTTGATCGTTTTGTTGGATACGACAAAGGAGCGTTTGTTTTTATGATGCTCGAAGATGTTCTGAATGAAGGCTCCATAGACGATGCAAGTAAGAGTCGAATTTGGCCAACTCTCGCTCGGTTTGCGAAGAACAACATGGGCAAAGCTGCTTCGTGGAACGATATACAAACCGCAGCAGAGCAGGAGTTTCCTGACCGGAAAGTAGGGTGGCTTGATCCATTTTTCAAATACTGGGTTCTGGAACACAATGTGCCAAAAACAACAGCAGAGATTGAAGTCGTGGAGCCGCAACGTGTAGATATCTCAAGAGGTGAAGGCTGGATAGATATTGATCCTGATTATAGATATTACCGTATTTTTCCTAAAGGGCAAATTAGCCCTACAATCGCTGGAACTTTGTCTGGAGCTACTGTGGAAGTAGCTGCTACTGAGAATATTCTACAAGACCCAGGGCAGTGGCTTGCAGAAGTAGATGAGGGGAGCAATCTTCTTCTTATTGGTGATGATCCAATACAAAAACACGCTGTACTTATCTCGTCATGCAACGACCAAATTATCTTCACAGATCATGGATTCATAGTTGATGGAGAAACATACGAAGGGGAGGACCTTGCTGTTCTGCATACGATGAATCATCCAACACATGAAGGTGAATTTATTACCATTTTCCATAGTGTTGGAGAAACTGGCTGGGAACGGCTTCGATTTATCTGGTATTACACCAAGGATACGACCGTCATTTGGAATGCAAACGAGACCCTCGTGCGTCGCGTGTTTGAACCATCAACGAAGTTACAAAACTAACCCCAGTTCGTTTTGTTCCTTTTACGATTATTTTAATAAACGACTCGCGGGGTTGTTTTTCTGGGGGTTGTTTTTGTAAACGACCCGCGGGGTTGTTTTTATGTAGGCAACCTATAAAAGCCACCACCATCGTCGATGAGTTGACCTTCAACAGCGAGAACTTTCCAAACCACAGAAGGGTAGTCGTGTGGTGCTTCAACGGAATCGAACATTGCTTCTTTACCTGTAGTCAACGGTCCAATTCCAAGTTTGGATTCTCGGTCGAGTTTGATAAACTTAACGCGTTTACGAAAAACTCGCATCGCCTGTTTTTTCGTTTCGTGAGAGAGTTCCGGCAGGGGATCATCTTTCGTTTCGTTCCCAACTGTCGCCTCTTCCCCATGTTGCAACTGCGTAACTACTTGTTGTAACTCTTTTACATCCTTGTGCATGATGATTTTTGCTGCAACTGATGGATCAACAGGTGATTGGAGTAAAAGTTTGTGGAGTTGTCCCCAGAGTGGCCCAGCCATTTCGGTTGAAACAATTTCGCTTGCAAGAACTACGATCTTTGCAATGTTCTCTTCAGGAGAAACTACAGGTGGTTCGTACCCTCCTTTTTTCTTTTTCTTATTCTTTGACATCGTCATGTATCCATTCATTATTCGTAGTATCAATATCGGGATAGGCGTTTCTTGGATCAATAACGATACTGTTCGCAGCTGCAGGGAGTTCAAAAGTATGCACATGCTTATTTGACCAAGCCCAAACGGTAACTGGCAAATTAAACGAATGAACAGATCCATCGAGGCAAGAAATTTCAACATCTACTGGGCAAACCCAATCTTCAAGATTCAAAAATGTGGCACGTACGCCTGTTTCTGTTTCCTCTACATGCTCAATTGCTTGATCGAGTTGCATTGGTTCTTCAAAAAAACCACGAAAGAACCATTGCAAATCAACACCAGCTGCATCTTCAATAGTTCGGTAAAAATCAGCAGGTCGCGGCGACTTAAAAGCCCAACGCCTAATATACTCTTTGAATGCTGGATCGAACCGTTCCGCACCTAAAATTTCTTCTCTTAAAAATCGCATGCCATAGCCAGGTTTTCGATAACTCAAATGCCTTCTAGATTTCAATAAATCTGGTGGAGTATTGATCGCCTTGAGATCATGTTTAAATTTTGAAGCGTTGTATTTTGAAACATCAGGTTTATGTTTTCGAGAGCCATAGAAATCTTCAAGTGAATAATAATTCACAAAAGTGTTAAACCCCTCATCCATCCATGCATGACGACGCTCGTCTGTATTGACAATCATCGGGAACCAATCATGCCCCACTTCGTGATCAGTTACATTAAACAAACTTTCGTGGGAACTCCCTCTGCAGTACACAATCATTGGGTACTCCATGCCGCCTGCTCGTCCTCGCACAACTGACATTTGTGGCCAAGGGTAAGGATATAGATGCTTGCTGTAATACCCAATTGAATGTTGTACATACGAAACTGCTTCGTCCCAAATTTCTGCAGTTTCCTCCGGATACGCCGCTTGACACAAAATGCGGCGTGTATTGCCATCCAAATCTACTATTTCAACACATGCAGCATCCCAGATATAACTCGCACTTGTCGCCCAAGCAAACGTGCGAATGTTTTCACCGGAAAACTTCCAAGTCTGCACGCCAGAGTCATCATTAGTTCCGACCTCTTCTGATGGTCGTACTTTCACAACAGAATTAGATTCCATTGCATCTTTCAACCGTTGGTGCTCTTCCTGAGTCAATACCTCGTCAGCATTTGTGAGGACTCCGGAACCAAACACAAGATGACCACTTGGAACGGTAATCGCAACGGTGTAATCACCAAAGTTCGTATAAAACTCACCTCGACCAATATAGGGAAGGGTGTTCCACCCGCAGACATCATCATAAACACAAGGAACTGGGATCCACTGTGCAAACTCCCATACTGGACCTTCTTTATAAGCATCGTCATACCCCATACGCAAACTTGCATCTACAGAGACTGGGAAGTTCCAATCCATTGTGATCAATGCAACGTCACCACTTTCTATGGTGCCAGCAAAATCAATTCTTGAGAGTGTGCCGTAGTCGTGCAGCGTTGCGTTCTTACCATTGACTTGCAAATTACTAATGGTTATTCCAGTGTAATCTTTTTCGCCTGCTTTGCTTTCACGGCTACGAATAGAATCACCTCGGAGAACATTTTGTTCGAGTTGGAACCATAAATATGTTAGCGCCTCAGGGGAGTTGTTTGTGTACGTCACTGTCTGTGACCCATACAAGACATTCGATTCCACGTCTAACGTAGCAACAATATCATGATCAACTTGTTGTTGCCAATAATCTTTTCCCGGAGCGCCGCTTCCAACTCGAATCGATGTTGGCGTAGGGAGATCCATTTGCATAAAAACACTGCCATTTGTTTCGTAAGAAGGAACTATTTGTTTTGACTTGCATCCACAAAGGAGAAGGAGTACTACACAACAACTTTTTAACATGATGCTGATCGCTCAACAGCAATGTATTCGATGCCGGTTTCTTCAAAAAGAATCAAACTCTTCTCAATGGAGTCGTTCCAGTGTTCATCGCCTTCTGCAACTGCCCATGTTACCACTCGCGTGATGCCTGCTTGCACAATAGATAGTGAACAGTGGATACATGGGCTAAACGTTGAATAGATTGTTCCATCGATTGGCGAAACACCGTTGCGAGCGCATTGAATGATTGCATTCATTTCAGCATGAACGATCAAGTCGTACTTTACGGGTCGCTGCAGGCGCTCTTCATGATCAGCGAAGCCGCGTGGGAGCCCGTTATACCCTGTCGCAATAACTTGGCGTACTGGTGAAACTATGACAGCACCAACGCCTCTAGATGGGTCTTTACTCCAAGTAGCGATGGAGTCAGCGAGCGTTAAAAATCTTGCGTCCCATTTTTCCTGCATTGTTTTACCTCTTTGGCACTACGCCCGTTAGTCTGAACCGAAGAACTTCCTCGCCAGACACATCAGTTTGCACAAGCAACTCACCCGACACTTGACCAACATGGTTTCTTGGCAGCGTTCCACTCACAACCACTTCGTATGCCATGCCCTCAGTTGAAGGCATCTGTACAGCTGTTGCATGCATACCCTGCACGTTGGGATTCAACACTGTGGCATTTGTAACAGTGAACATTTCGCCATCAACTCTGGAAATAGTAATTCGTTTGTGATAAGAGCCGCCGCTGACTAGAGATCCTAATCTCGCGATAAAGTCACTTGCTTTGAGTTTACCAAAGGTTTTACCGTTCGCAAAAACTGTAAACGTATGTTCAATAGGAGAACCGTCGGGCATAGTGCCTTTGCCTGTCACAGCAAGCTGGCTGTGAAACGCTCCCCAAGGCATCTCAGGGGATACCGTTACTTGCATTACTCTAGGCTGCCCCTCAGGCGTGTCGAGGACTTTGCCTGAAATGAACTCTCCGTGTTTCCCTGTGCCTTTTATTTCTGTAATAACAAAGTCATCGGCTGCTGGTGTGAACGTAAATGTATTCGTTGTCGCTTGCCTCATCGTCATCTCGCCAAGTTGTACAAACTTGGGATTTACATCAACGATGGGTTTGACGTATGAACGAATCCAAAAGGTTTTTTCTGGCTCAAGCGAGTCATTAGAAAAGATTGTTACTTTTTTATCTTGTTTTTTTGATTTGCCTTTTGGATCAAACCGAACACGAATGATGCTTCGTTCTCCTGGCTGCAATATCTTCTTATCTGCAACTGGTTTCGTACATCCACAACCTGCCTTCATATCTCGAATGACAAGAGTTTTATTTCCATGATTTATAAATGGAAAGGTGCAATCCACAGGTTTGTTATCCCAAATCTCGCCGAAGTCAAACTCGTCAAATTCAAACGTTATATTTGGACCTACGCTCGGCGCAGTGCTGGGAGCTGTCATCTCCGAAGATGAGGGTTGTGGAGCAACATACTGATCCACTGGGGCAACTGACTCTGTGGCAGAACTAGGGGCAGATTCTTCATGACCCCCACAAGAAATGATTGTGGAGAACATTGCCGCTGTGACGATTATTTTGTAGATACTCTGCATCTGTGAAGTTTACCATACCCCTAATACGTAGGAGTTTCCCTCATCATGAATTCTATTTTGATCTGTACTACGCTTGGACTGACGAGTTTGCTCGCTTCAAGCCAACAAGCCCCAGATGGTCCCGGAGAGAACTTAGCCAAAATGATCAAGAAGGGGGAAATGTACGCTGCTCCTGGCACGCCGCATTTATTTTTCGAACACTTTGTAGGCAATTGGGCGAGTTCTTCAGTTGTCATGGAAACAGAGCCGCAACTTGGTTCATCTACAAACACAATGATTTTAGGCGGTCGTTTTCTTGAGATGAAATATCAAGGTGCCTTTTTAGGTATCGCATTAGAAGGTAGGGTGACAATTGGGTATGACAATTACAAACATAAATATACAGGTGTTTTCATCGATAACTTGAACACTTCAATTCGAACTGCAGAAGGAACACACGACAATTCTGGGAATACACTGACTTTGTGGGGAACGATGGATGAGTGGCTCACGGATGTACATGACAAGCCTGTCATGTACAGGTATACGGTCGTGAATGCAGGTACAATTGTATTTGAAGTACATGACTTATCACTCGATTCAGGTGAAACGAAGGTCATTGAAGTTACCTATAAAAAAGACCACATAGCGAATGACAGACCAAGAACGCGAAAAAATATTGCCGCTCATTATTGAGTTGGCGAAAACGTTACATACGTTCGGCACCCCAGCGCATCGCCTTGAGTGCGCAGTCACAGAAGCGGGCGTAGCACTGGGCTTGCCTGTTTCAGTTTTTTCTGTTCCGACATCACTGATGCTGTCGTTCGGCGATCCGCAACAAATGCAAACTGCAATTGTTCGAGTCGAACCAGGTTTTTTTGACCTCGCAAGATTGGGCAAAGCCGACAAAATCCTTGCGCTCATTTTAGAACACAAGATTTCGAATGACGACGCTCTTGTTGCACTTAAAGGGGTGCAAGCCTCACCAACAGAGTGGGGAGGCAAGAGTATGATCTTCGGTTTCTGTATTGCAGGTTGCGCCGCTGCTCGTTTTTTTGGAGGTGGTGTCCCTGAGATTCTGATTGCTGGCTTAGCTGGATTAGTTGTTGGTTTCATTATGTTGTTGCCAGTCCGGAGACCTGAGCGAGAACCACTTGCTGATTTGCTCGCCGCAGCCTCGGCTTCCTTCATCGCATGGCTAGCAACACTTTTCGTCCCAGCACTTTCCCCAGCGGTTGTCGTTCTTGCTGCGATCGTTGTGCTTCTGCCCGGTCTCACCACAACATTGGCAATCAATGAATTAGCCACACGGCATCTTGCTTCCGGTTCTGCGCGTTTGATGCAGGCGCTCATGGGATTCTTAGCACTTACAATTGGCTCACTTATTGGCGAAAAAATAGCAACTTCAATTCCTGAGGTGCATGCAACTGCTTCGACACCACTTGAACCTTGGACATTTATCCCTGCGTTGCTTCTTTCTGGCATCGCACTTACATTATTGTTTGATGCAAAGTTACGAGACATGCCATGGATCATTCTTTCAGGCGCATTGGGTTTTGCATGTGCACGCTTCGGTGGGGATCATTTTGGGCCAGAATTAGGTGTAACAGTCGGTGCGTTCATGGTTGGAATTTCTGGCAATTTGTATAGAAGAATTGTTGATGCCCCTGCAGCTACACTCACAGTGCCTGGCATGATGTTGCTCGTACCAGGAGGGCTGGGTCTGCAGAGTGTTGAAAACCTCATGCAAACTAAATCAACTGCGAGCATCAGTTTAGTCATGACAGTATTCACTATTGCGGGGGGGCTCGTCACAGGCTTGTTGTTTGCAAATCTTATCCTTCCTGCTAGAAAGCCTATCTGACAAAGAAATTTTTCACTGCTGTGGTAAAAGAATGAATCACACTACCCACGCAACATTCGTAAGCAACAAAAAAGGGACGACCAGAAGGCCGTCCCTTTTCTAAGAGTTACAAGAAGTTACTCAACAGTCAATCGGTAGGCAGCATCGCCACCACCTTGTTGCCAAGGTCCAAAACCAAATCCACCATTTGGATTCGCTTGCCAGAACATGCCATCACCAACAGCGCCTCCTGCATAATCGGTGATTCCTGTTTGGCCGTTTACTCCAAAGTCATTCCAAGGAATAACTGCAAAGTAGTATTCGCCAGCAGGTAAAGTTACGTCAATGTCGAAACTTACCAATTCGCCTGCACCTGACCACGTTGGTACAGTTGGCGTCACGATGTCTATTGAGTAGACATCGCCAACAAGGTCAGCACCTGCAGCATCTGGGCTGCTATACACGCTAATTGTGTAGTTAGTTACAGGTGCGATGTTAACAAAACCATTCCAACCAGAAATCACTGCTTCAATGGCAATGACATGAGAAGAACTATCAAACGAGAAGTTGTCCAGAGTTGCAATGTCATACGCAGCGTTAGCTGATTCAAAGATTTGGCTTGCTGTAATGTTAGTACCGATATCGGAACCATCATCGCCACCAATTTGGTCATACGCACTTGGTACGCAATTGACGTCAGCACAAAGGGTATCAAGACCTTGGAATGAGCCACCAAATGCAGCGCAATCATCATCTGACAAACCGTCAAGACATGATTGATCAGCCATGCAGCAAGCGCCAAACATGGTTTGGCAATTGTTCACGTCTGCGCAAGTTGCAGCAAACGTCCAACTGCCACCAAGTGTATTGCACTCACTGAGTGTATTTTCGCCTATACAATTGCTACTGACGCAACATGCGCCCGTTGCTGGTACACCATCAAGTGTAAACCAATAGTTGGCCCCAGCGTCGCAAGTCCAATCAGTATTCCAATCAGCAGCACCAACCCAGAAACTATAATTTCCAGGGGCAAGTAATTCAAAAGTATGGATCACGACTTGACCAGGCTCGACAGTGAGGTATTCGACGAAAACAACCTCATCAAGATCTACAATTCCAACGTTCAAAGTTGTATTTTCTGTTTCACATGTAACTGTAAAAGAGCCACCTTCATTCAGTGCTGTACTAGAGAACCAGTCAGTGTCACGCAAGGTAGCACCAAATGTGCCGTCACCATTATCAATGTTAGGATCAAAGTAGACAGATGATTCGCCGCATAGAGGAGTACCAATTGTCAATGGGTCCATAGAACCATCGCCGTTAATTCCTGCGTTGCAATCAGTAGATGAATCATCACCATCTGCCCAGCAATTGTCACAATCTGAATCTGCGCCATCAGGGCAACCCGTGTAAGGCATGCCACATGTAATATCTGCACAAGAAGTATCGTCGCCCTGATAGGTACTGCCATTTGAAGCACAATCTGCCTGTGACATATTGTCAGAACAAGTTCCATCAGCAGCACAACATGCGCCCCTCGGCGTGCAATCCATTCCAAATGCACCCATCATCTCAAGGAGGTCGTCTACGTTTACAGCACAGTCGCCGTTTGGTAGTGGGAAGATATCGCCTGAAGGACGGAAAGTTCCATCACCAACTTGATTCCATTCACCCATCACGATGAGCAGATCATCCACATCTACAATGCCCGAATCATTGATATCTGCAGGGCAATCGCCCAGTGGTAAATCACAAGGATCAACGACAGCATCGCTTGATAAACGGTATGCAGCATCAGCACCTGTTTCTTGATGATTGTTTGGCATACCAAAACCACCACCAGGGTTCCCTTGCCAAGCAGAAGTACCATCACCAGTGACTGAATCAGCAGTACCAGTTTGACCGCCTGTAGCAAAATCATTTGATGGAACAAGACCTACAAGTTGTGAACCTGCAACAGTGCTCATTCCTGTATTCACGCTCATGAGGAATCCAGCGCCACCCCAAGTGCCACTCATCGTTGCATCAGCAGCGTCGATGTACTCACTTGCAATATCACCCGTGAGTGTTGCTGCAATGGAATTTTCATCTATGTAAAGGTTCGCGGTATACCCTGCAACTGATGAAGGGTCGACAAAACCATTCCAGCCGTTGAGTACTATTTCGACCATGGAAATAGTTTCACCAGTGCCGGTAAAATTGTCCGCAGTCACGATGTCATAGACGTCGTACGCTGCTTCAAAATCCTGACAACCAGTGATATTTGTTCCAATACCGGTTCCGTCATCTGCACCAATTTGATCCATGACAACACTTTGTCCAAAGGTGAAACTTGCCGTACCAACGGCAGCGCAAACACCAAAAATACAATTCTTCATAGCGATAACTCCTCTCAGTTAATAAGTTGAAAAATGTCTACATATGTAAATAATGACTGCAATTCGTGATCGAGTCAAGCAAATAGATAGTTTTTCCCAGAACAATGCTTAATATCACTCAATTGTGAGCGTTCCTACGCCCGTTTGACCGCCTAAACCCCCAATGCGAATCCAATATGTAGCACCTGCCTGAACTTCATAATCGAAGTTGGAGTAATAGGATTGGCAGTCTGAATCACCTGTTCCATCACCATTACATGCAACTTGATTGTCACATGAACTTTCGTACAACACGATCGATGTGTCGAAACTAGCAAAGTCACATGTCGTGAAGTGCACCCACTGAGATTGGTGCGCTACAAAGAGAAACCATACGTCTTGGCTTTCACCCCAGTTTAAGTACGTCCCAACACATTGAGAATCATCCGGCAGAGGGTAGCTCGTTGTTGCAAGTGTTGTGTCAAAGTAATTTTCACCTACATCTGCGAAAATAGCGTCAAAGCATTCATCCCCAGTTCCACCTGGTAAAGGGCACACAGTTGTTGTGCAATCCGTCCCTTGACCTTGGAACGCGCCAAAGCCATCGATGCACGCATTGTCAAAGACAACACTACACGCGCCGTCATCGAAACAACATGCGCCCACCGTTGGACAGATAATTTCTTGGCACAAAGAATCCTCGCCATGCCAGATTCCTCCATCGGCTAAGCATTCATCCTCAGCTGTCTCTTCAAAACAACCAGCACCATCTTCTAAACAACATGCGCCTTTAGGAATACAATCAGAATCCCACCTATCGATAATTTGTAAAATGTCTAAGATGTCAACACAACAGTCACCATTAACATCACCTATTGGGCGATAAGTTCCATCGCCGCAGTCTATCCAATTTAAGAGTACTTGGAGTACGTCATCAATTGTAATTTCGCCATTAAGATCAACGTCCTCTGGGCAAAACTCTAAGGGTTGATCGCAAGGGTCATCAAACGCCATCGTTTCCGAAATGGAACAAAGTGAACTTACGATGACAAAACCACAGATAAAAATTTTATTCAGCATAGTAGACCTTAGTATAGTGTGACTCTTTTCTTGTAAGAGTCAAGAAAAAACATCCCGCAGTATAAAAATACTGCGGGATGTGCTAAAAAACTAATGTACCATCGAATTACTCAATTGTTAGGGTACCTTCACCAGTTGTGCCTTGCCAGCCACCAAGACGAATGTAGTAGGTATCGCCGGCGTTGACGTTGAAATCTATGGCTGAATAGTAGGATTGACATCCTGAATCGCCATCAGCATCGCCATTACACGCAACTTGGTTATCACAAGAGCCTTGGTAGAGTGCCATCGAAGTGTCATAACTACTGCTATCGCAAGTTGTGAAATGTACGTTCCCTGATGTACTTGGTACGAAGAGGAACCATACATCTTGGGAATTGTCCCAATCTAAGTACGTACCTGAGCAGAGTGAATCATCAGGAACATTCCCACTTGGTGTTGCAGTATTTGTTTCAAATGCGTTTGCACCAACACTAGCAATCATCGCAACAGCACATTCATCACCAGCGCCAGCAACAGGGCAATCTGTTGCAGCACAAGATGAACCGTCGCCATGGAACGTGCCTGTCAATTCTATACATTGCGCATACATCACTTCAGCACAAGAGCCATCATCAAAACAGCAAGCGCCAGGAGCAGGGCAGCTAGCGTTTGTACAAAGTGAATCTGCGCCTTGCCAATCGCCACCTAATTTTATGCAATCTGCTTCACTACCTTCTGAGCAACCACCTTCGCCAAGACAGCAAGCACCAACTGGTGTGCAATCCATTCCCCATGACGAGACGACTTGCAGGATGTCTTCAACGTTTACTGTACAGTCACCGTTGACATCGCCAGATGGGCGGAATGTGCCATCTCCTGTATCACCAAAGGTATCAATGATTGCAAGGATGTCACCAACACCAACAATACCATTGCCATCAATGTCTTCTGGGCAATCACCCAGTGGCATATCACATGGATCTATCTGGTCGCCAGCGGGAACGATTGTTGTCATAGCGAATGAACTTACGCCACCTGGTCTAAACAAGCCGAGATCAATCGTGCCTGTCTTTGGTGCAGCTGTTGCTGTGAATCTAAAGTTGTACATCGTTCCCCAACGAAGTGCATTCCCGTTTTCATTTTGTTCAAAGATCCCACCTTGCCAAGTCACTGAACCAGCATCAACTTGACTCGTCCAATCGGTGTTGTCATACAGTTCACCACTGTTGTAATCGATGTCTTTAAAGTCAACGTTACTCACAATTGCGCTTCCAACTGGGATTTCAACATCACCAATACTTCGGTGACAATTTAGGTTGTGAATTGCATAATCATAATCCCAAGTTCCATTTCCGTTATCGAAAACTTTTACACCAACAAGAATCAAACCATCATCAGGGGCATGCATTTCAGTCAGATGAACTGTAGGATCAATACTTGCCCACGCTCGAATTGCTGGATCACCAGCATGTGTTTCAGTAGCGCCATCAGTGCTTAAAACATAGGGGTCGGAAATTGAATTAAATCCAATCTCTCTCCATGAAGCATTATTGTCGCCGTTGCCAATTTGTTGGTCGTCTTGCGCGACGTATTGTGCTTCAATAAAATAACGAGCACCAGCATTTTGCGAAGGATCCACATCAACGTTGAGCACTTGCAGATTTCCACGAATTGAACTTGGTCCGGAAGATCCTATTGAGAATGGATACGGGTAGGTACCTGTAAATCCGTTGACATCAGAGCGAGGGCATTCACCATTTGAGTTCAATCCAGCCCAGTATGTATCAGCACAACCGATGCCGAGCGTGTCGCAATCAGTAGATTGACAAGTGCCGCAACCGGGTTCACTTAACGCACAAAAAGAGTGCTTCATAAATGCTTGCAAACCAATTTGTTCGAACCGTCCATTTTTCAGCCGGAACATGTTTTGCATAATAATTGGTGATTGATTTGTGCCACCATACCAGTCCAATACTTCATCGCCCCAGTTGCAAGATTGAGTCGCAATCGCGTATCCCCCTATACCATTGGATGTTCCGTAGTAATCGATGTCTTCACTGTTTTGTCCGCCGATTGTCCACGCAACAACATCGGGTCCGATGGCACCTCTGTCGTTATCGCCACGCAACGCGTGACTGTTTACGGCCAAAAAACCAACAGTTGTAGTAGCACCAATCAGTGCTGGTAAAATAAGTGTGCGTCCTCGCATCTGGTCTCTCCTTAAAGGGGGGCATAAAAGTGCACTCAAAAAGCATCCTGCTTCATGAGCACGTAGATTGATCAACAATAGCACCATTTCTGGTCTATGAAAACATATTCGGGCTTTTTTTAAGGTCGGTTGCGTAAAATATGGCCCTTTGACTACCTATTTTTCCACGTCAAATTACCCGCCTTACCAATTGGCGACCACAATCAATAAATCGGTCACACCAACCGTACCGTCCCCATCAAGATCTTCTGGGCAACTCAATCCACAAAAACCCCAATTCCCCATGACCTGAAGAATATCCTCAACATTTACCAATCCATCTCCGTTTACATCGCCAGCAACTTGTGTTCCGTAAATGATGAAAAGCCCCTCGCCAGAATTTGACCCAGAATTTCCCACTCCATCTATGGCGGTCACACGAAGTTTTCCATCGTGGGTTGAAATATCGGGAACAATCCAAACGTACATACCAGAATTATTAAGACCATTTGCTACTGGCTGCCATGAATTACCACCGTCAACTGACAGGTCTAGTGATACAGAAATAACAGCAACATCATCATCTGTTATCCAAGATACAGGCACTTGTTGATCCGGCTGAAAAAATTGCCCACCTGTTGGTGTTTGTAAATGAGCAGTAGGGGCGTATCCTCCGAGGTGCTTGGGAATGTGCATACAAATGCAGTGCATTACACCTGCTGAAGTAACAATACTTTCGCAAGGCACAGAAACAATCGTTTTATCTGGACAAGCGATTTGCCATGCAGAAATTGCTTCAGCATTATGTTGCGACACAGAGGAGTTTGTGTAACTTGGGACTAACACAAGATCGTTGCAGATCACCGAATTTGCATATGTGTAATGGGTCCAACTCACACTGCGAGCAGGCATTCGTACAACTGTGTAACCGAGGAATTGCAGGGTGGCACTTGTAGTGTCGCAAATTACATCTTGCACGCTTCCAGAGTTATTTGGCCAATCACTAATGATACAAGTGGTATCAGAAGCCCAGCACATCCACATATCAATATGTTGTGTAGAGTCAACTGAAGTAGGAAATGCATCTGTAATGGTTACGTCAAGATTTTGATAGTCTTGCCAATAACCACGAATTTCTGCATCAGACATACCACTGTTCTCATTTGATATTAACGCTGTAGCCCACCCTTTGTTTCCTGCATTCAGATGAAAATTGCCTCCACCATGGACGAGCGGAAGTTCGTAGACCGTATGTCCTAAAATGGAACCGAGATATGCGCTCAACGCATTGTCATTCGGCCTTGGTCTGTTGTATGTATGATCAACGATTGCACGGCATTCGCCTTCGTAAATGTACCGTGGCCCGTAATCACGAATCCAAATTGTATCTGTAGCGCGAACAACGAATGTAACTCTATTCGTGTCGCCGCCGTACGAACTGATTTGTGACAACGCACTCGATTCTTCGCTTGTCGTATCAACAACAACGAGAGCATCAGCGTCGCCAATTGTCGTAATGTTCGCGGCCATCTTCGCAACAATCGTCTTCCAAGAAGAACTACCTTCCCATGCAAGTAAAATTCCATCCATCGGTTCGTATTCAGCAACGCAATGAATTGGTCCAACTGGAGGGGCAGTCACGCCACGCGGGGGTGTAATCGGATTGTTAGCAATCGTTGCTGCTTCGTCACCTGTCAGATTGCGTGGAGTTTCTGCACCTTCCGGATACGGGGGTGCAAACAGCGATAAAGTCACAAGACTGAGTGTTACAAACATGTCATTCCTCTCAAGGGGTAAGCATACGCAAAGATTGCACGGATGCAAGAAAAGATTCGGGACAACAAGGGAGCAGTTGCAACTAATCGTCTGTTGGGGGCTTACGAAGCGATTTTGTGCAACTTCTGCGTTTTTTTTGCTCCAAGCGCTTTGCTTTTTCAGTTCGAGTAACCCTCGACTTCTTTCGAACAACGTTCCGTTTTAGTGCGTCTTGAAGGAGTTTGATAAACCGCTCAATAGTCGCACTTCGATTTGCCTTTTGCGACCGATGTTTTGACGAAGAAACTCGCAATATGCCTTGTTTATTAATTCTTGTCGAAAGTTTGTTCAAAATGCGATTTCGGTTGCCTCTAGTAATGGCACTGGAAGAATGTACATCCCAAAGGAGAACAATCTTCGTTGCTACTCGGTTTACATGCTGCCCGCCGGGTCCCGATCCTGTCGTTGCTACAAACTTCAGTTCGCGCATAGGGATCGAAAGCGTAGGCGTGATTTTAATCATGTCGTCGCTTCACAAGTCCTAGCGATCTCGCACCACCCCTTGTACCCGCCTGCAAGATTGGTTACATCGTAGCCCTTTCGTTTCAATGCCATACTTGCTGCTGCACTTCTACTCCCGCCGTGGCAATTGACAACCCAAGAAGTATGTTGATCGATTTCTTCAATGCGATCAAGTAAGCGTGTGTGTGCAATATTCATCCCTCCGGGAATTGCACCTTCTTGATACTCGGGCAATCGACGGACATCAAGCACTGCTTGATCTGCTCTTGCAATAAATTCTGATGCTGTAATTTCAGGCAGTTGTTCAAGACCTTCCATCCCTTCAAGAAGATCAGGTGATGCCCAACCAACAATCCGATCTAAACCAATTCGAATTGCGTTCCGCAAGGTTCGATCGAGGTCGGCTTCGCTCGTAATAAGAAGGATGTTCTCGGTGTCTTCAACAAAAGAACCAGCAAAACGGTGAAAGTCATTCGTTGGTTTTGACCAAATTGTCCCAGGCAAATGTCCATCACGAACAACTTCCCAATCACGAGTGTCGATCACTGTGGTCGTTTTTGATTGTCGTGAAAGTTCTTCGTGTGAAGTAATGCGAGTTGGTTCAGGTAACCCACCAAGGATGGGCATCCCATCACGATTCATTCGCTTCATACGTGCAAAGTACAAAGGTGGCTCTGGTTGCCCTGTAAGCATAAAATCAACAAACGAATGTTCATCGCCAACAAGTTGCAGTGGGGGGCTTGTTCTTTGTTCGTATCCCACCGTTGATTGTGGAACTGCACTAAGCGCCTTACCACACGCGCTCCCTGCGCCATGTGCTGGCCAAATTTGTACGTACTCCTCCATGTCCATAAAGCGCACACAACTTGTATGTAGTTCTTTTGCAGAAGCATTCATCACACCTTTCATTCCTGCTGCAGTTTCGAGCAAATCAGGTCTGCCTAAATCGCCTACAAAAACAAAGTCACCTGTCGCATATCCAATCGGTTGCGAAGTGTCTTTGTCATTGATGAGAAAACAGATGTGTTCTGGTGTATGCCCAGGAGTATGGACAACTGTAACTTTGATAGTACCAATATGAAACGTATCACCATCGCGTACAAACGAAACATGTGCTTTTGATTTTTTTGGCCATTGGTAGGACCAATCGTCTCCACCATGCCCAGAGAGATAGCACGTGGCATCAGTAACATGTGCAAGTTCTGCCGTTCCGCTGAGAAAATCTGCATGAATGTGCGTTTCGGTAATTGCAGTAATGGAGAGACCAGCGTGTTTTGCTGCTTCCAAGTACCGGCAAACATCTCGTTCTGGGTCAATAATCAACGCTTCACCAGATGCCTGACATCCTATAAGCCATGCCGCTTGCGAGAGGTCCTCGTCATATATTCGTTCTACATACATGGTCAAAGCGTACCATGATCTAGTTTTTTACGCTAAATACACGTTATGTTCTTGCATGTAACCCGTTTTCATGGTCTTATAGACTATTAGGAGAATTGATTCAATGAAATATCAGATTATTTTTGCAGCAACAGCTGTATTGGTTCCACTGATCGGTGTAGGAAGTACAGTTGCTCATAACCGGAATGGTGATGGCCATGAGCTTCGAGGACCAGATGTTGTCAGTTGGTACGCTGGTAGTGGCGGCGGCCTCGATATGGAACTTTATGGAACGCAGGACGGAGTACGTTCTTTTGCATTTGGTACAACCTCTTGTAATTGGGGCGATGTTGTCGCTGACTGGTATAACGCTACAAATCGTGTCCCCGTCATAGCGCAAACTTGTTATAGATTAAAGGATGGACGCTTTGAGCAAATTGCAACCGCGTGGCTTAAGCATTCTTTTTGTGCTGTGAGTGAACCTGGATGTGGTGATTGTCAAGCAACAAATTGTGACACTTTGGGAATAGGTTGCGCAGATACATACTGGGCTGGTCTTAATGCTGATGCTATCGCGCCACGTTCTGCTATTAATGCGCACACTGGCTATTACGATTTCCCTTTCTCTATCAGCCCTACTGGAGATGGTTCCATGAAGGGTAAATTACAATTTAATATTGATGACATTGATCCAGAACTCAACGTGGACGCTAAATATTTTATCGAAGCACAATACGTCTCTCCTGATGATGCAGAGTGGGGCAACCAAGACAACAACGCTTCGTACAGAATGATTCGTTGGGTTACCGCCGAGAATCCAAATGCAGTGAGTACAACGCAAGTGCAAAAACCAGCAATCCTTGCTTGGGAAATTTTCGATGATGAAGTAGATATCAGGTCGATTCGCGTCCCTGACGAAGGCAAGTTACACATGGGTGTTCGAGTGTTCGATAATGAAGACGGAACATGGCGGTATGAATACGCGATTCACAACCTTAACAGTGATCGATCAATCGGCTCATTTGAAATACCACTTGGTGATTGTGTTTCTCTTTCAAATATAGGTTTCCATGATGTTAATTATCACAGTGGTGAAATCATTGATGGAACTGATTGGACAGCGACAGTCGAAAGCAATCGCATCATTTGGGAGACAGTCGATTATGACACAAATGAATGGGCGAACGCGATTCGCTGGGGAAGTATGTACAATTTTTACTTCACCGCTGACCAGCCGCCATCACAGATTGAGTTAACACTGGGACTCTTCAAGCCAGGCGCCGAACCGACAGTTGGTCACATTGCTGCCGCGCCGGCTTGCCAGGTTCCATGTGCAGGAGACGTAAATGGTTCAGGTGGTGTTGGTATCGAGGATCTCCTCGTGGTTGTTGATGCGTGGGGAACAGCAAATCCTGATGCAGACATTACTGGTGATGGAGTTGTCGATGTCGCTGACATCCTTGCTGTCATGAGCGATTGGGGATGCGGCGGCTAAACGCAAGTCGAGTTTCTTTTCATCTTCTTGGGCAATCCATGAAATGTTGCAACAATTGAGTTTTACAAAACATTTTTCTCTTTTTATGCGTACTATCGTTAAGTGAGGTGGCTTAAGTGACGATTTGAAATGTACCTATGAATTGGAAAAAAATATTAGAACGATACAAAAAGCGCTATAGTTGGCTTTTAAGAAAAGAAGATGTCATGATGAAACTTCTTATCGCAATAAGCGGTCTTTTTATTGGACTTATGCTCGGAAAAGGTCTTCAAGCACTTTTTTCTTGAAGGGCGTTTTGCAGGGTTACTTCTGCTTCAATTGTGCACCGATCGACCATTGTAGGTCGTATCATGCTGTGCTGAGGTTCGCTAGGTTCAACATAATCAGTACGAAAATGCACACCACGTGATTCTTTTCTTTCAATTGCAGCATCGGTAGCAATGCTCGCAACTGTCAGCATATTGATCAATTCCCACGCTCTTGGTTCTGAGGGCGCGAGCCGCCGAGCTGCGTCAAACCAAAAAGCAATATGTTCTCTTGCTTCAAACAAATCACTTTCATTCCGTTCTAAACCCATCTGGCGCCACATCAAAGATTTAAGTGAATAGACCAAATCAGAAATACCAAGTTCAATACCTTGTGGCGGATGATCGATCGTTCGTCTAAGTAAACGGTCAGGACGCCGCTTCCCCTTGATGACAGCGTCTGCAGCTTCTCGTCCAGCGATTTCGCCTAACACCATTCCTTCAAGAAGTGAATTTGATCCCATCCGATTTGCACCGTGTAAGCCACTGCTTGCACACTCACCTACAGCCCACACACCGGGTGTAGTTGTTCTGCCTTCTTCGTCAACGAGCAAGCCACCAATCATGTAATGCGCGCCAGGACGAACAGGCACAGGATCTTTTGCAATGTCGATACCAAAGAAATTACACATTTTGTTGATGCCTGGGAACAATACATGCGGGTCGCTGTCAACTTCTGAAAGGTCCAAATACACATTCGTGTCATTCGTCTTGATCATTTGTCGAAACGCTGCTCTGCTCACCACATCTCTTGGTGCTAGTTCAGCGTCTGGGTGCGCTTCAGGCATAAAACGAACGCCGTTCCGATCTCTCAGGACTCCACCGTGTCCGCGAACAATTTCGCTGATCAACACTCGCGCAGCACCTGCGATGTACAAACAAGTGGGGTGGAATTGAAAAAACTCCATATCTCGAACAGTACAACCTGCACGAAAGCCTAGCGCTACTCCATCTGCCGTTGCAATCGTGGGATTCGTTGTTTCACGGTAGAGTTGCCCGCCGCCACCCGTTGCAAGAATAATTTGCCCTGCAGTAAAAAGGACAATGCTCCCTGAGGATGATTTTGCAAGTAATCCGTACGCTTCACCATCAGCCGTCACGATATCCAATGCAAATGTATTGGTAAAAATAGTAATTGCATCACTAGACTCGAGAGATGCATTGATAACTCGCTGTATTTCCCGACCTGTTGCATCTCCATGTGCATGGACAACTCTCGCGTGTTTATGTCCGCCTTCTCTAGAACAGTCGAGTGAACCATCGGAGAGAATGTCAAAAGCCGCGCCCATCGCAAGTAAACTATCAACTGCATCTGGTCCGCCTCGGACGACTCTCTCAACAGTTTCTACGTCACAAAGTCCCGATCCAACTTTCAGTGTGTCCTCGATGTGTGATCCGAACGAATCACCCTCGGTCATGACCGCAGCCATTCCGCCCTGCGCCATATTTGTATTTGTTGTAACTGCATCTGCTTTTGAAATAATCGCAACAGTTTTACCAGCATTGGCAGCATGTAATGCTGCGTTTCCGCCAGCAACACCACCGCCAACAACAACGACATCGAACCGATACGCTGGAATAGATCGCAAATCTACTTCAAGCAAATGGCGATCACAATGGATAGTCACGAGGCAGCCTCTGTAATTTCAATCATGCGTTCTAGGGCAAGTTTTGCATTAAAAACCATTGTTGCTCTTTCGTCACCTGAGAGTCTTTGTCGCTCTGCAGTCTGTTCATTGACTACATCGCCAGCGAGCACACGGTTGAGATCAGGGCCTTCGCCTTTGCGTAACAAATCTACCATGCCGGCAAGATGGGGGGGGTCGTTTCGGCTCATCGTTGCACATCCACAACCACCGGAAGTGTTTTCGTTGTCGTCAACTTTTGCATCAGCAAGGTGCATCACTTCGATTCCGTTTATTGCAGCTTGTTCCTGTAAATTGCGAACAAAGTGACCTTCGGTTCCAACAGCGAATTTACTGCCTTTTGGTGCTTCCATCACAGTATTCCATAAGTACGCTGTACTTCCTGAACCATCCGATTCTTGCACTGCTTCTAATGTTGATTCTGGATGAATGATCACTTGCCAACCTTTTTCTTTCCACCACTGCACTTGCTTTGGCGTGAACACAGTGTGCACGCCGCAAAAACCTCCCCAACAAATCATTTCCGCTGCGTCGGTCTCAAAGTCGCTTGCAGTCCAAGCCACGCCATGGGTCAGCGGATCACCAAGCGTGCATACTTGAGTCGCATCCATACCCAATTTTGCAGCAGTATTGCGACCGAGATGTTCGTCTGGGACGAACAATATTTTCTTCCCTTGTTTCCTTGCCCAATCTACAATCAAAGGAGCATTAGAACTTGTACACACCGCGCCGCCAGTTTGGCCTGCTAACGCTTTAATCCTGCCTGAAGTATTCATGTACGCAATTACTAACAAATCATCGCCGTATTTTGCAATGAGTTCATCCGCAACAGGTAAGACCATCCAATCTTTTGCCATCATCTCCATCGTGCAACCAGCTTTTGGATTAGTAATCCACACTTGCTGATCGTCGTTTGCAAGGGTTGCAATTGTCTCGGCCATAAAATGGACGGCAGATTCAACGATCACTTTCTTTTCAGGGTTCCTTGTAGCTTGTAACGCAAGCGCGTAACTATCAGCAACTTTGCCACCATACTTCTCTACAAGTTTTACGATTTCACCGCCCATGTAGTAATGCGCGAGTAAAAGTAAGTTGTCTCCGAAATGGTCGAGTGCAGGCTGCATGTATCGATCAAGCCATGGGATCACATGGGCAGGGGTGCGGTCAGGAAGGGCGAGGTATTCTTCAGCATACGGTTTGAATTCCTCTTGGTACCAATCCAATGGCAAATCGCTCTGACAAATCGGAATGTCCGATTGCAGAGCGATGCCTGTAGGTCTATTATTGCGGGCTTGCGTCATTGTGCACGCATTGTACCGCGAGTGGCGATCGTTACGGGCAAGCGCCCCAAGCACCGACGATGGCAAGGAGGTCTTCCACATCAACGATGCCATCACTATTGATATCAGCTGAACCGCTGCCGCCCCATTGGTCGATCGCAAGAAGAATGTCAGAAACTGCGACTTCACCGTCGCCATCAACATCGCCTTCGCACGGCGTTGCACAATCACCTACTGGTCCGTCGATCAATAGTTCGCCGCTACCTATCGAATCATCTCCCCAACCACCAACGCGAATCATGTAAATGTTTCCTTCTGTTACATTCGTAGTCAGGATGGAAGAGTAACCTCCGCAACCATCGCCGTCTCCGTTGCAAGATACTTGCGACATTGAACCGCATGCACCTTCATACACAACGAGGTCGGTGTCGAAGTCAACGAGGTCACAAGTAGAAACTAGCATGGAGCCTGTAGCGCACGCTTCATAGCGGAACCAAACGTCATTGGTCATTACGCCAAGATATGTCCCACTGCACTGTGCTTCATCGTAGGCTTCTGAGGATGTTGTTCCTTCTAGCGTGGAGAAAGCCCAAGAGCCGTTTGTGACTGGTTCTGCTGTTACACATTCATCTGGGAATGGAATTTCACCAACGTGCACAGTAACCAACGCTTCCTCTGATTCAAACCCATCAGAAACAATGTATGTAAAGGAGTCGATTCCCACAAACGTATTGTCTGGGTTATAGCGAACTTGATCACTTGCTAGAGTGTAAGGGAGAGAATCGATGGGTGTGCCATCAAGATTTTCTAACATGCCATCGCCGGGATTCGAGGTAACAATATAAACTAGATCCTCACCTGTTGGAGAAGCTCCAACCAACGTAATATCTAAAGAAACATCTGCATCAGTAAACACTTCAATATCTTGTGCAACTGGCGGACAAATATCACCGCTGCTTGCGACTTTAAGCGCCCAATGATCAAGCGTGCCTGTATCAGCCCCAGCATTATCAGTGACTTGCATTGTCCATGTACCGGTGACAACTTCACCTTCCCAATCAGCAAGGGAACCGGGGCCTTCTGGCAAATCTCCACCTTGCTCATCGTAATACATATGCAAATCGTCATCGCCACCACCTGAACGATCATGCAATCGAACGGTTGTTCCTTCTGGTGAGGTTACATCAACTTCGAGGTCACCAATATATGTGTGCGTCAAATCAAGTTCAATATCAATGTCGCCAATGCAATATGCATCTGTAATTTCAATTGTACTTGTGGTTGTGGAATTGTCGTTAATTGGAAGAGGAAGATCTAACGCAACATACGTATACCGACCAACGTCAAACGTAACATGGCGAGATGTATCGCCGCCATCACCTGCAACATTATCAAAAACAACATCGCCCTCAACGATACCGGCAGGTAGGCTATCAGCTGATCCTCCGAAACCAACTGTAACTGTGGCGCTGTCTCCAATACCGTTCAATGAAAGGGTAATGGGATTCGTAGAACCATTCAACGTAATCCAACCCTCACTTGCACTCACGGCAACATCAAAAAGTGTAGGGCGAGTACTCGTGATCGTATAGACTTGCGTTGTTGTGAACGGTCCGCCAACTGGTCCACCTGCATAAAAATCTGTTGCGGGATCCGTTGTAAATTCAGTTGAACCAATATCAAGTGAATGCATGCGATCAACATTTCTAGCATTTGTTTGATCCATGAAACGGACGATTTCTTCGTGGACTCCATCAGCCATTCCCGAAGCATCGACACTTACAAGAATATCGACTGTGTTTCCACTTGCGAGAAAACCATTCGAAGAACTCCCACCGTCAATTAAAATAAAACCAGCGTTATTCACAGTCTCTACACGGTACGCAATCGTATCAGGAGAGTTATTCGCCATCGTGTACAAAACTTCTGATGGGTCTGGATCAACACATGGACTTGTACAAACATGCACAACTGCATCGCCGGGATTGACTGTCATGCCTGTGCCAGGCAGCGTGTTCATTGTAAGGTTGCCTGTACCTGCAGCATCAAGATGTGCATCAAGACCAGCTGCCCAAGAAACAGAGAACTTTCCATACCAGTCACTGGTTTGGCTTGAGCAACTTGCATACCCACCATGCAGTTGTCCAATAACTTTGTGATCTGCACTAAAGACTGGCGAACCACTTGAACCAGGTTCTGTAGTTCCTAAGTCCCAGTCTTCAATACGAACGTGAGAACCATCGCCGGGAACCGCTTCCCCAAGGTAAGAAGTTGTTGTCGTGGGTTCAAACTCAAAACTAATTCGTTTTTCATCAGTACTTGGCTGATGAATTGCAATGCCTTGTGGAGAATCATCACCTGTTGCATCCCAACCACAATAGGAGACTTCCCACGCATCATCTGGCGAGTTATTCATGACGACCAACGTGTAGTCACTAAAACTTCCTGAGGTAAGATGTGTTGCACCAGTATTAAACTGGTTCAACTGACCATCTCCCGCTCCACCACTATCGCCCGATCCTGGCACGCGGCAGTAGCTATTTTGATAATTCCAATAGGTGACTAAAGAAGGAGCTGCGCCAGCGTCTACGCCGCAGTGATTCGCTGTCATAAAGTAGGGCGTGCGATCTTGAGAAGTATTGTTCACCATGAATCCTGTACAGAACGTTGAGCCTCCTGTCGAAATCACAGCAACACATGGAATTTCATCCCACCAAAGGTCTCCTTCTTCACAAACAACGTCGTAATTACATGAGCCACTTCGATCAACGCCTTGTTCATAAAAACCGCGGTACCCAACGTTGATAGAAGTTAATTCAATGTGCTTGTTCACTTGTTGTTGATCATAAGGAGAAACAAGAACTTCAATGAGAAGGTCATCGCCTTGTACTGCAGGTGTCCAAAGTTGTCCATGTTCCTTGTTGTCATCAGAAGTGAATGGACGAATTGCCATTGCCATGTCAGTTGCACTAACCGTCATTGTTGCCGAGCCGGGAAGTTGCCAATGTGCAAAACCAAGATTTAAAGAGATTGCATTCAGCGAACGTACGCGTAAACTCCAACGCATCGTGCGATTGTCTACTCGTTCCCAGAGACCATGTGTCTTAGGCGTAATGCTTACCTTGTGCGGAATCGCATAGCGAGGTGCTTCATCGAGTCGGCTTCGGCTCGCGTCTTCTGCAAAGAGCGCTGCCCAATCAAGTTCTGCAAGTTCAACAGTTGGAATTGCATCAAGTGGCCAATCGGTTGTTGGCGCAGGAGCTGCAAAAGTTGTAGTGCTGACAATGAATGCAGTAAGCGCTGCAACGGTGGATGTGAATTTGGACATCTGCATATTCCTTCTCCTCGCTGACACTTCGCCAACGTATAGGATAAATGTAGCACCTAAGTGCTCATAAAACAATTAAAAAAGAGAAAAAAACGGCGTTTTAGCCCCAATTGTCAATAATAAGAAGGAGGTCAGAGACATCCACAGCACCACTACCATCTATATCCTCATTGCAGCCCGTGCAAGGACCCCATGCAGAGATGATCTCAAGGAGGTCGGAAACATCAACTGTTCCATCACCTGTAACATCGCCAAAGACGCCAGCATCAAGAAGTTGAAATGGATACGCAATGACTTCAACCGTAAGGGTGCCGTTGTAATTGGATGTTGAAAACTCGTAGTTTGTCGTCCCTATTGAGGTAACAGGGAACACAAGAGAAGTTGCGCCAAGAGCGTCATCATCATTAAGGGGCTCAAACACATCGTACTTCTCATTCCAATCGAGTTCGAAAGAAGCAATTTCTAAAAATAGCGATTCCTCTTCTTCGCTGACAAAATCATCAAATACAATATGGTTTATCATCTGCTGCTGACCGTGTTCATTAAATTCGTAGATTGGTGAAGTCACTCCTTCGAGACCTCTCGAACATATTGTCTCGGTGATTCCATACGTATCCTCACCAAAGGGGGAATACACATGGCTATCTACAATCACTTCTGCTGGCATCCAATCCCACCACAAATCATCTGGCTCATCTGCGTCTGTAACTTGCAGCCGAGTAACAGTTGCTGTCACTCTTCGCCGTTGCGTAAGGAAGTTTGCGATCTGCATCATAGCAGGCTGATACTCTTGTAGTTCATAATGATTCACATGCATCCAACTGTGTGTCGAATCACGATTCATAAACTTCGATTGATTCGTCATCGTTTCGTAGTACCCATCATCGACGGTTACGACACCATCATTCGCATGGAAGTCTCCTTCAAGGAGCATGATGTCTGTGAGTGTTCCATCGCCTGCTGTATCACGTGATGACATTTCCATCCCTATCAAAATGGAGTTCAGCAGAGGATTGTCTGCTTCTCGACGTGGTGAATGTAGATTCTGTTCTACCCACGAATATTGCATTTGTTCTGTGTCAATCGTGGGAGTTCCGTATTGTTCCCAGAGATCCTGCACAACTTCATTGCTTGCAGCCCAGTTGCCACAGAGCACACCTTCGAGAGATAACCATCTTGCTATTTTTCCAGTACTCGCAAGACCATCGCTATCTTTTTCTATCATCCAACGACCAACGAAAGAGCCCATACTTGCACTCACAAAGTTCACTTGTGATGCGCTGCTTCGATCCATAATATGTCGTGCATACTTTGCAATGATCAATGCATAACGTGGGATACCTCCGCCATACTGACTTGTCACAGCTTCAAGTTCAGCAATATCTTGGGCTGAGTAATAACTTGGGGGAGTCGAACCATAGTACGTCGTTGTAGCAATGACGTTGACAGGCAAATTGCTGCTTCCATCATTAACCGGAAGCCCAGCAAAGTCCGCAACTGAAAACAAAAGTTCTTCTTGAAGATCATCTGCACCGAACACACCCTCTGTGTCAACACCATCTGGATCAAAACCATGAATCACAATAGTTGCAGTTGCATTTGGATCGTGTGTTTGAAGAGTCCCGTGTGAAAATGCTAAACAAACGGGGAGTAATATCATCAATACATATTTCATTGGCAGGGTCCCCATACTGCAATCAATGAAAGAAGATCAGTGGTATCGACTTCACCGCTTTGATCGACATCTTCAATACACCCAACACAAGATCCCCATGCTGCTATCACAGCAAGGAGATCATCCGTACCCACAATACCATCTCCGTCGATATCTTCCGGAGGACACTGAGTTACGTCATCATTTGTGTACAACGCAACTGTCGACATTTGCATATTGTTCGCGCCAACTGCCCATGCAATTGAGCTGTTGAGGAACTCTACATCTAGGGGACCTGTATCAATGCCTGGGCGGTCAAGAATCCAAGTGATTCCACCATTCATCGTATGCAAACAGATCATTTCTACATCACCAGCGCCATTTGGGCCAAAACCAACTGCGTACCCTTCGTTTTCATTCATGAAATCGATAGCAGTGAGAGAATATTCGCCTGCTGGTGTTGTTTGATATTCCCAAGATTGCCAGCCATCCGTAGTGTGCATCAAGTAAGGGACATAATATCCGCCACTTCCAACAGCCCAACCTTCATTGTCATTCAACATAAATATTCTGTTTAGATAGAACTCGTCGGTATGCCAAAACAATTGTGTCCAAGTTTGACCACCATCAGTTGTTTTAGCAATTGCTGCTTGGTATTGACTTCCACGATCACCATTTCGAAAACCCTCAGGAAGTCTACCAAGAGAAGGGGAGTGTTCAAACATTCTATATGCACTGGACCGAACACCATCTTCTTCAGGGAAATCGCCACCTGTCATCCAGCCGCGATTGTTGTCCAAAAAGTAGCAATACCGTGACCAAGTATTTAGACCCCACTCATGTGTTTGCCAAGAATTTCCACCGTCATTACTGACACAGATTCCCGTTTTGTCTGCACTCCACAAATCTGGTTTCCAAGTGCTTGGAACTTTTAGGTTTTGAGAATCGAGCGCTTGAATACAGGTTGATGACCAGATATCTCCCGGCATCGTAATTGATTCCCACGACTCTCCACCATCTGTCGTGCGCGTTAGACCAGTATCAAACAAAAACTGGACACCGACGACCCACATAGTGTTACTTGAAACTGAATCACAACCGAGATACATCAAACCAGAAACGTTACTTGTCATCGTGCTCCAGTTTGCACCTCCATCTGATGTTTTATGAACTGAGACTCCAACCCCGTCGATGCCACCTACTGCCCAACCATGATCAGGATCAGAGAATGAAACGCCAGCAAGGTATGTCGCCATTCCATAGTTTTGTTGGTCCCATTGTCCGTAATCTTCTGCAAAAGAAAAGGTAGAACAAAAGAGAGAAAGAAGTACTGAAATACCGATTGTACGCTGCATGATTTTTCTCCTTACGAACTTAATACAATCAAAGGATAAGGAATCTGTACATCTTTGTCAATAAATGATAGAATTACACCATATCCCAAGCGGGTGTAGCTCAATTGGTAGAGCGTCAGCCTTCCAAGCTGAATGTCGAGGGTTCGAACCCCTTCACCCGCTTTTACAAAACCCTAAAGCCTTGCTTCGGGTTTTTTTAATGTAAGAACTGATTTTAAATTCTAAAGCATAGAATTTACAGATTGCATTTACAAACAACTCGCCGTGATAAGTTATCCGCATACTCCCCAAGCACCTACAACAGATAATAGATCAGACACGTTTACTACACAATTCTTTTCTTTTTTTACAAGCTTGTGCATCTACTTAGCGGCAAGTCAAATCTGAGTATCAGTCGTGTCACTGTATAAATCAAGATAGAAGTCGCGAAGTTTGCGACCATCGATTTCACGTTCACGCCCGTGTAGAAAACCAAAGTCGTCAAACATCGCCATCGCAGGTGCTCTTTCAATTCTGACGTCAAGTATAACTTTTAGAAATTGCTTTTCTCTGCAAAATGAAATTGCTTTCTCCATCAACGAGGAACCAATTCCTTTTCGTCGAAAACCATCACGCACTCGAAGCCGCCGAATTTCCGCAGAATCATCGCTCACTCGCTGCACGCCAATCATGCCGACAATGACTGCTTCTATTTCCGCAACCCAAAAGCCACTATCCTTACATTCAAAATATCCGGCAACCAAGTGACCGAGATCTGCCCCTGTATCATTTTCTCTTAATTGACCTTCGATGCGGCTTCTTTCGAAAAGTTCTAAAAGTACAGGCACATCATTTTCAGAAGCAGTACGAATAGCAGCCCCTCGAGGCGTGTCGTCAAGATTGTTCGCTTCACTAAACATCAATTTTATTCCACCTCTAGAAACACAAGTGTATCCGCACTTGGATCTAGCACAGCAACAGTGTACACCGCAGCACGGTGGAGTGCACCGGGATTGATACAACGTGTCTTATTCACCATTTCGTCGCGTTTTTCGTGTGTATGACCATGCAAAAGATAGTCCATTCCGTCATCTAGGAACGTTTGGTATCGCTTTTCATCATGCCCATGCAAAAAAGCAATTCGTTTTCCATCTACAGAAATCACATCCGCGCCGTCTCTCACATCAATACCGACATTGACTGCATATTCATGCAACCGAACACCCCAATCACAATTCCCAAACACCAGTGAAACATCAAAACCAATGAGTTCATCAAGAACTTCAACTATCTCAACGTCACCCAAGTGAATAAATTTTATACAACCATGCGCAACTAGTTGCTGCATCGCGTTGCGAGTTCGAACAACTTCGCCATGTGAATCAGAAATAATGCCAATCAACATATCAACGCCAAGAATTTCCTGGACGAACATACGCAGCAATCCATCCCCTGTACTCTTTCTCCATTTCAGCAGGATCATCAGTAAATGCGTATAGCCAGCCCGCGTGTCTTACAGGTTCGCGCAACTGACCGTGCAGCGCATCAGTCAATATGCTTCTCATTCCGGGTAGGTATTGCCCATCGTTGTACTCCATGATAAAACTGGTGAATGCCCAAAGTTGTGCGTAATATCCAAGTAATGCACCTCTGCTTTGTGCAAGCAAATCGCTCGGTTCTGCCGCAAGTAGAGATGAAAGCGTTGAGAGCCGATCTGAAGCAACAATTGCCCGAAGGGTCGAGAGCCGATCCCAATTACTTGCAGGCTGGAATTCTAATTCACCACGACGAATTCGAAAGCCTTCCATCCAAGTTCCAATGCCCTCATCGAGCCACGTAGGCAAACAATCTTGCAATACTGCTTCTGCATATTGGTGCCACCCTTCATGCGCTGCAATCCGGAACGTTGCTCGACTCCGACCACGTGTATCGAGATAAAACAAAACAGCAGTTCCATCAATTGTTAACCCGCCACGACCTAAGCCTTCCCATTGGTACGCTTCATAGCCTAAAAGTTCCACAATTTTTTCTTGCCACTGGGGTTCGTCAGCAAATAGAAATACATCTAGTCGTTCACGTGGATAGGGGAGTTCGCCAAACACCGTTGAATAATGTTTCAATAGTGATTCATAAAAAATTGGAAGTGAGTCAACAATATGCGCATACGCAATCGTTGTTTTAATATCCCATCCATCTGTAAGAATGTGAACACCTTGTTGGTCATTCCAAGCCCATGTCTCTTTATGAATTTTGGTTTTTGGAGCTGCCGCAGGTCTTGGTTCAACTTGTTGCGATTTTTGAGTACCGCACGAAAGTACACACAACAAACAGGTTGTCATTCCAATTCGCGAGTTCATGTGTCTAGCGCTTCCTTCGCTGCAAGCAAATCTGCCTCAGCTTGCGCAAGAATCCCACGCGTTTCTTCAACAATTGCAGCCGGCGCATTGTCAACGTAGCCCTTGTTGCTTAGTTTGCCACGCAAAGATGAGACTTTGTTTTCAAGAAACTCGACCTCTTTTTCAAGGCGATCGCAGGCGGCGTGCGTGTCTTCTTCGTCCATTAAATTATCGAGCATGATCCTGTCAGATCCAAATGGAATCACTATTCCAGACAAGGCTGCATCAAACGCTTCAATTTTTTCTAAACCTGCTATCGCTGACAAGATTGTTTCATGATCTTTCGCAAGAGTAAGCGCATCACCAGATGCATAAAGATGGATTTTCCTGTTTGGTTTTACCTTTGTCTCTGCACGACATCCACGTATTGAACCAACCATCTCTCGCATCAAATCAAAGGAATCAATTGCCCCTTGATCGAGTTGCATCGATGCGTTTGGCCACGATGCCATAGCTGCGATATCTGAAGGAGCCATTGCAAGACCTACAACTCTACCAGTTGGAGTGGCGTGAATGTGTGGCCACATTGCTTCGGTAACAAACGGGCACACTGGGTGCAAAAGCCGGCACATCGCATCTAAGACAGTGTGCAAAACACGCTGTTGTTCAGGGTCATCTTTTACTGTTGGTTTGATTGCTTCGAGATACCAGTCGCACACATCACGCCAAAGAAGGTCATAGAGTGCATCTGCAACATCACTAAATCTGTATGTTTTCATCGCTGCGTCAATTCGAAGTGTTGCAACTTGCACTCGTGAAAGAATCCATTGATCAACCGCCGGTCTAGTGCTTGGGTCTACAGAATCCGCAGGGTTCGTTACGTTCATCAAAGCGAAACGAGAAGCGTTCCAAAATTTATTTGCAAAGTTTCTACCAACATCAAACCGAGTTGACGTGTTCATTGCAAGTGGTGTGTCATCGGAATCTGATGTTTCACCAATTAAATTTCCATACACCGTAGACATACATTTTGAATCGTCATCTGGGCAACATTGCTTTGGTGACATCACCTTGTGCCCTGTATGTGATTTGGTATATCTAGGTTCAAAACTTTTACCACTATGAGGACAAATAAGATCTACGCTAAGTCGCACATCTTGTGTTCCCGTTGATAATTGCACCATTGTTAAACGCAACGCATCTGCACCGTGTGTTTTAATAATGTCACGAGGATCAACGCCGTTCCCAAGCGACTTACTCATGCGTTGCCCAAAACCATCTTGAATCATCGGGTTGATAAAGACATCAGTAAACGGAAGATTGCCACCACGAAAATAGCGGTTAAACATCACCATTCGACTCACCCAGAGCGTGATAATGTCTCGCCCAGTGCACAGTACACTTGATGGATTAAATGTTTGCAGGAGACCCTCTGTTTCAGGATATTTTTCTGGGGAAGGCCAACCCATTGCTGAGATCGGCCAAAGGGCTGAACTAAACCACGTGTCTAAGACATCTTCGTCTTGTACGAACCCTGCTGCTTCTATTTCCAATTCAATATCTTCATTCCCACCCGAAACACAAATAGATACACGCGTGCACCCATCTACATCAACTGGATCAACGAGAGAGGAAGTACAAGCATTTTCATCGCAAGGGCAATGTATATCTTCGCCCTTTGCAAAATTCTTTGACCAGACTGGAATCCGATGTCCCCACCAGAGTTGTCTTGAAATACACCAATCTTTTAGATTCTCATGCCAAGTTTGAAACGTGTGGGCATACCGTTCTGGATAAAAAGTCAAGTCTCCGTCACCAAGACACGCTCCGCTTGTTCTCTCTGGAGGAGTACCGTCATATTGTTCAGGAGCCAAAGAGCGAAGGGCTTCATTACACAGGCGATCATCGGTTACACGTACGTACCATTGGTCACTGAGGTAGGGTTCAATCGGAACATGACTTCTATAACTGTGCCCAACACTATGATCATAGTCAACAACATTTTCTAATAACTCGTGTTCCTTAAACCACGCCAGGATTTGCGATCTTGCAGTATCTCTAGATAGACCTATAAATCGCTTCGCCTCATCACTACAATCTTCCCAACCATACTGGTCGCTGATCGAAGCATCAGGCGCCATCACATTGATGACATCAAGGTCATGTCGCAAACCAATCGCCCAGTCGTTCGGGTCGTGTGCAGGCGTGACCTTTAAGAAACCACTAGAGAGTGCAGCTTTTGGATCTTCGCCACCTTGCATGATCACGTACTCATCCTCAACAATCGGGATGATTCGTCCAACAATTGGCAACTTGATTGATTTACCTCTGAGTGACTTTGCTCTTGGATCTTTAGGATGCATCGCAACCGCGGTATCACCGAGCATCGTTTCTGGCCGAGTTGTTGCGACAGTAACATAGCCTGACCCATCAGCAAGCGGATACTTTAAATAGTACATGTGCCCCGAAACGACTTCCATCTCAACTTCGTCATCTGCCAAAGCGGTGAGCGTAACAGGATCCCAATTTACCAAACGCTTACCACGATAAATCAAGCCATCTGAAAATAATGTAAAGAACGATTCTCGAACAGCATCCGCGCACATATCGTCCATCGTAAAACGAGTTCGTTTCCAATCACACGACGTACCCATTGATCGCAACTGATCAAGAATTATTGCTTGATATTCGTCTTTCCATGTTTTGACACGATCGACAAAAGCATCCCGCTCAAAATCGGTTCGTTTCTTGCCCTCTTGCTGCATCAATCGTTTTTCTACCACCGATTGCGTTGCGATCCCAGCGTGATCTGTTCCGGGTATCCAAAGGGTTGAGAAACCACACATTCGGTGATAACGGATCAGCACATCTTGTAATGTATTATTGAGGGCATGCCCAAGATGAAGGGGAGCAGTCACATTCGGGGGTGGAATCAAGATGCAAAAAGGGTCTCCAGATGCATGGGGATCGCCTTGAGACATTCCAGATTCGGTCCATTTTGACAAAATGTCGGGCTCAACTTCAGAAGGAGCGTATGATTTAGGGATTGTGTCGTTCTGCTCTGCCATTTTCATGCCTCATATCATACCCGCCACGTTGATTGCGGTCTGTTTTTTGACCGCATGCTCACGTGATTCGCAGCCGAGTACACCAACGATCAGTGCAGAGGCGAGACGAACCGTACTCGAGAGTGCAATGCAACACCTCGATGCCGGCAGAACAGTCGAAGCACTGGCAATCACATCGAAATTACTATTGGGAGATCCAAACTCGATCGACACCCTAGAGAAACATGCCATTGTGTTGCTTGGCGAAGCTGAAAGGCTCGAACGCCTTGGTAATAGTGAGACGGCAAATACTCGTAAAAAAGAAGCACTTGATTCGTACATCGCAGCGTGTATGCACCAAGAAGTGCAGGGCGAGACGCAATTTTCAGCTGCACAACTTGCGCACATGCTTGGAGAAATTGAAGTTGCAACTTCTTTATACAAACAATCGCATCAAAAACTTCCAAATGATTTTCGAAGTGCACTCTGGCTTGCGCAAATTGATTTGCTTACTGAAAACTGGAACTCTGCAAATCTCTGGATCACTGAAAGTTTACAGAGAAAACCAAACGAACCCTTAGCGCTCATCTCAGCAGGTTTAATTCAAGCCAACCTCGGTGATTGTGACCAGGCGATGGCGTTTACCAACAAGGCAATTCGGTTGCAAGCGCACGATGAATCATTCCGCCTCATGCAAGCGAGAGTTCTCCGAATCTGCGGTGATGCAATACGTGCAATTGAAATTCTCTCAGCACTTTCGTCTTCGCAAGTCGTGAAGCGTGAGATCAAACTTTGTAAACAAAGTGTTGGAGAACGCAATGCAAAGTAGCATCGTCTTACTTGCCCTCATCGCAGTTCTATTGCTCGTTCTTGGTATTGTTGGAATTGGTGCGATATACTTCCTCGCGCATCGCTGTCGATATAAATCCGATAACACAAAAGCCAAACCTACTGATCAATCTGTTGATCCGTGGGAAGAAGCGGGGCGTAGACAGCAATAATCCACCATCGAACCCTTATAAGAGCGTGTACGTACGACTCTAGCAATACCCTCTATTCTCTTGATAAACGTGGTTTGCTCAAGGTGACGTACCAGAGTGCCGATGCCTTCTAGCGTTCTCTTTTACTATATGTTATTAAGGATTCTCCCCATATGCGAAAAATTCACACTTTACTCCTTCTCGTCACGTGCCTTGCAAGTTCGCTCGCTCAACAAGTTCAAGCTCAAGACTCAATAGCAGAATGGTCAACGAGCATTTGGAGTGCTGCATCAGCGGGCAAATGGGAAGTTGTTGAATCTCTCTTCGACACTGTTCCTGAAGGATCTAGTGAAATGCTTGAAACGTTTCGGGCGGAACTAGATTCATTCAAACAACACCGTGAGGCAGAAAAAGAAACGAATAAAGTTGCTCGAGAAGAAGCACTCGCTGAGATGCGTGACTTTACAAAAGAAGGCAAAGTGATGCAAGCGATGCAAGCTGCGATCAAAGCACAGACGCTCTGCGATGATATCAATTCTGTGTTGTACGATGCAGACGCACAGCTAGTCCTCAAGGAAGTGAAAAGTGCAATTGCCGACCACGCGGCGAATGATAATCTTCTTGTTGCCCAGACTCTCGCATACTATCTTCGTACGTTTTATGAAGACACCGCTCGAAGAGATCTTTACGAATTTTGGAAAAAACGACACGAAGAGATTGCCATCGATGCAACGCTCCTTCGCTATTACGCGCCGGAATATCATCATGCGCTGTGGACTGAACAATCAGAACTCCGAGGTGACGATCCACCAGATGCACTCCAAGAAAAATCTAAGGAACTTTGGAAAGAACGTGTTGACGACATCAGTCAATTTATGGTGATCCAGTCACTTCGAAAGGCAGAAGCCGAACACATGGATCAAATTTCATGGGAAGAACTTCTCTCTGGCGGTCTTGATTCAGTCCGTCGAACTGGGGGGTTGCCAGAATTAGCAGAAACATTCCCAAGCCTCAGCAACGAAGCACTTCGTGCTACTTGGCAAACAACAATTGATGAGGAATCTGAATCAGTTCCTCAATATTTACGTCATGTTTCAGGGCACAAAACCCTTGTGCAATTATTGAAGCGCATTCTTGCCACAAACGACGAAACGTTAAAGCTGCCCGAAAGTGTGTTGCTCCGTGAATTCGGCGATGGTGCAATGAGCAAACTCGACAGATACAGCGCGATCGTTTGGCCAAATGAAAAACGCCAATTCGACCAAGCCACTGAAGGCAATTTCGTCGGAGTTGGTATTGTTATTCGCGAAAGTCCAACTGGTGAGATTCTCGTTGTTAATCCAATTGATGGTTCACCTGCATATTATGGCGGCGTAGTTCCAGAAGATATTATTTCTCACGTCAACGGTTCTTCAACGAGTGGCTGGAGTGTCACTGATGCTGTTGACAAAATTACAGGCAAGCGAGGTACTGCCGTTACACTGACAATCAAACGTGAAACAGAAGAAGAACCGCTCGATCTCGTGCTCACACGGGAAAGAATTATTCTTCGATCTGTAAGTGGCTGGAATAAGAAAGAAATTTCTGAAGAGGGGGAACCAATATGGGATTGGTACATCGATCCGCAAAATCATATTGGGTATATCAAACTAACTGGTTTTTCAAAATCTTCTTACGCAGATATTCTTGCTGCCATCCGTGACATGCAAGAAGTTGCAGAACCAAATGGTCTCATCCTTGACTTGCGTCATAACCCGGGTGGATTATTGCCAACTGCACGACAAATTTCAAACTTGTTCATCAAAGAAGGCAGCATAGTGAGCGGCGAGAACGCAAACGGTGATCTGCTCTTTGATATGCGGGCGTATGCAAACCGTGCGTATCTTTCAGATTGGCCACTTGTCGTGTTGATCAATCAAGGTTCTGCAAGCGCGAGTGAAATTGTCTCTGGTTCAGTTCAGGCCCATGGCGCTGGCATTATTGTTGGACAAAGAAGTTGGGGAAAAGGGAGCGTGCAAACTGTGCACAATCTTGGTTCTGGAAATCTTGCACTTGTTAAATTAACAACGCAGTTTTACCGATTGCCTCCAACTGAAGAAGGTCCCGGACGTCTTGTTCATAAACGCGAAGGCTCAACAGATTGGGGCGTGGTTCCTGACATCCAAGTGCGAATGTCCCCAGAACAAATCAGCAAGTCCAATGAACTTCGCCGAGATTCGCAGATGCTTATCCTAGGAAGTGATAATGAAGAACTACCAAATATCAACGATTTACTCACTAAAGGTCTAGACCCACAACTTGAAACAGCACTGCTGTTGCTAAGAGCAAACGCATTAACAGAAACGTATTCTGAATTTCATCATGCAAGCCTAACTAAGTAATGACAATTCCCGCTATCATGGCGAAATGCTTATTACAATAATTGTTTTATCGTTCGCATTTATCGTGCCTTCTGAACATCATCGTTTTGGTTTAACAGAAGCGATGCCACGCATCGACGGTACGATTCGTGTTGGTTCGTACAACATGTTGAACTACTTTGACCAAACTGATGATCCAAGTTTGCAAGGAAAGTACGACGATTTTGGTGACAATCCTGGTCCAACATCAGACGCGAGATGTAAAGAACTTGCAAAAGTGATCATCGAACTTGATGCAGACATTCTTGCACTACAGGAAGTAGAAGGACAAGAAGCGCTTGCATGGTTTAATGAGAATTATCTCCAAGACATGGGCTACGAGTATGTCGTTTCTGAAGAGGTTGGTTATTACAGAGGAATCGAACAAAGTTTACTCAGCCGTTTTCCTGTAACAGATATTAAAACGTGGACTGAAGTTGACCTTACAAAAGTAGAACGCAAGGGCGGCGGCTGGACAGAGGTTCCAACTGGGGAAGATGAAATCACTTTTCAGCGAAGCCCGCTCTTTGTCACAGTGCAAACTCCAGACGGATATGAGTTGTCCTTATTTATCGTACATCACAAAGCGGGAAGGAATGCATGGCACAGAGAGCTTGAAGCAGTACAAATTGTGCGTTACATCGAAGAGATGACGGCAAAGAACCCAGATCAAAACATTGCCGTCATTGGAGACTTCAATGCAGTACCTTGGGATCGATCAGTGCGATGGTATTTCAGGAATGGGATGACAGATTCACTCTCTCATCGTTCAGCTCATTTAAAATGGGATGACACATCACCCCTAAGAATTACCCATACATCTGGTCGAATGCTTGATTACATTTTGTTGAATCCCTCTGCGCTAGATGAGTATGTAGTGGATAGCGGTTTTGTTCTTGGTTCTTCTGCGGAAGAATACAACTGGCGAGAAGATCCTTTCCCTACTGGATATGCATCTGACCACTGTGCAATTGCTATCGACATGGTTCCACGAGAAGGGCAAGGGAACACTGCCTCTGCAGCAGCTTGGCCAGACTCTGCGACTAAAACCTCGCTCGCTGCTTCACCAACTGCACCAACCCTCACTGCGACTTCCAAGGAGTCAAAGCCAAGCAAAACTGCTGCTGCAAACGAAGCACCTTTCGTTGCATCAAAACGAAGCAAAGTTTTCCATACGGGTGAATGTGGGCGAAAACGTGTTGGTGAGAAGAATCAAGTCGGGTATGCATCGTTCAGTGATGCCAAGAACGCTGGCAAACGACCTGCAAAGTGCTGTAATCCAACCGAATAAACAACCCCGCGGGTTGTTTATTCGCTACAAGGCTTAACCAGTTTCTCCCCAAAAAGCCTCAGCTGGAGGTTGCAGTTTTTATAATAACTCCGAGTTCATTCTCTATGCCCATTTTTAATTGACTCCGAGTCCATAAAAAACCAAGTATTTAATGAACTACGAGTCAAATTTTTTTGGGAGTGAGGGGATTCATCTTTTGGTCGATTGACTCTAGGTTTCAGTAGTTGTGTACAGCGCTCTGTTACAATAACGTTATCGCAACGTTTGGTCTTCATCAACCACGGAGCAATCGTTGGACTTCCTCGACATCTTTGTCACCACGCCCAGAGAGGTTGATAAGAAGCGTCTCATTTTTTGACATACCGCTTGCAACTTTCAGTGCGCCAGCAACAGCATGCGATGATTCAAGCGCTGGAATAATTCCCTCAGTTTCTGAAAGTGTTTGAAACGCTTCGAGTGCTTCCCCATCATCGACAATCATATAGTCCGCTCGATTATCATCTTTCCAAAACGAATGCTCTGGTCCAACACCCGGATAATCTAAACCTGCAGAACATGAATGAACTTCCTGTGTTTGTCCATCTTCATTCTGCAGTACGTAACTCATCGAACCGTGCAACACCCCAGGCGATCCAAGACAAAGCGGGGCAGCATGCTCACCAATTGCATGACCAGTACCACCAGCTTCTACACCAATAAGACGAACATTTTCATCTTCAATAAACGGTGCAAAAATACCTGCTGCGTTTGATCCTCCACCAACACACGCAACGATGCAATTGGGAAGTTGTCCAGTGAGAGTAAGACACTGTTTTCTTGCTTCCTTGCCAATGACGGACTGCAAATCACGAACGATCATCGGAAAGGGGTGCGGTCCAACTACCGAACCCAAAATATAATGTGTTTTTTCAACCGAACCCATCCAATCTCGCATTGCTTCATTAGTGGCATCTTTTAAGGTCTTTGAACCTGAATCAACAATGTTTACTTTTGCTCCAAGCAGTTCCATTCGAAAGACGTTGAGTTTTTGCCGGCGTACATCCTCGGCGCCCATATACACTTCACATTGCAAACCTAACTTTGCACAAGCAGTCGCAGTAGCGACGCCATGTTGCCCAGCACCAGTTTCTGCAATGATTCTTTTTTTCCCCATGCGTTTTGCTAATAATGCCTGCCCAATTGTGTTATTAATTTTATGCGCGCCAGTATGCGCAAGGTCTTCTCGCTTGAGCCAAATCGATGCACCGCCTGCGATCTCTGTTAACCGAGGCGCAGATGTAATAGGAGTAGGTCTCGCTACATAATGTTCGAGCAAATGTTCAAGTTCATTGTTGAACGACAGATCGCCAGTTGCTTCTGCCCACGCAGATTCGAGTTGATCGAGCGCAGCGATCAATGTTTCAGGAACATAGCGTCCTCCGAATTGTCCAAATCGACCTTGCAGCGGATGTGCGTTCATATTGTTTTCTCCAATGAAACTTTTAATGCCTTGGCAAGAAACTCTACTTGCACTTCTTTAACAAAGGCAGATTGTCTGCCAAAACCCATATGTTCTTTCGGCGCGCCGGTATGATCGAATGTAACAAATTCAATGTTTTCAGGCTTTGCATACCGTTGCTTTAATCTCGCAATAAACTCTTCTTGAGCCGCGTAAGAAACCCATTCATCATGACGCGCGTGAAAAGCGACGATTGGGATTTGTCGCCACTGATCAAGGTGGTCTGCTGGGTTTAAAGCACTGAACTGAGCATCTGTAAGATGTTGAAACATCTTGTGCTGCCGTTGCAATCGCCACTGCCCCATCGTTGCTTCAAGTATTGCCGCACGAAAAACATGCGGGCGTACGAGCCGCATGATGGTTGCCATACCACCGGCAGACATTCCGCCAATTGCAGCTTTCTGTTGGTCAAACCCACCAAAAATTTCGAGCCCTGCAAGCACGCTGTCTACCTCCTCAGACATTTTACTTACAACATCAAACGCCGCCTCTGGTTCTTGCAAATGTGCGACAAAACGCTCCCCATGCCCAGGTAAATCGACTGCGCATATATTGATCCCACGGCGAACATACCGAAGGTACCGCCCAGGATCAAGTTCCTTGTCTGCAGTTCGTCCATGAATCCACAAAAGAAACGGTCTTGGCGTATCGTCGGATTTGATGATCAGCGCTGGAACTTCGCCAAACCGGTTTAAAGTCGCCATTTTCCTCAGTCTGCTTGGAAGTTGTTCAAATCGTTTGCTCACCTTTACAATTGTAACCACTCCAATTTGACCCGCAGTCAAGTTGACCCGTGGTCAACTTGACCGCGGGTCAATGCGGTATCCTGCACGCATGCTGAAAGTCATTGGTGGACAATTTAAATCTAGACGGCTCAAGACGCCACGAGATAATGACACAACTCGACCTTGGACTGGAAGAGCGCGGGAATCTGTCTTTAATCAACTTCGTGGACACATTCCAGATGGAAATATCCTCGATCTCTTCGCTGGAGTTGGCACAATGGGACTTGAAGCAGCAAGCAGGGGAGCCAAACACGTTGTCATGGTCGAACGTGACCGCAAAATCTTTGATCTGCTTGAAGAAAATATCGCTACCCTAGATTGTTCCAATCAAGTGTCCGCTGTATCGGCAGATGCCCTTGGGACTGTCCCGCTCTTGCGAGCTCCCAAGCCCATCGATGTCGCTTTTATCGATCCACCGTACATCATGATGTCAGACGAGAATCTGTTCAAACGGATACTCCAACAAGTTGAACAAGTTGGTCAACTTATCGCTGACGATGGGCTCATAGTGCTGCGATCACCAATGAATCCAAATAGAACTGACCACGCAATCGACACACTCGCTGGGCCGGAAGTACACAAACTTGGCGCAAGCATGTGGGTACTGTTTTACGGGAAGAAGAACACTTGACATCTTCTTGCCCAATCGAAGCTCGAAAAGGCGCACTTGAAATTCTCAATGCGCTGCGTGATGCTGGGCATGAAACATATTTTGCTGGCGGATGCGTTCGCGACAGACTTCTTTCTGCTGCACCAACCGAGTACGACATCGCAACCTCCGCGAAGCCTGAAGAAATTCGCAACGTTTTTCCAAAAGCAAAAAGTGTCGGTGAATCTTTTGGCGTCATGCTTGTTCGAAAAAACAACATTTTGTATGACATCGCCACATTTCGAAGTGACGGTGAATACAAAGATCACAGGCACCCCGCAAATGTCACGTTTACAGATGCAAAGCAAGATGCACAGCGAAGAGATTTTACTATCAACGGATTGTTTGAAGATCCTATTGAAGAAACAGTTATTGATTACGTTGGTGGAAAGGATGACCTTGACGCACGAATAATCAGAGCGATCGGAGATCCAAACAAAAGACTTTCTGACGATCACCTTCGAATGTTGAGAGCTGTCCGGTTCGCTGCAAACTTTTCTTTTTCGATTGAAGCGGAAACTGCAGACGCAATTCGAGAACATGCACCGCAACTTTGCGGCGTGTCAAAGGAAAGAATCGGCGGCGAACTACGCAGAATGCTCTCGCACCACAACCGCGGCATTGCTGCGTGGGAATTACAATATTTAGGACTTGATGTCCCCATCCTTGGGGAACCTTCTATTCTTACTGCCCCAACTCGAGTGGGGCGCCTTCCTGCAACAGCTGATTTCCCTACTACACTTGCAGCATGGATCATTGACCGCCATTCTTCAGAGGCCAACCTGCAAACAATTGCATCGAGTTGGAAATCACAACTCCTGCTCTCTAACCGAGAATTTAGCACGCTTCAAGAGATCCTCGCCTTGCACACAACCTTGCAATCTTGGGAAACGCTTGGAGTTGCCAAAAAAAAGCGCCTTGCAAGCGCAGATCGGTTCCCAAGTACACTCGCGATTCTTCAAGCGGAGGACAGACCAATGTTCGTATTCGTGAAGCAAGCAATTGCCAAACTTCTCAAGACGGGACTTTGCCCCGACCCACTTCTTACAGGAGATGACCTCGTTGAGATTGGAATTCCTCAATCTTCAGCCCTCGGTGCGATATTAGATGGTGTCTACGACGCACAACTTGAGGGTGGAATTACCACAAAGGAAAATGCAATTTCATTAGCCAAGATAATTGCACGCGATATTCTCGGTAACAAAGACTGCTAGCCTGCTACACTGCACGAATGAACAAACTACACGTATCCTTGATTCTTGGCACACTATTAAGCCTCACGATGCCTGTCATTTCTTCTGCAAGTGATGATAACATTTCGAATTGGGCTGATGCCGTTACAGAGACCGAAAATCGTGGCGCGTCTATTTTAATTATTCCAATGAGTGGCCAGACTCTCACGGATATCCGAGGAGAAATCTACGCTGATATTCAAGAAGATATCAAAACACTCAACCCAGATTTAATCGTGATTGAAATTGATTGTAAAGATGCCCAAGATATTTTCTATCAACAGATGGGATGGTTCAACCCAAAAGAGATTGGTAAATTTGAAGGTGAAACCAAGAATCTTCCAGCTGTTGCAAAAGTTTTTCGAATTCACCTCAAGGACATTGAACAAATCGCACTCGTCAAAGATTCGATGGGATCAATTACACCGCTAACCCTCTCTTGGAAAAAGGTGTACATGACACCTGACGCAAGATTAACCGGAACTCTCGCACTCGCTGCTCGATACTCGGGTATCGCTGACGAAAACGTTCGCGGAAAAATGCGAACTGCCTGGACACTTCTCGGATCAATCCTTGGTGGCTATGGCAACCGAGATCCCGACTTGATGCTATCGCTAGTTGACCCTGAAAAATTTCTGAGTGGTACATGGAATGGGAGAAAAGTTGATTGGTTTAATCACCTTGAAGCTGATTTCGTTGTTGATCCTTCCAACGAAATGGTACCTGGTTTTTCAGCGACACAAGCAGAGGAACTAGGAATCAGCGAGGCGACTGTAGATTCTCTGAATGACATGCTCCTTCTTAACGACATTCGTGAATACCATATTGTCGGCGAAGACATCACGAAAGAACTCAACGATTATGTCAAAAATTGGAGAAGCAATTTAAAGAAAGCTGAAACTTTATGGGGCGATTATCAGCAACAAAGTGAATGGGCAACAGGCAATGAACGGAAGCGATGGCTTGTAAAAAATAAAAATACAATTAAAGCCCTCATTGGAATTTGTAAAAAATATCCAGCAGTACAAATTAGGATGGGCTTTGACCCGAAATTGAGTGGCTTAAAAAATATTTTAGAAGAAATCGAACGAGAATTACGCAAACCAAGCGGACCAACACAAGGCGGCGGGGGACCATCGATGGGTGGCGGCGGCGGCGGAATGCGTCCATAAATAACTATGAATTTTATGAAAACTATAACCTTTCTATATATTACAACACTGATCATCTTCGTTTCTTCCACTTTTGCAGAGCCAGTTGAACTTACATTAAAAGATGGAACTGTTTGGCAAGGCGAAACTGGCCACCCGATATCACTCGTGATTAATAAGGGCAAGAATAAATCTACTGTTGAAGGCACGCTGTCTCGAAACGCCGGACAATTTATCGTTGTCACAACCGATGCGCGGGATCAAGTAATATTTATCAGTGACATCGAAGCTGTTTCAACGCAAAATACTTCGGTTTCAAATGCTGAAGCAGTAGAAGGCGCCAAAGCAGAAGAACCCACTGAGCCTACGCCCAAACCAACAAAAAAAACCATTGCTAAACCTGGAAAACTTACAAAAGGTGTTTTTCTTTTACCGCTCGATGGTGGGGTGGGCGAAATTATTCGTTCAACTGAAATCAGAGAAATTACTGAGCACGCTGATCAATACGGACCTGGGCAAATCATCATCCTTGATATTAATTCACCTGGCGGGTCTGTTCTCACCGGCGTTCAAATGCGTGACTTACTTTACGACATTCGCAAACGACACCGTGTTATTGCTTGGGTAGACCGAGCAACATCTGGTGGTGCATTTCTATCTTTTTGTTGCGATGAAATATACTTTCGTAGAAGCTCGAACTTCGGTTCAATCACAATGTGGAGTGGAAACTATCAAGGTGCTGCAGAACCAGAAATGAACGCGTGGATCAGACAACTTGAGGGGGTTCTTGCAAAGTCGAGCCGAACACCACTGTTTGCTGCACCAATGGTCGTGTTTTCCGCACAACTCTCCTATGATATTGATGAGGAAACCGGTGAGATCACATACTACGACACGATAGAAGGGGAGTACGTTCTTTCCGATGGTGAATCCGTCGAAGTGCTTTCAATAACCGCAGACCAAGCAGAGCACTGCGGCCTTTCTGATGGGACAGCTGATACATTCGAAGAACTCGCTGCACTTCTCGACCTAGATGAATGGAACGAGATTGACGACGAGGGCAGAAAACTTGCTGCTCAATGGAACATTACTTTTGATAGAGCAGGGGTTGAGATTAACGAACTTTTTGGCGAGTTGAACGGAAACGTTGAAGCGAGATCAAATGGCGAGCGTATCATGAAACAAATTAAGGCAGGCAAAGCACTCCTTAGTTGGGCTAATAAACTAGGCGAATCCGCCATGAACTTTGGCTTAGATGATGGCTTTCTTGGTGGACCGGATCGCATTGCTGCAATCAAGCGGCAAATTAAAGAACTTGAACAACAACGTTAAATTTCAGCGTCGTAAAATTTAAGTACTGCGGGTCCGATGACGACTTCAAGCCCGTCTTCTATTCGCACAGCATCAACTTTCTTACCCTCAACGAAGGTACCACCAGTTGAATCCGAATCACGAAGTAGCATCGCACCACTGTCATCTTGTTCGATAATGCAATGTTCACGGGAGATACTCGCAGAACGAATACGGATATCACAATCTGAATCACGTCCAATCAGTAACTCACTCACATCACCAAGAGCAAACTTGCGAACAAGATCGCCAGTGTTTTGTTTACAAACATGTAATTCCATCATGAGAGAGAGATGCCCTTTGTAGGATAAGAACGCTAGCATAGCATTCTACTTCACCAATAATACACACCAATGAGGAAATTGCCACAAAAGATTGTCTAATTAGTTGAAGAAAATACAACTGTTATCGGATGTAGAGACCAGATTTAGCCTTGCAGGATAAGATACGGTTGTGTTTCTGTTATTTGACCTTCTTTACATTCTCGCATTGCCAATCTTCTTGATCATTTCATTGAGAAGTAGACTGCGTGGACACCCACCTCGCAAAGGAGTAGTGGAGCGCCTTGGGGTTGGCTCTCAAATACCATATCAAACCAAACCCATTCTCCTCCATGCCGTTTCAGTCGGCGAAGTGAATGCAATTCGTGACCTTGTGAAGACGCTTGCAGAAGATGGATACCAAATTGTAGTTTCAGTGACGACTAACACAGGCATCAAACGAGCAGAAGAACTTTTCGGCGCAGCGCACACAGTAGTTCGCTACCCACTTGATTTCAGTTGGTCGGTTAAGAAATTCCTGAACCGAACCAACCCCTCACTCCTTGTCCTTGTTGAACTTGAAGTGTGGCCAAACATGTTGAGAATCGCAGAGCAAAAAAACATTCCTGTTGTTGTTGTAAACGGGCGCCTTTCTGATCGCAGTTTCAAAAGATACAAAAAAGTATCTTGGTTACTTCGGAAAACATTTTGCAAACTTTCAATTGTAGGAATGCAGAACGATTCATACGCAGAAAAAGTTTCATTCCTTGGTGCAAAAAATGTACAAGTGCTTGGCACCATGAAATGGGACAATGCTATTATTCGAGACTCTATTGATAGCGCTGATGAACTCGCTATCAATCTTCAAATTGACCCTAACAAACCGCTCATTGTTGCTGGCTCCACAACCCCAGAAGAACATCGACTACTGTTCGATGCAATTCCAAAGAACGTACAACTCCTTGTTGCACCGCGTAGACCAGAGTGGTTTGAGGATGCAGAGGAGATATTCTCGCCATGCAATCGGAGAACAAGCACCGATCGATCCGATTCACGTTATTTTGTTCTTGACACAATCGGCGAACTTACAGCAGCATATTCCCTCGCAACAATTGTTGTCATTGGAAGAAGTTTTGCACCACTTCACGGATCTGATCCGACTGAGCCAATCGGCTTAGGGAAGCCTACAATTGTCGGTCCTAACATGGGCGACTTCCCTGACATCACGCAAGTATTACTTAAAGTCAATGGTATTGTGCAAAGCAATGCCGCGGATCTCAAAACCAACATTGAACAATTACTTTCTGACAAAAACATCTGCGAAACGCTCACTTCCAACGGCAGGGAGGCTATCGCTTCTCACCAAGGGGCTACAAAACGATATGTGCAACTTATCGAAGAAGCGATCAGATCATGAATGAATTTTCATTGCTCAAACAAATTTACAAAACTTCGCAAGCTGTCGAATCAATTTTGATTGGACCCGGCGATGATATGGCTTTCATGCAATTTGACTCAGACAAAGTACTTTGCGGGGTTGATCAACTCATCGTAGGAATGCATGTCACAAGCGATACGCCGCCCAAATTGATCGGTAGAAAAGCAGTCGCACGGTGTTTCAGTGACGTCGCCGCAATGGGGGGAGTTCCTACTGGCTCTTTAATGACTGCAGCGCTTCCATCAAGTACCGACGACGCATGGGCAATGGCTGTATTTCAAGGTGCGCAGGAGTATGCCGCGAAGTGGGGGGGGCCGATCGTCGGGGGTGATATTGCTTCAACTGAGAAGCATACAAAGCCATTGTTTACAGTCACTACCTTTGGAACTGTCCCAACTATTCCAATTACACGTAACAATGCTCGAATCGGTGACGTAGTATATGTTACTGGCGAAATTGGAAATTCAATTGCAAACCATCATTTACATTTCACTCCACGCATTTCCGAAGCGCAGTTATTAATCAATGCTATCGAGATCAACACCATGATTGATGTTAGCGATGGCCTTGGTCAAGACGCGTCACATCTAGCCACTTCAAATTCGCAACTTGTGATTGACACTGCAATGATCCCGCTGCGAAAAGGAGCATCACTTCCAAGTGCACTTTCCGATGGTGAAGATTATGAATTGCTTTTTACCTGTGTGAGTAAGCCGCCAGTGGATTTTGCAACACCAATTGGTTTCGTACAACGAAGAAACCAAAGTGAGCCAAAAGTAATCACAACTACTGGCGAAGATATTTCAAATCTTGGATGGTCGCACGGATGACTATCACAAACAGCGAATTAGAAACACATAATTTCGCAATGGATTTTGCAAAAACACTTTCCGATTTTACAATCGTAACTCTTGAAGGCGAACTTGGAGCAGGAAAGACATGCTTTGTTCGAGGATTATGCGAAGGGCTCGGCGGCGACCCGAGGCAGGTCAATAGCCCAACATTTACGATCATGCAGGAGTATGAAGTAGGGCAGGGGCGGCGCCTCGTCCATATTGATGCATATAGACTTTCAGGAGAAGAAGAACTTGAATCCATTGGATGGGACGAATTTCTTAAAGA
>CAYYRP010000018.1:0-62279 GCA_964474235.1 uncultured Isosphaeraceae bacterium
ATCCCAATCATGACGAATATCAAAACTGAAGTCGCCAGCAATTGTGCCAGAGTAGTTCATCCAGGATGTAGGTGCATCAAAGCCACCATCAGTATCGCTGCCTGCTGCTTTGTCATCCACTGTTGTCCAGCTTGTCCACATCGCACCATTCAATTTCAATGACCAGTTGCCATCGCCACTCGCGATGACGAAGCCGCCGTCGTAGTCAGCGTCGCCGCCAGATCCTTGGAGACTTGCACGAGTGTCTGCGTCCGCAAGGACGTCTTGTACGAGGCTTTGAACAGCGTATGCACGCTCGTCGTTAAGCCAGTTTTGATTTTGATCTGCTGAAAGTTCGGCAATACGAGCTTCAGCAGCCTCGAGGCGGGTTTGAAGGTCAGCGTTCATATCGCTGCCAGCGAAACCAGCACTAGTAAGCGTCAAAGAAGCGACGCCGAGAAGGTAAAGGTGACTCATTGTCAGCTCTCCTAAAGTTTGAACGACTCGACCGACTCCCGTGGCCTCGCGCGTCCTGTTCATCCACCCGTCCGCATGACTCCAGCCAACACGACTGGAACGGACGATTCTTCCCTATCGACCCAAGCGGGTCGAGAAGTTGAAGGCGGAATAATAACCACTTCTACGGAATTGGCTACACCCACCTGCAAAAAGGTTTAAAAAAATATCACAAAGTTCAAAAAACGATGCATAAAGCACTGCAAACACAAGAGTTAGCATCGTAAAGAATCCTTTATTTTTTTCTCGTCCGATAACATCATTTCTCCTGAAAAAATTTCATTATTTTTTTCGATCAAACCTGTCAAATCAGCGATACTAGCCACTGGAACGGCTTCTGGACCAAGCCCTTCCACCTGTGTTATCGGAACTAAAATGCGAGAATAACCCCTTCGCCTTGCATGCGTAACTCTTTGCGCAATATGAGGCACCGCTCTGACCTCTCCGCCCAACCCAATTTCACCAATAGCACACCACCCACTTGGCAATGGATGACCCAAATACGCACCCATCACTGCCATACATAATGGCAAATCAATTGCAGGTTCAACCAATCGTAATCCACCAACTGAACCAGCATAGACATCTTGTTCAGTCAAATCAATTGATGCATGTTTTTCAAGGACTGCCGCGAGCATGGTGAGTCTACTCCCATCAACGCCCGTTGCCCTTCGCTTCGCTTGACCGAAAATACCTTTTGCAACCAGCGCCTGTATTTCCACAACAAAGCAACGCGTCCCATGCATGACCGGCGCAGCAACTGCGCCCGCGCGAGGTGGCAAGTCGGGATCAAGAAATGCAGACGCATCCCCTACTTCTTGTAAACCACAAGCCGACATTTCAAACAGACCGACTTCAAGCGTCGTTCCAAAACGATTCTTCACTCCGCGAACACTACGCAACCCCTGATGTCGGTCGCCTTCAAAACTCAGCACGACATCAACCATGTGTTCAAGGACACGTGGTCCCGCAAGTTGCCCATCCTTCGTCACATGCCCAACAACAATGACAGCCATGTCGAATTGACGCGCTAGATATACCAACTCCAAACAGCAACGCCGTATTTGCTTCACGCTGCCAGGAGAAGCGTCAAGATCGCCGCGATGTACCATCTGTATAGAGTCAACAACCAAGAGCGATGGTTTGTTTGCTTCTACGAGGCGTTGAATATTTGCAAGATCGGTGTCAGCAAGTATTTTCAACCGATCGTACGATTCTGTTGTTTCTTTGAATCCACCACACAGGCGATCTGCACGCATTTTGCATTGGTACGCAGACTCTTCACTCGTTGCATACAAAACTTGCTCGCCACGCAAGGCAATTTGCATCGCTGTTTGCATCATCAACGTCGATTTCCCTATACCCGGATCGCCGCCAAGAAGAACCACGCTGCCCGCAACGAGTCCGCCGCCAAGAACACGGTCGAATTCCTCTATCCCAGTTGATATGCGAGCAACCGCCGGCGCTTTGATATCAAGGAGCGCCACTGCTTCATGCATGGCACTTTGTTCGACGATGGACGCAGCAAAGACAGCTGCGGCATTCGAAGTTTTCGTCGCAACTGCTGTCACTGTCTCTTCGAACGTGTCCCACTCATTACACGAAGGACACTTTCCTGCCCAACACGGTGATGAATGCGCGCATTTTGAGCACCGATATGAGGTTGTAGTTTTTTTTCCTGTGGTCATGCGCGGAACCTTACCACGGGTTTCTGACAACACCCTGTCAGTGTGCCTTTTTTCTAGTGTGTTTTTTCACTGCGTTTTATTCATCCACGGTGAATGAACCAAGCCCAGCGTGCCCACGCCCACATTGAGCGACGTTTATCTGAGGACGAAACGTCAAATTGACCATCTTTGCCAAATGCAGTTTCTTTTCGCCACTGCAAATAACTTCCATTGCCGGTTTTGAATTTACACCGCACAAGTAAACAGCAAGTTACCCAAACCCCGCCGAAAAAAGAACCGCGTTTACACACGACCACTCGGCGCACTGAAGCGACTGCCTAAAAGTTCAATCCGTTTGTTCGATGCAGAGGTCGGGAGCAGTGGTCTTGCAATCGCCATGATGATAATTGCAACGATTGATCCGATCCACAAGTAAGACGTCCAGCCATAAAAAACGAAGACAGATACGATGAGCACCAAGAGCAGTGCTGTTGGAATCATGCCTTCCCATGCGAGACGCATGAGTTGATCGAATCGGAATCGTGGAAGCGTCCATCGAACCATCATCGCAAGGAATACAAGGAAAACAACTTTGCCAAGGACGATGCCAAACTGCAACGCAATGAGCAAAATACCGCCGCTCGCAGGAAGGTCCCAGCCAGTGATTGGATTGAGCGACCAACCGCCTAAGAAAAGCGTGGTAAAGAATGCAGCACCAACAAACATGTGGATGTATTCACCCATGAAAAAGAGTGCCCATCGCATGGATGAATATTCTGTATGCCAGCCACCAACGAGTTCTTGTTCTGATTCTGCTAAATCAAACGGCGCACGATTTGATTCTGCAAGTAAGCAGACGTAAAACAAAATGGCAACAATCGGTTGATGAATAATGTTCCACTGCCCATCGAGTTGCTGGGCAACAATTTTTTCAGGGAGCAACGTTCCCGCAGCAAGGACAACACATAGCAATGCGAGCCCCATCGGTATTTCATAACTAATAATTTGTGCGCTCGCTCGAAGACCGCCAAGAAACGAAAACTTATTGTTTGACGCCCAGCCCCCGAGTGCAACACCGTAGACACCAAGCGAAGCAGTCGCAACAATATATATAGCACCAATATTGATATTCGCGCCCATGATCGCAACTGATGAATCGCCAATTTCTAAATATCCACCCCAAGGAATCACAAGAAACCCGATCATTGCGGGAATCACAGTGAGCGCTGGCGCGAGCATAAACAACCCTTTGTCGACACTCTTCGGGGTAAAATCTTCCTTAAAGAACAGTTTTAATCCGTCAGCAATCGGTTGCAGCATCCCCATCGTGCCGACACGATTTGGACCAATTCGATCTTGCACCCAAGCGCACACTTTTCGTTCAAGCAAAATAAAGTACGCCGCCAAACCAAGGGCGAGATGCAAAACAAGCACAATCACCACGACTGAGGTGATGAGTTGGGGGGTGATAAATTCGGGCATCCAAGTGGGCATAAGAGGGGGATTATAATCGCTTAAAGTCGATCAGGCAGAGACATGATTTTCTGCTTCAGATTCCCTACTTTCAAATGTAAAGTGATCTTGCAACGCAGAGACTGACCATGCGCCAGCTCTTAATGCTTCAATCGCCGAAACTGCTGCGCGAGCACCCGTAATTGTTGTGATCATTGGCACATGCGCTTCAACCGCCGTCGCGCGGATCCGACCTTCGTCGGTTTGCGCACCGGTTTTTGTCGGGGTATTAATAATGAGGGCGATTGAACCATTTGCGATAAGGTCCCGAATATTAGGCCTTGCACCTTCAGAAATTTTTCGAATCAGTTTGGTTTCAACACTGTGACTCGTAAGCAACTCCCGAGTTCCACGAGTTGTAAAAACAGTGAAGCCCATCGAAACAAGCGATCTCGCAACTTCGATCGCAGATTCTTTATCGTTATCACGAACCGAAAGAAAAACATTTCCGCTTGTTGGAAGTTCACGACCCACCGACATTTTTGCTTTTGCAAGTGCAACCGCGAGCGAACGATCCATGCCCATCACTTCGCCAGTTGAACGCATCTCTGGTCCAAGGACAACATCGACGCCCGGAAATTTATCGAACGGAAAGGCTGGTTCTTTCACCGCGTAAAAACCGGTATCATGAATTTCTTCGGTCTTCAATTCAGTAAGCGATGCACCCATCATTACTTTCGCAGCAATGCGTGACCAAGGCACGCCTTTTGCTTTTGCAACAAAGGGAACTGTTCTCGATGCACGCGGGTTTACTTCGATGACGTAAATTTCCTCGTCCTTGATCGCAAGTTGTACATTCATTAACCCTCGAACTCGTAAACGCTGTGCCATAGCCTTTGCTTGCCTACTAATTTCTTTCATGATTGGCTTTGTGAGCGAGAACGGAGGCAACACACAACTACTATCGCCACTGTGAATTCCTGCTTGTTCGATATGTTCCATGATGCCACAAATCACTGCTTGCGGTTCATCCGTGGAAATTTCAACCTGTGTTGAAGCGGTTGCTGCATCGGGCGTAAAATCCGCAACAACATCAACGTCTATTTCGGTTGCTTCAGATAAAAAGCGGTCAATAAGTACGGGCGCGTTTGCAAGTTCAGAAACATCGACTGCAGTTTGCATGTAATACCGCAGGGCAGTTTCGTCACTACAAATTTCCATTCCGCGACCCCCCAAGACGTAACTTGGACGTACAAGCACTGGGTATGTCAAACGGTTGGCGATCACAACTGCTTCGTCAAGTGAATACGCAATACCATTTTCTGGTTGAAGCAACGCAAGTTCGTCAAGCATCGCGGTAAAACGATCGCGGTCTTCGGCAAGGTCGATAGACTCAAGACCTGTACCTATGATTGGCACGCCAGCTGCAGCAAGACCATGCGCTAAGTTGAGAGGGGTTTGTCCGCCAAACTGTACGACTACACCAGCGACATTTCTTTCAGTGTTCAATCGCTCGAGTATGTTGAGGGTATCTTCTAAAGTAAGTGGTTCGAAAAAAAGTAAATCGCTCGTGTCAAAATCTGTGCTGACCGTTTCTGGATTTGAATTCACCATCACTGATTCAAAACCCATTTCTTCTGCGGCGAACGCAGCTTGACAACAGCAATAATCAAATTCGATCCCTTGCCCAATTCTGTTTGGACCACCGCCAAGAATCACCATCTTGTGTGCATCAGTGATTCGGATTTCATCATCTACAAATGAACTGCCGTCGATGTTTTCAATATGTTTTTCATACGTTGAATAATAATATGGCGTGATCGCTTCAAACTCTGCGGCACATGTATCTACTAGTTTGTAGACCGGTTCAACCCCAAGTGATTTACGGTAGTTTCGTACTTTTAAAATTGTTTCAGTAGAAATAACAGAACAGAACAAATACGCAAGTTGTGGATCGGAATAACCAAACTCTTTTGCTTTTTGCATCAATGCAACAGGCACTTCTTCAAGCGATTTTACTTGCATGAGTTCATCTTCAAACTCTACGAGTTGTGAAAGTTGATCGAGAAACCACGGATCAATTGACGTGAGTTTGTAAAGTCGTTCGAGGGACCAACCCACCTTCATTGCATATCGAATGTAGTACATTCGTCCTTGGCTTGGTACAGACAATTTGCGAATCATTGTGTCTTCATCAATAGGCCATTCGACTTCTTCATCGCCCCTGCTTGCTCGCAACCAACTGTCGTTTTTATCTAAGCCAAAACCAAAACGTTTCACTTCCATTGAACGAATTGCTTTTTGAAAACTTTCTTTGAAGGTTCGCCCAATGCTCATTGCTTCGCCAACTGACTTCATCTGTGTCGTAAGCGTTTCATCAGACTCTGGGAATTTTTCAAATGTCCAACGTGGCATTTTTGTTACAACGTAATCAATCGATGGTTCAAAACACGCAGAAGTTGTTGTTGTAATATCGTTTCGGAGTTCATCAAGCGTGTACCCAATTGCAAGCAAAGCAGCAATTCTTGCAATCGGAAAACCAGTTGCTTTTGATGCAAGTGCTGAACTTCGAGAAACGCGCGGGTTCATTTCAATAACAATGAGTTGTCCATTTTTTGGATTCACCGCAAATTGCACATTCGAACCGCCGGTGTCAACGCCAACTTCTCGCATAATGGCGATCGCGCCGTCACGCATGCGTTGGTATTCCTTGTCGGTCAATGTCATGATTGGAGCAACGGTAATTGAGTCGCCGGTATGCACACCCATTGCGTCAATATTTTCAATACCGCAAACGACCACGCAATTATCGTTTTTGTCGCGGACAACTTCAAGTTCGTATTCTTTCCAGCCAAGTGCAGATTCGTCAATCAACACTTGGTTGATCCGCGAAGCGTCAATACCTCTGCGAACGATTGTTTCAAACTCTTCTCTGTTGTATGCGATGCCTCCACCGGTTCCGCCGAGCGTAAACGCAGGACGAATAATTGCAGGCAAACCAATTTCATCTAGAAACGCGAATGCGTCGTCCATTGTTGAAACAGTCTTAGACTTTGCTTGCTCTAAACCTGCTCGTTCAACGATTTCTCGGAACGCTTCACGATCTTCTGCGCGGAAAATTATCTCTCTCGTTGCGCCGATCATTTCAACGTCGAACTCTGTAAGCGTACCAAGTTCATCGAGCTCGCATGCGCAATTCAATGCCGTTTGACCTCCGAGCGTTGGCAAAAGCGCGTCTATTGGAGTGCCTCGGTCTCTTTCTCGTTGCAAGACTCGGCGAACCGCTTCGGGTGTGATGGGTTCTATGTACGTGCGATTCGAAAAAGCAGGGTCAGTCATGATTGTCGCTGGATTTGAGTTGACCAATACAACACGAAAGCCCTCTTCTAAGAGGGCTTTGCAGGCTTGTGTACCGGAATAGTCGAATTCGCACCCTTGACCAATGACGATTGGCCCAGAGCCGAGAATCAGGATCGAATGAATATCATCTCTTCGAGGCATGGGTTTACTCTACGCTAGACATAAACTTGTCGCAGGATACCCTTCTTTGAGTTCCGTGGCTATACAGAAGATCAATAATTTGAAACGCATCCTTACCCAGAGACCAAGCGTATCGGACTGACCTAAAGAAACGACCCGCGGGGTTGTTTTTGGTAGCATGAAAGCGTGGTATCAGAATGGATTGTGTATGGGATTGTGGCGTGGGTCTTGCTCGTGAGCCTGATCTATTGGTGGGCACTGCCAGCATTGGGGCGAAGGGTGATGGGCGATGGTCCCTCAGCGATCTTGTGGTACGCGAATGCACTCTATGTTCGGTGGTTTCACCGTCTCAAAGCAACTAGAACAGATATTGTCCCAGACACGCTCACGCCGGGGCCGCTTGTCGTGATTTGCAACCATCAAAGCCCAATCGATCCCCTTCTGGTGCAAGCAAAGTGCCGTTTTAAGATTCGCTGGCTTATGGCAGAAGAATTTATGCTTCCCGCTGCCGATTTTGTATGGAAACTCGGCGAAATTATTCCCGTTGCCCGAGATGGCAAGGATACAGCGGGGCTCCGAACAGCGCTTGGGCATCTCAAGAAGGGAGGCGTCATCGGCATTTTCCCAGAGGGTGGGATCAAAGAGCCACGTTGCCATGTACATCCATTCCTTGAAGGCGCAGGTGCAATGATTGCAAAAACAAGGGCAAAGGTTCTCCTTTCAATTGTGGATGACACACCTCAAAACGACGAGATGGCAAAAGCGTTGATTGAACGATCACGTTCGACACTTCAATTCGTCGAGCTCATCACTTTTCCTGAAAACACAACTGGCGAAGAAATTACCAATAAACTTAGAGGCCGTATTGCTGAAATTACCCGTTGGCCGTTGGTAAACTAATCGTGTGATTACTCGACTACGTGGAAATCTTGTTGCAATTGAAGAAGGCAAAGCGATGGTTGCCATTGAAGCGATCACCTATGAATTGCTCATTCCTGCTGCAGATGTTGAGAAACTACTCGATCAACTTGGCAATTTGATCGAGTTTCACACAATGCATTACTTTGAAGGACAATCACAGGGGTCATCGTTCATACCAAGACTCATAGGTTTTTCGTGTGATCGAGATCGTGACTTTTTTCAACTCTTTACAACTGTGAAGGGGATCGGAAACCGAAAAGCACTCCGCGCTTTAATTCGACCATTCGGAGAAATCGCATCCGCTATTGCAAACAAAGATTCCTCTGCGTTGATTTCGTTGCCAGAAATCGGCAAACGTTCTGCGGAAACAATCATCGCTGAACTCAGCGGAAAAATAGACAATTACATTGGCGATGTGATGCCAAACATCGAAATCAAGATGCCTACCTTCGGCGAAGATGCAATTGCGATGCTTGTACAACTTGGCGAATCGCCCCGTGATGCCAGAAAACTTGTACGGCTTGCAATAGACAGAGAACCAACATTAGAAACTGCCGATCAACTTGTTCAAACCTCTTTTCAGATTAAAGGATCGCGATGAGACACGCAATGATTATGGCCGGTGGAAGCGGCACAAGACTTTGGCCAATGAGTCGCGGCGAAACACCGAAACAACTCATCCCACTTTTTGGGGGCAAATCACTTTTACAAATTGCCGCCGAAAGACTCGATGGCACCGTTGATCCTGCAAACCGTTGGATTTGCACAGGTCAAAAACATTGTGATGTTATTTGCAAGGCATTACCAAACTTTTCACCTGCACAACTGATCGGTGAACCCGAGGGGCGTGACACGCTAAATGCAGTTGGTTTTACTGCAACCGTGTTACACAAACTTGATCCCGATGCTATTTTCGCAGTCCTTACTGCAGATCATATTATTCGGCCGCAAGAAGAGTTTGCAACTTGTCTTGACATTGGTTTTTCATTAGTCGAAAAAGATCCATCTAGGTTTGTCACCTTCGGCATTACACCAACATTTCCGGCTACTGGATATGGGTACGTTGAACTTGGTGAAAACATCGACACAGGGGCGAAGAGTTGTAAACGGTTCGTTGAAAAACCTGATCTTGCAACTGCTGAGGAATATGTTGCCTCTGGAAATTTTGCATGGAACAGTGGAATGTTTGTGTTTCATTGCAAAACTGTTCTTGATGCGATTACAAGAATGCAACCAGATTCCGCCGCGGGGCTCTCGCTCATTGGTGAAGCGTGGGGCACACCACAGCAACAAGAAGTTCTTGACCGAGTATACCCAACACTTCCAAAAATGAGTGTTGATTACGGCATGATGGAACCCGCTGGGAGTGATGCAAACATTTCAATTTGTTCTGTGCCGATGGATGTGGAATGGCTCGATGTAGGGTCATGGCCAAGTTACGCTGAGACATTGTCTCCGGACGAAAATGGTAATTGCAGTAACACGAAAAGTTACACCATAAATTGCAATCGCACACTTTCCGTGTCGGATAATCCCGAGCACGCAATCACCATGATTGGTTGCGATGACATGTGTGTGATTCATACAAAAGACGCAACACTTGTTTTTCCTGCATCTGAAGCGCAGCGTGTGAAAGAAATGCACGCAAAAGTTGACCCAACATTACAATGAGATTTCTCGCTGTAGACTTAGGCGATAAACGCACAGGGCTCGCCATTGCAGATGAAGATCCGAATATCGTGCACCCACTTGTTGTGTTAGAGATTCCAATCGGTCCCCCTCTTATTGACGCAATCAAAAAAATGGTCGATGAACATGGCGCAGAAGAGATCGTACTTGGACTGCCCCTTGATATGGATGGCACTGTTGGACCAAGAGCTAAACTTACCCAAGAGTTTGGCGAAAAAATTGCATCACAAACTTCAATGAAAATCAACTACCAAGATGAACGACTTACTTCGGTTGCAGCCGAAGAGCATTTGTCACAAAGTGGCAGGACACACAAACAAAAAAAACGTGTCCGAGACGCGCTCGCTGCTGCAGAAATACTTACTGATTTTCTTGCAGCACAAAACCGTGAACAGTAACACTGCTGTTGGATTGAGCGAAAACTTCGCACTCCTCAACACTTGATGCAATCAGGATAATTTTCCGGATTTGTAGATCTATTGGAACATCTGCATTATTGTCAACAACAAAACAATCTATGCGAGGAACCGGTTCGTCTTCAACTTGCGCCGGCAGGCTCTTGTGTACTTGATCTTCTGGAATATCCGCGTGGCCAACAATCGTTTCTTCAACGATTCCTGTCGAATTCGTTTCCACTTGCCACAGATGCGTAAAATGCCAAGGCAAACCACGGACATTAGGATCGTACATCAGGCGTTCGTACAGTGGAAGGAGTGGGTCGGCATCACTGAGTGCGAGTTGAAATTCTCCAAATCGGGAAACACTCAAACTTGCTTCTGTGAAAACAAGCGCAGCCATAGTGTCAATTAATGCATCAATCGTTGCTCGCACTGTCACATCTCCGTTGGGTAGTGCAATTACATCCCGAGAAGAATCTTGTTCATCAAATTGATACGGGCCTTCTGAGGATTCTTCGATCCATTTTTCTCCATCGCGGACACGTTTGTCTCCATGCATCATTGGATTGTTGGTTCCGGCCCAACCATTGGCGCTTGATTATTTGTAAGCCCAAGTCTGAGTGCGAACCACTCGTCCATTTCAACAATCACTGATGTTCGAAATACTGCGCCGTGATCTCCGCCTTCGATCACGCGAATCATCGCATCAAATTTTTTATCTTTAAAAAACGAACCAAGATCAATGACTGGCTGTTCGAGATAAAAAGTGTCAAGACCGCCTGCGATGATGTTTATTTTTCCAGATAGTTTTGGAGATAGTTCATCCCAATTATCTTCAAGAACTTTTCTGATGTCATATTGTTTCCAGTGTTCCACAATTTCTGGAATCACAGCACCAGTTTTTCGGTCATACATTTGTAGTGGTCTGCCATCTTCACCCTTTGGACTAAAGACCCACTCAAACGACCCAAGTTGTCCCCCGTCCACAAGAACATCATCCATCTTAGAAAATTCGGGCGCAAACAATACAGCCTGCTCACCCCTTCTTGCAATTGGTTTTGGATTCCCGTCTTTATCAAAAAGTACGTTTGCCTCTTCTTCATACAAATCCGCGGTTTGGAAATGATGGAAATCAATAGGATCTGGAGCGAGTGACCACACACCACTAAAGAAATCTGGGTTCTGAACAAGTAACCAAAGCGAAGCCCAACCACCAGATGAGTGCCCAGAGAGATACCTTTTTTCTGCAGAACCGCCAAGGTTATATTTTTCTTCTAAAAAAGGAATGAACTCTTCGACAAGTGCTGTCATTCGAGGTCCGTTGTTTTCTGAATCAGCAAAAACATGATGACCGCTGTAACAATTTGCATTCAAAATAACTCTACACACTTGATCATCGTAATACGAAGCGGTGTACATCATTTTCATGAAACGCCCGCCGTAATGATCGCTGCCAAAGCCGCCAATCCAATACATCACAGGATATGGTTCTTCGCGGTCTGGATTGTAATCATCGGGAACAATGACACATGCGCCGTGTTCTATATCTCTTCCGTGAAACTCGCTGAGCGAATCGCTTTTTGTTTCGACTAGCCGTAAGTTTTTATGAAGTTTCCAATCTCTTTCGGGAACTAGATTATCAATGACCAACTCTACCGTACCTGCTGTTTGACCATTTCCTTCAAACAAAACGCCTGGGCCGTATAAACCACCAACTGCTGCAAGTTTTGATGAATCTTGATTCCTTCGCAAGAGTGCAACGGCTTTCCAAGGCCCTTCGCCAATTGACGATGGTGGACCAGACATGTTCCGAGCATGATCTGAAACGATCAATGATGTGTCCTTTGCCCAGTTTTCTACATCAAGAGAATAAAACGGCTCCGCCCGCATCCAATTCGGACCACCGATGAGTGGAACTTTTCCTTTCGTTAACATGATGTACAGGCGTCCAGAAACCGTGTCGCCGCCATCACCGTCATGCGTAACGGAGAATTGAAGCGGTGCAGAAGTAGATTCTGCTGAGGGTACAGGTTGCACTAACAAAACCGAGGCTATCAGAAAAGTTGTAATCATATTATTATTGTACGCCTAAACTAGAAACTGAGAACTTTTCAAAACCGTGCACCCTCGAATACACTTGTGTTTTCTTTTTTTGATTGCAACTTGTGTGTACAGACTAAACGCTTGCTCTCTTCACCCAAGCCAAACTAGCAACAGTAGCACCGAGAAGTAATGCGCCATTCGCTTGATGAAGCGTTGTAAAAATCACTTCGTACGATGGAATTGTGTCGCTAGATCGCAACAGAATCGCTATGAGGGCACCGCCGCCAAGTAAAAGTTGCAATCCTACAAGTGAAAGGATAATTGTACTATATGTCTTGAGAATGAGGTGGTCTCTTGCTCTGAGACGTAAACTAAGAAGCACGCTTACAACGAGCACTACAACTGCAACTGCAATGTGTGTATATAAAATATGTGTTGCCTTTGGAGCAAGTGATTCAACGCTTAACATGTGGCGGTACGCCGCACCAAGAATCAACTGGAGGATCATAGCGCAAACCAGAATCCACCCTAAAGAAAGATCTTTTTTATTTGTTTTATTGTCAATTGAATTTTTTCGCCACGAGGGTGACATCATCGCTGCAATCCAAACAAACCCCGCAAAGATGAGTTGCCCAACAACACCATGCACGACACCAATCCAAACATTTGGGTCCAACATTGCTCGGTCTTGACTTAGCGTTAAATGGCCAGTGACTCGTAGTCCGCCGAGCAATCCCTGTAAACAAACTAAAACAAATACAAATGTTGCCGCAAAACGTACAACGCAGTTTCTGTTCCAACGCCATGCACAAACGACCATGACAAGAGATGCGAGCCCGACGAACATCCCAGTGAGTCTGTGCGCGTGTTCAAAAAATACACCTTCATTTTCTGGAGATACCATTTCGGTCAGCGGATAGAGCAACATGTTATGGCCGTAACTATTTGGCCAATCTGGCACAGCAAGTCCTGCTTCAAGCCCAGTCACCAATCCACCGGTTACGAGCATGAGAAATACCAACAACGAAGCCATTACAAAAAATTCATATTGCCAATCAATTGCTTTATAACACGGTCGCATGAATCGACCAATTCTCGCTCCGGTAAAAACTAAACCAATCGAACCAACAAGCAATATGCCGAACCAAAGCAGACCTTTTGAGAAGATATCCTCCCCACCACCAATCAAACTGCCAAGCAACATGAGGTTCAGAAAAGCTGAAATTCCGCCAATCCAAAAACTTTGCTTTGTTGTGCCCCCACACTTGGAATTAACGATTCCAGCAAAAACCAAACTGAGCCCTGCAAGGACGAATAACACCTCCCCACCTGAGGGACCAGCGAATAATAGTGAGAAATAACTGAACATCCACATCGCGGTAGTTGCTGCAAATGACAGAGTTAAAGTTCTTGCAAATGTGTCTAGTGTTTTCATAGTAAAAGAAACATATACTACCCTGCTGCAACTATTTTATGAACAACCAAGCAATGACTATAGAACCTAATACTGACAAACAAGGACGCCAAGGTCTTATTCAGGCGTACGCCGATTTAACCAAACTTAAATTAAGCATCCTTGTCGTGATGAGCACTGCCGTCGCCTTCGTCATGGGAAGTGAACTAGGAATTGAATGGACAACGCTTCTCTGGACGGTTCTTGGAACAACACTCAGTGCTGCCTCTGCAGCAACGCTGAACCAACTCTTCGAACGAAAACGAGATGCACATATGCACCGAACTGCTGATCGCCCAATTCCTTCTGGTCGCATCTCGAGTGTACACGCCTTTGTCGTTGGAATACTCCTTGCGTATGTTGGAATCTCCCTACTGGCATTTGGAGCAAACCCAGCAGCAGCAGGAATTTCATTTTTAACAATACTCCTATACGTCCTCGTCTATACACCACTGAAACCAATAACTACATTTAATACTTTTGTCGGCGCATTTGTCGGTGCCCTGCCACCACTCATAGGCTGGGCTGCAGCAACAAACTCCCTACACTCCGGCGCATGGCTGCTCGCGGGCATCTTGTTTTTATGGCAAATTCCACATTTTCTAGCGCTCGCTTGGAAATACAAAGATCAATATGAAGAAGGCGGGTTCTTTATGTTGCCTTCAATTGATCCAAGCGGCGAATTAACTGGTCGTGTAAGTGTGTTGGCATCTCTTTGCCTAGTTCCACTCTGTTTGTTACTTACCGCCGATGGTGTAACATCAAATGTCTTTGCAGTTGGCGGATCGTTGCTCAGTTTGTGGTTTGCATATATTTCATTCCGATTTTGGCGTAATCCAAACAACACGACTGCATTAAAAATGTTTTTCGCAAGCATCGCGTATCTACCACTTCTTTTCATATTGATGGTTCTTACTAGGCAACATGTTGACTTTTCAGAAATTACCTTGGTGGCACAATGAGTGATCAAAATATTCGATTAACTTTTCGAGACGGCGGTTGGGTCCTTGTCATGACAGGCATCGTGCTACTTGGTGTTTTTGTTTGGGCTGTTGCACCTGCTGTATTTCGTCTTACTGACATGCCCCCAGGTGATAATGATACAATTGAATCTTACGAATTTGACTTGTCTAACCTGAAACTTTCTCGTGAACTCGTTGTTCCTGCAATGCGGCACCGAGCTATGTCGCCCGTTGTTACAACTCCAAACATTCTTTCTCCTGAGGATATAAAACGTAGAAACAACTCCAAACGAGATCCTCTTGTTGTGAGCAAGGATCTCGTTGTTGGTGTTGAAATCAACAGTGAGTCTCGTGCGTACCCGTTGCATTTTTTACATGTGCACGAGATTATAAATGACACACTTGGTGGTACACCGATTGCAATTATTTGGCATTGGCCAAGTGGGCATGTTGCTGTGTATGAAAGAATGCTCAACAACAACATCGAAAGTTTTGCAAACAGTGGACTCGCAGGAAACGGTGGCATGATTTTTTACCCTTTGCGTGAAACTGTAGGTGGAGAACAATTGTTTTCCCCGATGCTTGGCACGTCAGTTTCTGGAACAAGCGTTACACTTACCCCGATCACACACGATGTGGTGGGATGGAAACGTTGGGTTTCAGAACATCCCAACACTACTTCTCTAGGACCTGACCCACAACTTAAAAAACGGTACCGAAAAGCGAGTCCCGAACTGTATTTCCGTACTGAGAAAATATACTTTCCAACAGAGCCAAAAACATCAGATAATCTAAATCCAAAAACTCCTGTTATTGCCGTGTCAGTTGATGGAATAGAAAAAGTTTATTCCCTTTCCGCACTACTCAAAGAAGCTGGCGATGGCGGACAAGTCACTAAAGAATGTGGTGGTGAAGAACTTGTCTTCACTGTTGACGCAACACCTCTCTCTGTTACAGTGAGAACTGTTGATGGAAAACCTGTGCACGCAACATACGCGCTTTGGTTTGCGTGGCACGCAAACCATCCAAATTCCGTCATTGAACAATAAGCCAACCCGTTACGCGCCACCGTGGCGTGCCTTAAAGGATTGCGACTTGTCTTTGCAAAATCACAAAAAAAGGATTGTTGCAAAAAAGAGCAACCACACTATTGTTACAAACCGCCAATAAAAAACAAGCAATGGGTAAAGTCGCTCGCGCCTTGTGACGTCTTTGGTAACAGCAACTCGCATCATTACCACCAGTCCGCCAAGCACATACAACGTGTGTATCGTGACTAATGCGATGATCACTACTCTCGTTGCAGAAAAAGCATCAGTCAAAACGCCGTGCGACTGTGCCCTTTGAACCATGGCATCATTAAACTGCACAACAGTTGTGATTTGTAACAATAGAAACAACGCAGCAGAACAAATCGCCGTCAAAAAAAGGCGTTTCCAGAGAAATACAAAAGAAGCGAACAAAACCACACTGTTCACCCAAAAGGTAAATGGCGTTCGAATTGGTTCATGAACACCCACTTTGTATTGAATTACTGACATGACGACAATTGCGGCCAATGAGACGAGCATGAGGGCACCCGTGAATAAAAGCAGACCGAGCCAAGTGGCGCGGTCTGCTCCTGATTCAGATTCAAATACGCGCTTAGCGCTTTTATGCATTAGTGGCCGTCTCTAATTTTATCCATCGCCTCGATGACCTCTGGCGTATCACCTTTAATAATTTCAGGCTGGTATTCCATCGTGTCAGTCAACGCGATTCCAATAAACAAGACGACAAACAAAATCGAACCTACAAAAACAAAGCCGATAAAGGGGCGGTCCCAACGCAAGTGCATAAAGTACAAGCCAACAAACGTAGCTTTTACCGTTGCAACGAGCAGTGCCATGATAATGCCCATTTCAGCAATATTGATCTCAGTAAAGTCATACCGAGAGACCCAGACGGTGACGCCTGTCAAAAAAAGAAGGATGCAACAAATAGTTGTTAAAAACTTGATTGGGACAATGTGCCCAACTTGTACTTCTTGGTTTTGATCATTGTGTGTAGTCATGAAAGTTACCCGTTTTCCTCTTCGCCAGGATGAACGGCATCTGTCCGCCAATCATACCCTTGCTCTGCTTCATTCCATACTAGAACGCTGTAATCGTAGCAATCACCAACCTCTGGTTGCTCTGAAAAGTTATCCCACGGTGGTGGGGATGAACATTGCCATTCCAAACTTCGACCACCCCAAGGATTCGCCGGAGCCTTCTTTCCGCCGAAGATGGATTGGAGAAGATAAATCGCGGTAATGACAAACCCAATCGCCATGATCACTGAACCTATTGTTGAAGCAATGTGGTATGACTGAAACTCAGGCAAATATTGCGCATATCTCCGAGTCATTCCTCTTGAACCCATCATAAACTGGCTGAAGAAACATAGGTTAAAGCCAACAAAAACTGTAATACAGCCTATTCGACCCCACATTTCGTTGTACATTTTGCCCGTCATCTTCGGCCACCAATGGTGCATACCACCAAGGAAGCCGATAAGTGCTGAACCCATCATTGTATAATGAAAGTGGGCAACAATAAAGTAAGACTCGTGTAAATGGACATCAGTTGCAAGGGTTGCACAGTAGAGTCCAGTCAAACCACCAATACCAAAGATGAAGATGAACGACAAACCATACAGCATTGGCGTGTTAAAACTGATTGATCCTTTATATAGAGTAGCAAGCCAGTTAAACACTTTCACCGCCGATGGGATCGAAACACTAAATGTGATGAGTGAGAAAACAATGTTTACAAGTTGAGACTGTCCCGCTGTAAACATGTGATGACCCCAGACAAGGAAACCAAAAATCGCAATCGCGATTGAACTGTATGCGATGAACTTGTAACCAAAGATGTGGCGATGGGAGTGTACTGAAATCAATTCACTCACAATGCCCATCGCAGGCAAAATCATGATGTATACCGCTGGGTGCGAATAGAACCAAAAGAAGTGTTGGTACAAAATTGGATCGCCGCCCATCGCAGGATCAAAAATACCAATACCAAATGCACGTTCAACGATCAAAAGCAAAAGTGTAATGCCAACAACTGGTGTTGCTAAAATTTGAATAATTGCTGTTGCGTACGTACCCCAGAGAAAGAGCGGCATATTGAACCATGCCATCCCCTTTGGGCGGAGACGGTGAATGGTTACGATGAAGTTCAACCCTGTAAAGATAGAACTAAATCCGAGAATAAACGCTCCAACGAGTGCTGGAATAACACCGCCCATCGAAGATGCTTTGTCAATACTGTACGGCGTGTAGAACGTCCAACCGGTATCGATGCCGCCACTACCAAGGGCAATGAGGAAAAAGACTAATCCAAAAATCCATAACCAAAAACTAAAGAGGTTGAGTTTTGGAAACGCCACATCTTTCGCCCCCAACATAATTGGTAACACAAAGTTACCGAGCGCCGCAGGAATGGCTGGAATAATGACTAAGAAAACCATAATCGCACCATGCACGGTGAACGCTTGGTTGTACTGATCTTGAGTCATCAATGTGCCTTCAGGCGTCAATAGGTGAAATCGAATAAGCATTGCAAAAACGCCACCTAGGAAAAAGGCAACGAGAACACCTATCAGGTACATCACGCCAATCCGTTTATGATCAAGCGTAAAGAGCCACGACTTGATGCCCTTGGTGTGATTAAGGTAGTTGTCACTACTACTCAAACTACTGTGTTGTGCGTCAATGGTTGTCATGTCTACTCCGTAGGTGTTCCATCAGGATTTACTGTGATATTGCCATTTGCGTCCGTCACATCTCGAAGATGTTTGAACATTTCAATAATGGCTGAAATTTGCTTTTCTTTTAGTTGCCCTTGGAAAGCAGGCATTGAACCAAGATACCCCTCAACAATATGTTTTTGAGGATCCACGATTGACTCGCGAATATAGTTTTCTGGTTCACCATACTCAGTGGCATCGCCAAGCATTGAAGAGAGTGAATCTCCGTTGGTAAACTTCACTTGTCCATTCTTAACACGATCCCAAAGTCCTTTGAAGGTAGGACCTGTTCCATCTGTCCCGTCAAGTGAGTGACAAGAAACGCAGCGGTTATACAGACGGTTGATTGCATACGCTGGCAACTCGCCAACTGACATATCTTCATATTCACTTGCGAGTTTTTTCATTGTTGCATCAAACTCATCAGCGGGAATCACGTGCACCATCGCAAGCATTTTGGAGTGATCCTTGCCACAATATTCGGTGCAATTCAGGTGGTAATCACCAAGTTTCGTTGCTTCAAACCAAAGCGATGTATATCGCCCAGGTATTACGTCCATTTTTACGCGGAAATCTGGAATCCACACACTGTGCAAAACATCATTCGATGTCATCAACAATCGAACAGGTTTGCCCAATGGAACCGTGAGCTCCGCTACTTGGCTTGCACCATACTCTGGGTGATTAAAAGTCCATGACCATTTTTGGCCGGTCACTTGTACTTCATAACAGCCTTCTGGTGCTTCACGAAGATTGAGATATCCACGCATCCCAACTGTAAAAATAACAACAACTAAAATTAGTGGGATAATTGTCCACGTCAATTCAAGTGCAGTGTTATGTGTTGGTCCCTGCACAACAATATCTGGAGATTTTCTTCTGTACTTAATGCAGAAGAAGACCATCAACCCAACAATGAGTGCGAAGAAGACGTAGCAAATCCAAGTAATAACATTAAACGTTAAGTCAACGCCTTCGGCGGCAGTTGAAGCAGCTCTTGGCAACCAAAAGCCGCCGTTATCAACAGGCGTTGCTGTTACTAGTAAAACATTTGAAATAAAATCAATCATGAAGTTTCTTCCGATGCGTCCTCTGTTATTGCCTCTGAACTCTGACTGTGTGGTTTTATTCGACCCAAGACAGTAATACCACCAGCCATGACAACAAGCGTTGTCACACCTGCCATTCGCATGAGTTTCCAAGCACTTGGTGTGTAACTGTTGCTATCTGGGTCATATTGATAGCAATTAAAAAGAAGGAATGTATCAATCATTGATCCTATTTTGCCTTCTGATGCATCTATGAGTGCAAACCGAAGATCTCGCCCAAAAAAACGCACGTCGTTCATGTATCTAGAAATTTTGCCACTGGGTGTTAAAAACATAATGCTTGCAGTGTGATGAAATTCGCCTGTTTTTGGATCAAATACATAACCAAATCCAAGTGTCTCAGCAAGCGCGGTAATATTTTTTTGATCGCCAGTGAGAAAATGCCAACCGTTTTCAGAACCTTCTCGATCATACTGCTCGAGATAACCTTCTTGGTTTTTTAATGCAAGTGGTGGTTTTTCGTCTGGGTTGATGCTGACGGTCACAACATCGAAGTCGTTTCCCAAATTCAACTTCATTTCCTTCATCCCAGTTGTCAAACCATTTAAAGTAAGGCTACACAACATTGGACAACGGTAATAGTTCAAGGTAATAATGACAGGCTTATCACCATTGATATACTCTGCGAGGGTGACGGCGTTTCCGTGTTCATCTACGAATTTGAGATCAAGTGGAACTTGCGCATCTAAGTTTTGTGTAATGCCAACGCCTTCAATGGCGTCAATTTTTTCATCTGAAAAAGTTGGACCTGCCCACGCAGATTGATACAAACTACACAAAAGTGCCGTTGTTCCAACAAACAAAGATGCGTGGCTCGTGAACATCGTTATCTTGTGTTTCCTGCGACTATATTCATTGCGTCGTTGATAGGAATCACCAGACGATCAATTGAGTTTCCTGTCTTTGGGTCATGATGACGAACCCAGTGTGCTGCCTCTTCAAGCACAGCGTGCTGAGAAGCCATAATCATATTGCGTTGTTCGAAAGAAACGTTGATGTTTTTTACTTCCGCTTCAGTCATCAACGAGCGGTAATAAACACCTGCCGCTATAAGTACTGTTGCAATCATCAAAAATGATCCGCCAATACCAATTGCCCAAGTCGCCCACCCATCTGGATCTTCATGATCGTCTATGTGATCGTTTGCGTTGTGATTATTATGACTCATTTTATTAAAACCTTATGCGTTTTCAAAATGCAATGCTTCGTCCAATCGAGGATCTGCAGAGGCGACCAAATTACAAGAACGAAGGTTAATCATGGTTCCGCCGCAAAGCAACGCGAACATGCCTACTAAACAAGTGAAGTTCACCAAATTAAAACCATATCCAACAGATACTTCGCCGCTTGTTACCCAACTCGCAAGTTGGTTATAACTCGTCGCTTCAGCGATTGCGGTTTCTGGAATCACGGGAAAGACGAGCCAGTAGATATCAACGAAGAACATAAGCACCATCCACGCTGCAATCAATGGCAATGTACAGCGCCATCGTTTTGTCCACCGTGTAATAAGGAGGACAAACGGGATAAGAAAGTGCCCAACCAACAGAATAAGTGAAATTGGCGCCCAACCACCCAACTGCCTTGTGATGTACCAACCTGTTTCAACTGGAAGGTTTGCGTACCAAATCAACATGTATTGACTAAAGGCGATGTACGCCCAAAACACAACACCAAGACCAAAAAGCCATTTTCCAAGATCGTGATAATGTTCTGTCGTAATTGATTTTTGAATGTGTCCTGTTTTTTGCAAGTATCGAGCAAGCAAGATGATCATTGCGAAGAAGCCCGCCATCGTTGCCGACCAGAAATACACTGGGAACATCGTACTAAACCATTTTGGTTGCAGCGTCATCATCCAATCGATGGCAGCATAACTTTGCGTAAACGCATAGAGAATCATGCAGATTGGCGCCCACTTTTGCATTTTATGCGTCCACTTCACATCTCCATCAGCATCTTGCGCTGTAGACCATTTAAAATAGAGCGATGCAACAATTGCCCAAACTAATAAGTAGAAAATTGCTCTTGCAGACCAAAATGATGGTGAAAGGTACGCCGCTTTTTTATGGAGCAAATGATCGTGCTCCATGAGTTCAGCATCTCCCCATTGATAGAGAAGATCACCGTTCCCTTTAATAACCATTACAAGGATTGGAAGAAAAAGAATCCACATCCACTTGAGGTTCTTCGCCATTGCTTCAGCGAGCCGCCTCACAGTAATGGACCAACCAGATCGTGTCATGTGCTGAAGCAATACGAAAAACATTGCACCCAAGGCAATGCCAACGGCGACCATCCAGCCGAACAAGTATGACTTCCAGAATGTCGTCCATTCACCTGAGCCTAACGCTGCACTGATGCCCAAGGACACAATGCCAACAACTGCAAGCAATGGTCCTACTTTAGTAGCCACTCCGCTAAGGCGAAGATGATCTTTATTGATGTCAGCAACCTTCACTGGTTACTCCCTTCATTCACTCGTGGCAACGAATCTGAGTTCGGCACGGACGATGCGTCTGCATTTTGTGACACTTGCAATGCTTTGATGTACGCAACAATTGCCCATCGATCTGTTACTGGAATTTGTGAACCGTACGCAGCCATCGTTCTCACACCATTGGTGATGGTGTTATAGATTTCACCTACTGGCTGGGTGACAATGACATCTTCGTGTAAATTCTTAGGGGCAACCCAAGAAGTTCCATTCACGCCTGTTTCGACAAGTTGCGATGCTCTCTTATGAATAATCCCTTCGCCATCACCAACGACACCGTGACAAAGTGCACAGTAAATGTTGTAACGCTCTTGACCGCGATCTAAGAGCGCCCTGTCAACTGTCACACCAGATGGAAATGTTGTGGCAAAGGAATCGCCAACAACACCCATAAAGTAATGCGTGTCGCCAGTCATTTCTGTTCTAGAAATCGTGCCTTCAATTTTTGGTCGCATCACTCGTCCATCATTGAACAGCGCGTTTGCTTCTTGTGAAACAAACTTTGGTTGATTGTCCATGTTTTGAATAAAGTGAATACGTGGCTTGTCGGTATACACGCCAGCACTTCGAGCTCGGAAGATGATTGCAAGAATCATAATCGCAACACAAGTGGAAACGATTCCAGCCCATTTAATCCAAGTTGGCAATTCTTTAAAGTCAGCAAGAAATGGCTTTAGTAAATCATCAATAATTTGTTTGATCAGATTCGACATTATGCATCCAACTCAATAACTGATTCGGGTTCAAGGGTGTTAAGAAACGCTTCGACTTCTGCCTTACTAAATTTTGGATCACATGCTTCGATGACCAAGTAAAACCGATCATCAGTCGCTCTTGCCAAAGCAGGATGCTTCAACGTGGGATGATAGAACATGGGAAGTTTATTGAGGAAGAGTGTTCCAAAAACAGCAGTAAGCGCTGCAAACAAGACGGTCATTTCAAATGCAACTGGCACAAATGCCGCTGCACCTAAAAGTGGTTTACCAGAAACATCGAATTGATACCCAACAACTGGAACGAGTGCCCAGAGATCGACTTCAAGTGAGTTCGTGAATATTTGCAAGACGCACGCTGCGATGAGGCCAGCAACGCCGCCGCAAAAAACAAGAATAGGAAGAACTGTCATTTTCACGCCCATCACACGATCTAAACCATGCACAGGAAATGGAACAAGACAATCGAACCACTTGTAGCCAGCTTCTTTTACTTTTTCCGCAGCATGATAAATACCGGGTGTTGTTGTAAATTCAGCAGCGAGACCATAGAGTTTTTTAGGCGTATCTTGGCTCATTCGTCTTCCTCCGACTGTTTGGCTTGAACATCTGTTTCAGGAGTCATCTCGTTGTAACTGTGTCCGTGACCATGGGGGTCTGCCTCTGGCATGATTGCTTTCAGTTCAGCGATCGCGAGGACGGGTAAGTATCGAATGAAGAGAAGGAAGAATGTCATAAACAGACCAAAACTTCCAAAGAACGTCATCACATCAACCCATGTTGGTTCAAAGAGTCCCCAACTACTTGGAAGGAAGTCGTTGGCGAGCGATGTTACAACAATCACAAAACGTTCGAACCACATACCAACGTTCACAAGCAAGGATGCTGTAAATATGATGTAAATATTAGTTCGTACTTTCTTGAACCAGAATATCTGTGGTGTCACAACGTTACAACTCACCATGATCCAATACGCCCAAGCGTAAGGACCAAACGCGCGGTTGATAAAAGTAAATGATTCGTAAAGTTCACCGCTATACCATGCGATGAAGAATTCCATTGAATACGCAAATCCAACAAGTGAACCGGTAAACAAAACAATTTTGCACATGTTTTCAAGGTGCCGCATCGTGATGAAGTTTTTCAATCCCCATAATTCGCGTGCTGGAATCGCAAGCGTCATCACCATTGAGAAGCCAGAGAAAATAGCACCTGCAACAAAGTATGGTGGGAAAATAGTGGTGTGCCAACCAGGAAGTTGCGCTACGGCAAAGTCGAAGGAAACAACACTGTGCACTGAAAGAACCAGCGGTGTCGCGAGTGCTGCTAACAATAAGTATGCTCGTTCGTAGCGATGCCAATGACGCATCGAGCCACGCCAACCCACAGCAAAAACTCCGTAAGCAATTTGCTTTACTTTCGTTGTAGCACGATCTCGCATTGTTGCTAGATCAGGAATCATTCCTAAGTACCAGAACAGGAGTGAAACGGTGAAGTATGTACCAACAGCAAAAACATCCCACAAAAGCGGTGATCTAAATTGTGGCCACATATCCATTTGGTTTGGAATCGGGAAGAGCCAGTATGCAAGCCAAATTCGACCGACGTGGATCCCGGGGAATGTGCCTGCACAAATCACAGCGAAGATTGTCATCGCTTCAGCGAACCGGTTAATCGCTGTTCGCCACTTTTGCCTGAAGAGGAAAAGAATTGCAGAGATCAACGTTCCTGCGTGACCGATGCCAACCCAGAAAACGAAATTCACGATTGGGTATCCCCACATCACAGGATTGTTGTTTCCCCAAACACCAACACCCGTCACGATGAGGTAGCCGATTAGAACACCAAGCATGGACATCATGGAGAACGAAATTGCGAGTGCGAACCACCATGACTTAGGTGGTCTTGCCGAATCGTTCCCTTTCAGGATGTCGTCAGTGACCGAACCAAAGTCGGTGTGTTCGAGGATGAGTTGCGAACGATTTCGCGGATCCTCGTTTGTATTAGTAAGTTGATTGGATTGCAGCGTCGTCATCAGTGATGCGATCCTCCTGCTCCAGTGGAGCCGCCGACTGGATTAGTCAGTCTTGCGAGATATTTCGTTCGGGATTTAATATTAAGTTCTTCAAGCATTTCGTACGTACGATTACTTTCGTGCAATTTGGATACTCGGCTTTCTTTGTCCATCAAGTCGCCAAAGACAATTGCACCCGCTGGGCAAACCTGTTCACAGGCAGGAACGATTGCACCGTCTTGAATTGCGACACGAGGATCTTTTGCTTTTGCAGCATCGGAAAGTTTTACCCAAGCGTTCTTTGTTGCAATTTTTACACGTTGAATTCGCTGTGTGCAGTATGTACATTTTTCCATCACGCCGCGCATACGAACCGTAACGTCTGGATTAAACTGCATTGCACGCAATGTTTTGCCACCTGATTGTGCTTTGACATAGTAATCTGGTTGCACTTGCAGCAAACCTGTTGAACGCAATGGGTCACGACGGAAGTAATCAAAATAGTTAAACCGCCGCACTTTGAACGGGCAATTGTTTGAGCAATACCGTGTACCGATGCAACGGTTGTACACCATTGTGTTGAGTCCATCAGTATCGTGAACCGTTGCGGCAACAGGACAAACTTCTTCACACGGTGCGTTTTCGCAGTGCGTGCAAGTCATTGGCTGAATTGCAACTGCAGCAAGTTTGTCTCCATCCCAGCCACCGTGACCATTACTTTCAAATGCAAAGTATCGATCAATCCGAAGCCATTGCATTTCTCGCCCCATCAGCACTTGATCCTTGCCAACAATAGCGAGATTATTTTCTGCTTGACACGCCGTCACACAAGCGTTGCAACCTGTGCAGGAGGAAAGATCGAATGACATGCCCCACTTGTACTTCGCGCCTTCGAATTGCTGCTCTTCCCACATTGAAAGAGAGTGCATTGTGTGACCAACATGTTGTGCAAAGTGCGGGTGCTCTTTATATTGATCAAGCGTTCCTTCGCGGAAAAGTAACGGCAATCTTTCTTGCGTGCCTTTTCCGGGAGTTGAATCAATTTCGAAATGCATTTGCGTTGTAGCAAGTGGATACGTGTCTCCAGTTGGGTTGATCTTTTTTGCTTTCGCTGACCAAGCACCATTGCGGCGAAGTGGATAGATATCCGTTCCCGCACCTGTGCACACACGACCAGCGAATCGCCGGCCATACCCAAGTGGCAAGATGACAACATCATCCGCCGTGCCCGGAACAGGCAAGACAGCTAACGAAACTGATTCTTTTTCGACTTGAATGCTGACAACATCGCCTTGTTTCACGCCCAACTGTTGAGCGGTTGTGGGTGACATAACCGCGGCATTGTCCCAAGTCAGTTTCGTGATTGTGTCCGGAATTTCTTGCATCCAACCATTGTTAGAGAATCTGCCATCCCAAACAGAACCAGATGGAACAAAGACTGCGGTCATACCCGTGTTTTCAACGATGTTAACTGGAGAAATTGTTCTGTCCACAGGAGGGGTTTCAAGAGATGCCGTGTTTGCAACAACACCATCGTGTACCGCTGTTCGCCATGCTGGATCCCATGCTTCGTCGCCTGCTCCGAATGTGCCACGAACAAGGGATTGTCCATCAGTTGTTGCTAAGCCAGAAATTGTTGCCAATAATTCTGATGGTGTGACGCCGTCGAAAAGCGGCCGAATAAGTGGTTGGCCGATACAAACAGTACCGTCTGCACTTTTTCCATCACCCCATGATTCTAGCCAGTGTGCACGATTCACATGCCACTTGCACGCCTTTGAAGTTTCGTCTTCGTACAGCGAGAGATGAACTGAGAGAGGAAGCGATTTGAGAAGTGATTCAAATGCTAGTTCGGCAGGCGCGTCATACGCAGGATTGCCACCAATAACGATGACTGATTCTACTGCTTTTGATCCAATCATCTCAGCAAGTTCAGTAATTGAAGTTTTATAATCTGACTCTAATGTTGTGTATGAAACCGTTTGACCAGTTGCACCAATTGCTTCATTAATACTTGCAACAAGATGATGTACTGCTGGTGCTTGGCTTGCACCAGCAACAACAAGTCCGTGGTTGCCAGCATGTTTTAGATCTGTAACAACTCGATCAGCCCATGCCTTTTCGGCGGCCGAAAGGGTTGCTGCAATTCCGCCGACAAAGGCTGCTCCGATTGCGGTTGCAATTGCTGACACTCTTGCAGGCTTCACCGCTATTCGTTCATCTGCATTTGCACCTGTGAGGGAAAGTGATGGTTCAGCGACCCAAACACGATTCATTTTTCCATGTGCACCATTCCGATTTGCTGCCCAACCACGCGTATTCGGCACTTGTGTTGGACCCGCGCCGAGAAAATCGCTGTCGAGGGAAACTATTGTCGTAGCTTTTGCAAAATCATGTACCGTTTTCCACAAACCAGCAAAAGCAGATGCTAAACCGTTTTGTTCGTTTACATTTGCAATCGGATCATATGTCACCCAAACTGCGTTAGGCATAGATCGCATAAACGCTCGTCGCATTCGGTTGTATGTCGGAGAACTTGATTGTTCACTGAGTACTGCAACACCACTTCCATCATTTGGAAGATATGAAGCGATCCATTCTTTGAATGCTGCAAGCGATGACTTTTTATTGTCATACGTGACGCTGCGACTTCGGTCTGGATCATACAGATCAAGAATCGCTGCTTGCGTAAAACTGTCGGTCGCACCTCGGCTGTCTGGGTGCGAAGGATTGCCTTCAATCTTCGTTGGTCGACCGTCGTTACTTGTAACAAGCACGCCTTGCGACACTCCGCCAAAATCAAAGCATGTTGCGTACTGTTCTGCGATGCCGGGCATTGTGCCTTCGGGTCGATGTGCGTAAGGAACAATGTTTTCCTTCGGCCAGCGACGACACCCGCCTACACCTAAACCAGCAAGTGCCATTGATGCGCCCATGATTTTTAGGAAGTGCCTGCGATCATTTCCTGTTGCAAGCAATTCACTTGCACCATCTGGGAATTCGTCATGCACTTTCTTTTGAAACAATGGTGATTCGACAACCTCATCGAGGCTTCGCCACCACGTTCGACCAGTGTTTTTCTGTTTTTTCACCGATGACATGTAGAGCAATCCTCTGATGGTTTAAGGTCATTATGTGTACGCCAAAGGACGCTATTTTCAAGACGCTCGGCTGCGGTCATATCGAGTCCCCACTCAAGTTGGGTCACAAGATCTGGATTACGGATGTGCGGATCTGGATTTCGATGACATTCAAGACACCAGCCCATACTTAAAGTTTCGTGTTGATAAACAGCTTCCATTGTGTCAACACGCCCGTGACATGCAACACAACCCACACCCCGAGTCACGTGCGCACTGTGGTTAAAATATGAGTACTGCGGAAGGTCATGCACTCGTACCCATTCAATTGGCATACCTGTTGTGTAACTTTCAAAAAGCGGTTTGATATGTTCGCTTTGTGGATGAATTTGTGCGTGACAATTCATGCATGTTTCAGTTGGTGGAATCGCGGCGTGTTGTGTGTACTCAACCGTATTGTGACAGTACCGACAATCCATCCCGAGTTCACCAGCGTGGAGTTGATGGCTAAATGGAATTGGTTGTTCTGGCATGTAACCAACATCTGTTGCTTGCGGACTAAAACCGTAAGCAACCACGATCGCCATATATAAAGGCGCTGTCATCCCAATGATAATCGTGGCTGGAAGCGCTAGATTTGTCCATCGGGGAAATGTAAATCGGGATTGGGTCATTGTTTGTTACTACGTGTGTCTTGTTTTTACTATCGATAAGAACCACGCACAGATACGGTGTACGGGGTATGAAGCGGCATATCATAGTGTCGTGGCGGCGATGAGCAAGTGAGATTGAGTCGCAATTCACAAAGTCATATTGAAGAAAATATGATGTTTTTCTCTTTTTAATACCGATCCTGGACTACTCTTACAGGTTAAAAAAGGAATTGGCATTCTTGTCGAGTTGGTTCTCGAAAGTTTCGATCTCAGTGCCCCGCAACTTTGCTAAAAATGCTGCTGTGTGAACAACATATTTTGGCTCATTTGGACGTGTTTTTCGTACAGGTTCTGGTGAAAGATACGGTGCATCAGTTTCCACCATGATCCGATCATCGGGCACAAGTTTCGCAGCTTCAGCAACTTGCGGCGCATTTGGAAATGTCACGACGCCAGTAAAACTGATCATCGCACCAAAATCGAGTATTTTTCGAGCATCTTCTGGCATTTCAGTGAAACAATGAAAGACAAAACGCGCTGGATCGAGACTGAATGCAGTGAAGATGGGCAAAAGATCATCAACAGCCTTGCGGCAATGAACGATTATCGGACGTACATCATCTATTTGATCTTCTATAAGTGCAAGATGCTCTTCTAAAAGCTGTTTTTGCATCGATAGTGGCGGTCGATCATAATGTCGATCTAGCCCTAACTCCCCCCACGCTACACACCGATCGCTCTTTGCAGCCTCGAGGACAAGATCCCACTCCCATGTGCTATCTGCATAAAGCGGATGAATCCCAGAAGAACAAAAAACTCTAGAATCAGCCTCTGCGAGGTCTTTGGCGGCGATTGAGTCCGCTGCATCAGTCGCAACAGTGATCATCGTGTGCACGCCTGCAAGTTCGGCTCGATCGATCACCTCACATTGCTGTGAGAGCAGTTGTTTACTCGTTAAATGGCAATGTGTATCGATCATGCGGGAATCGTATGCAACCTACAGCGTGTTTTGGCGTACCTTTTAGTGGCATTTACTCATTTTTTGAACATACTTACTTACAAGATAAGACAATCCAACACCATACTATGCGTTTTCTATTCACATTCTTCTTTTTATGTATTTCCACTGCACCCACATTTGCTCAAGAATCTGGGCGTATTGAAACAGTCGTTCCAATGCGACTTTCTTCTGGAATCCTCCAAAATAATTCCAAAACAAGAGCAACCATATATAAAAAGGCGATTACTGCTAACGATGCTGCTTCCGTTCGGTTGAACTTTGGAAGAGTCACTCTCGGGAACCCACCGCTCGGTGGTCAGCCGACCATTTTGCGAATTACTTCTTACCGAGATGGCGCCGTCCAACATTTTACATCTAAGACTCTAAAAGAGTGGCGATACAGTTCTGCTTGGTTTAACGGATCGATGGTGCTTGTTGAAATTATTTCAGATCCATTTGCAAGCCCAAGCCATATTGAACTAAATCATATTCTTACAGAGACTTTGTTAGGTGGAGATCGCAGTATTTGCGGACCAATTGACGACAGAATATTGTCTGATGATCCAAAGACAGGACGCATATTTCCAATTGGTTGCACTGCTTGGATCATCGATGATCCAAACCACTGCCTCCTTTCAGCAGGACACTGCACTGGTGGCATCGATGTGATGGAGTTCAACGTTCCTCTATCAGACGAAAATGGTAATTGGCAACATCCCGGACCTGAAGATCAATACATGGTCGATCCTGAATCTTTGCAGTTTATTGATAATACTATAGGCGATGACTGGGCTTACTTCGGCTGCTTTCCAAACACTGAAACTGGATTGACAGTAGGTAACGCTCAAGAAGAGTGGTTTACGCTCGCAAACGAAGCGCCTCCAGTCCTAGGGCAAACCATCCGAATCACTGGATATGGGACAACGTCTGCTCCAGTTGATCCTACATGGAACAGTTCTCAAAAAACACACAGCGGTTCTTATGCGAACCTTTTTGGCAGTTCAATAGCCTACACCGTAGACACCACTGGAGGGAACAGCGGTTCGGCAGTGCTCAACGAATCAACCGGCGAAGCAATTGGCATTCACACTAACGCTGGTTGCCACGGAGGAGGAGGTGAAAACTGGGGATGTGCAATTCACAACAGCGGGCTCCAAAATGCACTCGCTAATCCTCAGGGTGTTTGCATACCTTTAAGTCCCGTAATAATTAGTTTCCCGAATGAATTGTTTGATTCTGTTCTTCCAAACACTGTCACACCACTGATCTTTACCGTTACAGAGGGTAACGAATTACCTATTCCAGACACGGTAATGCTTAGAACCATTTTCGAAGGTGTTCCAGAGACCATACCAGTCTCATATCTTGGCAATAATACCTATGAGGCAATGCTCCCAGCCCAAACTTGTACCACTGATTACGGCTTCTATATTACTGCCTATGGCGACGAGGGTTCTCAGACTACATATCCCGCAAATGCTCCTTCGGTAATCCACGAACTCGTCGTTGGATATTTGGAAGAATCTACTTTGATTGACGAAAATTTTTCAGTAGGACTACCAACTAATTGGAATGCGAGTGGGTTGTGGCATGCCGGTTCATCGTGCGAACCCATTGGAACCTGTGATGGCGGAGGGTTTATGTACTTTGGCCAAGACGACACTTGCACATATAACGATGATTCTGTAGTAACCGGAACTCTTACTTCTCCAAGTGTGAACATTAACAACATTACTAGCGACCTTACGCTTTCATTTTGTTATTCACTAATAACCGAAAACTACGAAGGTTATGACACTGCAAAAGTGTACGCCAATGGGTATCTTCTCGAAACACTTGCAGAGTCTAGCGAGTGGAGTGAAAAAACAATACTAATAGAAGGTATTACTGCACATGATCTCACTATCACTTGGATATTTGACTCAGTAGATAACCAGTTCAATGATTATCGAGGACTACATGTTGACGGAGTTTTCCTATCGGCATCAAACTTTTCTTGTAATCCGCAAAGTTGCATTGGAGACATGAACCAAGATAATGTTGTTGATGTCATCGACTTGCTAAATCTTATTGACTCATGGGGTTTAGATGGAAAAGGTGACTTTGACAACAACGGCATTGTCGATATTACAGATATGTTGATGCTGATCAGTGCTTGGGGGCCCTGCGAATAATCGTTACTTAGGCAGTTTTGAGAACGGAACCTCTTTCGGATCCGGCGCTTGATTCGTCAATAATATGTGTGTTTCATTCGTTCCGACTTGAACTGTAATCTCTGCCCCTTCAACAATTGGGGCATCTGTTTTCAATTCAAATTGTAAAGACCAATTTGCGGGAATTTCTTCCATTGGTTTGCGTTTACTTTTTAATGTCCACTTCTGAGCATGAACCACAACGCCAGGAGGTGTGGTAAATATTGGTGTAGGCGGTTTGGTATCGTCGAATTGTTCTATACCTAGAAGTCCTCGGGGAACCTCTCCTTCTTTCAAAACAATTTGTGATGGTGAAACGCGAAGCGAATCCTTGAGCCTTCCAACTGCCCGTAATGTTAACACCTCTATCGTTCCGTCCTCAAAAACAAGACGAATCGTCGACTTTCTCAATTTACTTTGTCTTAACTTAAGTTGTACAGGAAGAATTAATTCTTCGCCATCAGCAATCAACTCCTGATACGCCTCTGTCGTTGTACATCCACAATCAGGAACTACGTCCACAAGAATAAGATCATGTCCACTTTTATTCGTAAGTGTAAATGTGTGATCTACTGTAGTTTTTGGGGGAATGACTTCAATGAATCCAAAATCATGGGACTTATCACCAACAAGCGCACTGCTAAACCAAATTGCTTTGATGAGAACAATTAATACGAGCACGACAGCACTGAGGATAAAAACGAGTTTCTTCTTCGCCATATAACCCCCATTCTACATTAGTAATACACGCTTCTGCCAAAACGGCACTTTAATCTTGAAAACAAGCGGTGTACCAACACTCTCTTTGGCACAATGCTTGCAGGAAGAATAGACATGAATATGGAAAAATTTACAACATTATCACAGCAAGCAATCTCTGAAGCACTCGCCATGGCAACCTCGTTGCAACACGGCGCATTGATGCCATTACACATACTTGCATCGTTGCTTAACGACGAATCGGGACCAACAAGAATGTTAATCACCCGAAGTGGCGGTGATGCAGCTCGTGTTGCTGAGCTCACAACTGCACAACTCAACAGGCAGCCAACTGTCACGGGTACCCAGCCCCAAACTGGTCCAAAAACAATGCAAGTTCTTACTTCAGCTATCGCTTCTGCCGAAGCAATGGGCGATTCGCACGCGACAATTGAACACCTTCTTCTTGCGCTCACTGAAGTGAAAAGCGATGCAAAAGAAGTTCTCTCTCTTGGAGGAATTTCGCAAAAAGATATAAAAAACGCAATTGAAAAATTACGCAGTGAATCTGGTGTAGAAAACGTCACCGACGCTGGAGGAGACTCTCAATTTGAAGCCTTAAAAAAATATGGCATCGATGTAACTGAAGTCGCTGCTGAAGGAAAGTTAGATCCTGTCATTGGACGTGACGAAGAAATTCGCAGGTGCATGCAAGTCCTTTCACGAAGATCGAAAAACAATCCTGTTCTCATTGGAGAACCGGGCGTTGGCAAAACTGCAATTGCAGAGGGACTCGCGCAGCGGATCGTCAGCGGTGATTGCCCAACAAGAATGAAGCTGTCAAAAATCATCTCGCTTGATGTTGGCCAGCTCCTCGCCGGTGCTAAATTCCGTGGAGAATTTGAAGAACGACTCAAAGCAGTGCTTCGCGAAGTCGCTTCCAGTGAAGGTCGAATCATTTTGTTTATTGACGAATTACACACAATCGTAGGTGCTGGCGGTGCCGAGGGGGCAGTGAGTGCGGGCAACTTGTTAAAGCCAGCGCTTGCTCGAGGAGATCTGCGGTGCATTGGCGCAACAACGCTTGACGAATATCGTCAACACATCGAAAAAGATGCAGCGTTTGAACGACGGTTCCAACCGATTATGGTTGACCAACCATCAGTTGAAGACACTGTCGCAATTTTGCGAGGATTAAAACCTCGGTACGAAGCACACCACGGGATTCGAATTCAAGATGGTGCACTCGTTGCTGCAGCAAAACTCAGTCATAGATACATTGCTGATCGCTTTCTTCCTGACAAAGCGATTGACTTGCTCGATGAAGCATCAAGCAAATTACGAATTGAAAATGATTCAATGCCTGCAGAACTTGATGAATTACGCAGACGCATCATGCAACTTGAAATTGAACGTGAAGCATTGAAAATTGAAATTGACAGTGACTCCAAAGATCGACTTGGTGTTATTGAAATGCAACTTGTAAATCTTGAAGAACAAAACCGTGATATTACTGCGCGGTGGGATATTGAGAAAGCCGAACTTGAAGAAATATCACAAGCGAAAATTCACATTGATTCTAAACACACCGAACTCGAACAAGCGCAAAGGCGAGGTGATTTAGAAACTGCTGCGAAAATTCAATATGGCGATTTGCGTGATCTTGCGGAAGCACTTGCTGTCGCTGAAGAAAAATTGCGGCAACGAAGAGAGCAAGGATTAAACATGGTCAGTGAAGAAGTTGATGCAGAACAAATTGCTCAAGTTGTTGCACGCTGGACTGGAATTCCTGCAACAAGGCTTGTCGAAGGTGAACGAAACAAATTACTCCGCATGGAAGATGAACTTACAAAACGAGTTGTAGGTCAAGACGAAGCTGTAAGAGCAATTGCAGAAGCAGTGCGTCGCTCCCGCGCTGGGCTCAGTGAAGAAACCAAACCTATTGGCTCATTCCTTTTCTTGGGACCAACCGGGGTTGGCAAAACTGAATTAAGTAAAGCGTTAGCGGAGTTTCTCTTTGATACCGAAGAAGCAATGGTTCGAATCGATATGAGCGAGTTCATGGAACAACACGCGGTCGCAAGATTGATCGGCTCACCTCCTGGATACGTTGGTTACGAAGAAGGCGGCCGTCTCACCGAAACTGTACGCCGTAGACCATACAGCGTAATTCTTTTTGACGAAATGGAAAAAGCGCATGAAGAAGTTGCAAACATACTTCTACAAGTTCTTGATGACGGGCGATTGACTGATGGGCATGGGCGAACTGTTGATTTTAGAAATACAGTGATCGTCATGACAAGCAATGTGGGTTCTGCGGAACTTCTCGACCTATCTGAAAATGGCGCTAGCGAAAATGAAATTCGTGAAACCGTTTTAGGAATCCTTCGAAAATCAATGAGACCTGAACTTCTCAACCGAATCGACGAGACTGTTGTATTCCACCGGTTGTCCAAAGAAGTTCTCTCTGGCATTGTTGAAATCCAACTTTCACACCTCAGAACAAGACTTGCCGATCGTGGCATTTCGTTGGTGATCTCTTGCGGTGCAATGGATATGATTTGTGAGGAGGGTTTTGACCCTCAATTCGGAGCTCGACCAGTAAAACGTGTCATCCAACATCGGCTTGAAAATCCAATCGCAAATGGCATCCTCTCTGGCGATTACGACGTTGGTGATACTATTTCTGTCGATTGTGATGCATTCGAGTTCTCGTTCACCAAGGTCGGTGACATACAGAATGCAATAGACCGCGAGTGAATGAACGAAGACCATTGGTGACGTAATCGTGTGAACGTGGGATCGAACCACACGACGTGCATGACCAATGGTTATGTCGCTCGGAGTATAGGGCATTTTTTATTGACTCCGAGTTCATATATATATCCTAAAATTGACTCGTAACATACTTATAACAAACGAGATAAATTCACTCCGAGTGCATGTAAAATGCATCGATTTAATGAACTCCGAGTCAAATGTTCCCTTGATATTAGATCGCTGATCCGCCTGTTCTGTTTGTGCAAACCGTGTGGGGTCTTAACGTACAATAAGAGCATGGCACAACTCACATGCAGAACTGCTGGCGAATCGCATGGACCCGCATCCATCGCTCTGATTGAAGGGATTCCTGCTGGTTTACGATTGGATATTCCTTTTATCAACGGCGAACTCAAACGTCGGCAAGGTGGATATGGACGAGGGGGTCGGCAAGACATTGAATCTGATGAAGTCGAGTTTCTCGCGGGCATCCGAAACGGCTCCACAACAGGTGCTCCCATTGTTGTGCAAGTAGTCAACAAGGACGCAAGGCTTGATGATGCAGAGGCAACACCTCCTATTCATCGGCCCAGACCGGGCCACGCAGATCTCGCAGGCGCACTGAAATGGCTTACCAATGATTGCAGAAATACACTCGAAAGAGCGAGTGCTCGCGAGACTGCTGCACGCACTGCAGCGGGCGCGATTGCCCGCTGCCTTCTGAGAGAATTTAATATTCACGCGCTTGGATTTGTCAGTGGCGCGATGGATGTCAAAGTAAATATTTCTCCTACGGAAGAAACATGGAAAAATGTTCGAGATGCGAGAGACGACTCCGCCGTCTATTGCCCCGATGATGCAACTTGCAAAGCAATCATTGAACATATTCGCAACGCAAAAGTTGACAAAGATACAGTCGGTGGATTTTGTGAAGTGCATGTTTTTGGCTGTCCCCCTGGACTTGGAAGTTGTGTTGCGTGGCAAGACAAACTTGATGCAAGGCTCGCAGGCGCAGTCATGGGCATTCAAGCATTTAAAGCCGTTGAAATTGGCATTGGAAAAACATGCGGCTCTCTTCGCGGCTCACAAGTACACGATCCAATTTCATATTCAGAAAAAAATGCAGCGCAATCAAACATTGGATATGACCGACCAACAAATCACGCTGGCGGCATCGAAGGTGGCATGACAAACGGCATGCCGATTGTTGTGCACGGAACAATGAAACCAATCGCGACGCTTTTGCAAGGCATGGACAGTGTTGATCTCAACAGCGGCAGGCCAGCAAGAAGTGATTACGAACGTTCCGATGTCTGCGCACTTCCAGCAGCAAGCGTTGTCATGGAAAATGTCATCGGTTTTGAAGTTGCCTCAGCGTTTCTTGAATCGTTCAGCGGAACAACGATGGAGATGGTTCACGCATCACACAACGCATACGTAGAAGCGGCGAGAAAGATTTCCTCGTCATGACACTGATCGTTGCGTCAGTGCACGGCGAACCACCCAAAACGATAGCCGGCGCTGACATGATTGAAATTAGAGCTGACGGTATCGAACTCGGTGAAGTAGAGAGTGTCGTGCCTTCGCTGCTTGAAGCAGCAACCTTGCCGACAATTTTTACAATTCGTTCAGCAGAGGAAGGCGGTAATTTTGCAGGAGATGATTCACATCGTGTTGCAATGCTACAAGCAGCACTCACTTCCTTAAAACCACCAAAATATATTGACATTGAATATGAACTTTATATCAAACAGCCGTGGCTCATTGAAGAGTTACCGCTCGGGGATTGTGGAATCATTCTTTCTTGGCATGACATGGTAAGCAGACCAAACGATCTGTTCCAAAAAGCTGCAGCAATGCAGGACATCCCAAACATCAACGTCGTCAAAATGGCATGGCGCGCTCGTTCATTGCGAGATAACCTAAATGCTTTCGAATTACTTCAAGCACGACAACAACCAATGATTGCATTATGCATGGGTCCCTATGGATTGATGAGCCGAATTCTCGCACCTAAATTTGGTGGGTTCGCCACCTTTGCGACAATTGACGGACATGAAGCCACTGCAGCGGGGCAACCAACAACAGCTGAACTACGTTCGAAATACAACTTTGAAAGCATCAATGCTGAAACAAAAGTGTACGGTGTCATTGGAGACAATGTCGAACATTCAGCAAGTCCGCAATTCCACAACGCTGCGTTTGCAGCTGCTGGAACAAACGCGGTGTACGTTCCACTTCCAATTCCAGAGGGTTGGGAACATCTCAAAGCGACGTCACTAACTCTTATGCACGATGAACGAATAGATTTTTCTGGCGCCTCAATTACAATCCCGCACAAAGAAAACATGTTGAAGCTTGTTCAAGAAGAACAAGGAATTATCGAGCGGGAAAGTGAAAAAATCGGTGCGGTAAATACTATTTCGACTTCGCCTTCATTCACTGCAACGAACACTGACACAACTGCTATCGCCACATTGCTGAAAGCTCCAAAACGAGTCCTCATATTAGGCGGAGGCGGTGTTGCTCGCGCAGCAATTGCAGCGGCAATCTCACTTCATGCAGAAGTTGTCATTGTGACTCGAAGAAGTGAACAAGCAAAGGAACTTGCAGATGAATTCAACTGTAATCATGGCACAGATGCATGCAAAGACATAGACACTGTCATCAACTGCACACCAGTAGGAATGGCAAGTGGCGAAGATGCCGGCGGGGAACCACTCGCATCGCTTGTACCAACAATGCAACTATCAAAAGAGATGACCGTGTTTGACACTGTGTACATACCAGAAGAAACACCACTGCTCAAACGTGCTACTGAACTCGGTTGCAAAGTAATTACAGGAAGTGAAATGTTTCGAAAACAGGCGGTTGCGCAGCAACTATTCTGGGCTACGAAACCTGTTTCATAAACGCAATCACATCACCCGTGTTTTTCAAAGACGTTTCCGATGCAAGGCGAACAATTCCAAACCTTGCACGCACATCCACACCAAATGTGTCAACACCAACAACGACTGGTGATTCAACTTCCATACTTGCAATTCGTTTACACGCATCGAGTACCACTGTACGATCTCCATTCAATTGTTTACACAACGAGGGTTCATTGCTTGCGATTTCGTTTTCTCTTTGCAATCCTTCACCGTCAATAAACATCTCGTGAAATCGCGCTGCATCAATTGTAACTTTTGCCCACTGCACGTCTGGCGGTTCGCCGTGATACATTTGCCAACGGTCCGCGTATGCGCCACCGCTGCCATCTTCTGTAAACTGTTCTAGCGTCACGTGCATTTCCATGCATTCTTCCGCGTACTCTGGAACGTACATCACCGTGTCTTGTGGCTGCAGTATCGCTACCATCGCAGGAATGATCATCGCGCCATCATTACCAAATACATAGGAAACATCATGCAAGTGTTCTCCGAAACGCAATGTCCCAGTTGTGTTGCACCGTAAAAATTTCCATGCAGCCTCTACTGCTTGTTGTTCGTCGTATTCTTCCATTGCAACTATCTCTTCATCGCATGTTCAATTTTAGAGACCGACTTTGGTATTGCACTTGAAAGATTTTCATACCCACCCTTTTTCACAACAATGTCATCTTCAATGCGAACACCGAGCGCTTCGTCTGGCAAGTAAATGCCTGGCTCGATCGTAATGACCGCACCTTCCTTGAGGGGTGATGGAGGTCCACAACAATCATGCGTCTCTAAACCAAGATGATGCCCAATGCTGTGAATAAAGTAATCGCCGTATCCAGACTTAACAATAATCGCACGTGCAATTGCATCTAACTCTGCAAGCGTCACGCCCTCCCTAACTGCGTCAATTGCTGCCTCTTCAGCCTCTAGAACAATTTCATATATTTCCTTTTGCCGATCGCTAAATTTTCCAGAGACGGGAACTGTTCGAGAAATATCCGCACCATACCCACGGAAAAAAGCACCCGAATCAATACAAACCAAATCACCATCTACTAAATTCTGATCGTTTTCCTTGTAATGCAGCACCGTGCTATTCAGTCCGCCGCCAACAATCGGCGGGAATGCGGAACCACGACCGCCAGCCATTGCATATCCATGTTCAAGTGTGGCTTGCACCTGAAATTCATTCACTCCATGTTCTACAAATGCCATTGCATTTGCAAACCCCACAGTGGTCATATCCACCGCCTGTTGAATTGTCTGTATTTCTCCTTTAGATTTCACACTTCGCAATAAAGGAATCATCGAAGACATGTCAACAATTTCACAACTTGGCGTTCTTGCTGATATTTTTTGAAAGAGAGCAAGGTCTTGAGATACATCTTGCATCACAGACGCATGGGGCATCAGTGTTGCAAACTTTTTGCAACGAGTTGTAATGTCAGAAATGACTAGAGGAAGCGAGCCGGTTCTCAATATTGTTGCAAAACCAGTTTCTTTGCGAAGTTCGCTGCCAATAGATTTTCTTAGACCATCCCACTGTTCCTTTTCGGGATCACGTGAAGAGAGAAATAAGACTTCACGCCGCGCTGGAACGGGGTGCGTAGGATCAAAGAGTAACACACTATCTGGTTCATTTGTAACACCTGTCAAATATTCAAAATGAGAATGGGGGCGCCACGTTGTTTCTAAAGAATCATCAGTTTTTCCTGCAAAGACGAATCCCGCACATCCATCGAGCATGGGTAATAATTGTTTTCGTCTTGCTGCATAATCTTGTTCTGTAATCATTTTGTCATCCTTCCTTAAAAACACTTAGAAGAAGTGATTCAAGTTCGTCATCTCCATCAACCATTTCTAACACTAAATTCGGTACAACAACTGGGCAATGCAACGTTGCAAGATCAACAACGTCTCGCGCCTTTACCCAATCTTTTAGAGTCATGATGATCGCATTAACTTCGTGTGATGCAGTTATTAATTGTTCAATTTCTATATCCGTAAAAGGTTGGTGGTCTCCAGCAGGAAGTTGCAGTGCTATTTTCGCACCAAGGCGTACAAGTGCTTCAATGACTGGCCCCGGATACCCAATGCCAAGTCGCACAGCAACCTTTTTCCCCATCAACCAATCGAGTTCCTCTACTGTTTCACCTTCGTTGTGATGGACATGTAATTTCGACCAGTGATGGGAGGTCCACGCAATTGGTTCTTTGCCTGACACTGCGGTGATTTTCTCTGCATACGCAGGATTTTTGTGAGATGTATGGCTCACAACAAATGCACCTGCGCGCTTTAGCCCTTCGATCGGTTCACGCAACCATCCAGCTGGCAACATTCGTTCCTCTAAAGCGTCTCGTAAAAAATCTAACACAACAATGTCGAGGTCTCGATGCAAGCGACGGTGTTGAAAACCATCGTCCATGACGAAACAATCCGCTTGCCCGCCGTTTGCAAGATACGAAGTAATATTCGCATACCGATCACCACCAACAATGATGTCGATCTCTTGTAATTGTTCGCGATACTCCACCGCCTCATCTGCTTTTGATGGATCAACCGAAGCGTATCCTCGCATCACGATCGCGGGAGAATGCCCAGACTCTCGAAGCCGCCGAACAATCCAAGTCACAAGGGGCGTCTTACCTGTTCCGCCAACAGTAATGTTCCCAACAGAAATCACTGGCAACGGTACTTGATGTATTCCACGACCGTGCCCGTACATAGAGTTACGAACACGAACAATGAAGCCGTATATCCACGACATTGGATACGCAACACAATCGAGCCAAGTTGGAAGTGGTTGTTTCAGATCAAATCACTTTCGAGAAAGTTCGGTTGCTAACCGTTCCATTGGAAGACCCATGACGCTTGTTGGATCGCCCTGCCACGAAAGCGGCCAGCCAGCAACCAACCGCTCGCTTAAATTGTACCCGCCAGCCTTGCCCTGCCACTTTCCGCTTTGAATATATGTATCAAGGTTGGCATCCGAAATAGAGCCTATCGATACGATTGTGGTCTCGCAACCAGATGCAGATTTGTTCCCATCGATTGCCTTCAAGCACCATCCCGTATAGACATCGTGCGCCCGGTTACGCATCAAATCGATCATCGACCTCGCTTCATCGCCATCCTTTGGCTGACCAAGGATCGCACCTTCCACAACACATACCGTATCCGCTGCCAAAACGGTACCACCTCCCCTGCTTGAGTGGGTGACTACGCTGCATGCTTTGAGGACAGCGAGGGTTGTTACCCATTCCTTTGGCGACATTGTTCCACAGGAATAGAGAGAATCATCGACAGTCGGGGCAACTGCGATCGCCATGATTCCTGCCTCGTGTAAAAGTTCTCGTCTTCGAGGAGATGTACTTGCAAGAATAAGCGGGTTTTGCCAAGTCATGTGCTTAGACCTTGGAACCATGCATGTTTCAGGAACGTATAAAGAAGCATAAGGGCATAGTACAGCCACCAGATCCCTATGTTTATTTTCACCGTTTACTTGACAGAGTGGTAGGATGCGTCCATAGTTCAACATCATGAGTGACCAGCAAAACAATTCTAGCGAAACGCCTGAGGCATCAACGCCAAAAAGTAACCGAAGCCCCGGCGCTTCTACTTTTGGTTTTGACACCATGCTTGGAAAACTTGTTGTCGACAACGGGCTCATCACGCCTGAAGAATTAGCCGAATGTAACGCGCTTTTAGAAGAAACTGGCGGTTCGGGGTCTGGACACACCCTAAGCGATCTTCTCATAAACCACAACTACGTTACAAACCGTCAAATCGATAGACTTCAATCTGATTTTGACACTCGGAAATCTACGCAGCGTATTGAGGGCTATAAAATCATCCGCAAACTTGGCGCAGGTGCTATGGCAACTGTGTTTCTTGCGGTACAAGAAAGTCTAGACCGGCCAGTTGCAATCAAAGTATTGCCAACGAAATTCTCAGACAACAAGGAATTTATTGATCGTTTTTATAAAGAGGGTCGTGCTGCAGCGAAACTGAATCACCCAAATATTGTGCAAGCGTATGACGTTGGTCTTTCTGGTGAACATCACTTTTTTGTGATGGAATTTGTAGATGGAATAACCGCATTTGATCGACTCGAAGAAGAGAAGCAACTTGGTGAGAAAGAAGCAATTCAAATTCTACGCCAAGTTGCATGCGCATTACAACACGCGCACGAAAAGGGATTTATTCACCGAGATGTAAAGCCAAAAAATATTATGATTTCCTCAAAAGGTGATGTAAAACTTGCAGACCTCGGTTTAGCCCGTGCTATGTCAGATGTTGAAACGGCTGAGGCCGAAGCAGGACGTGCATACGGAACCCCGTACTACATCAGCCCAGAACAAATTCGTGGCAAGGTTGATATCACACCAGCGGCTGATATTTATAGCCTTGGGGCGACCATTTATCACCTCGTCACAGGTCGGGTTCCATTTCCAGGAAAAAATCCTTCTGACGTGATGCACCGGCACCTCAAACAAGATTTAGTTCCTCCGGATCACATTAACGATTCACTTTCAGCGGGTTTCTCGCAAATCATTGAAATGATGATGGTAAAAGATGTGGCACGACGTTACCGAAACGCGAGCGACTTGATTGATGATATCGATGCAGTCCTCGCTGGGGATCAACCAAAGTTCGCGCAACCAACGTTAGATTTTGCCATGCTCTCAAAAGTGGCGAAGTCCACTTCATCAGGGTCGCCGGTTGCTCCTCAATCAGAATCTATTCATATAAGTGGTGATAACACAGCCACGATATTTCTCACATTTCTCATAATTAGCGTAATAGTGAATTTAATCTTAATTACTGTCTTACTCGTCTAATAACTAACCGAAAAACTAACCCGCGGTTAGTTTTTTCTATGGATTACGTTTATTAACCGCTACTTATTTATTCCAATCGGAAAGAAACGCCGCAAGTCCACTATCAGTTAATGGGTGTTTCATCATTTGCGATATAACTTTAAAGGGTACAGTTGCAACGTCAGATCCGACGAGCGCACATTGCACGAGATGCAACGGGTGTCTAATTGATGCGGATAGTATTTTCGTCGTATATCCATAATTGTCATAGATCGTACGAATTTGTTGAATCAATTCCATGCCGTCGCCACCAATGTCGTCAATTCGACCAAGAAATGGACTGACCAAAAACGCACCCGCTTTAGCAACCATCATCGCTTGGAGTGGTTGAAAGCAAAGTGTCATGTTTACCTTCACTCCGCGATCCGAAAGTGTCTTGCACGCCTTCAGTCCGTCAACAGTGCAGGGAAGTTTGATCACAATATTCGAGGCAATTTTAAGCAATTCGTCTGCTTCTGAAACCATACCGTCATGATCAATTGACACAACTTCTGCACTCACTGGTCCAGAGACTATTTCACATATCTCTGCCATTTGGCTGTGAAAATCGACGCCTTCTCGCGCTATCAAACTTGGATTCGTGGTTACACCGTCGAGCACGCCAAGGTCTGCTGCTTCTCGGATCTCATCAATATTTGCAGTGTCTATATAAAGTTCCATGCGGGGAATCATACCCTCACTTGCTCAGTGATATCATGTATCTATGACAACAGTTCTACAACGAATTCACGAGTTGGGTTTCACGCTTCCAACCCCACCAAATCCAGTTGCTACGTACGTCCCAACTATATTTTGTGGAAATATATTACTGACGAGTGGTCAAATTCCAATGGTGAACGGAGAACTGCGTTACAAAGGCCCAGTCCCTAGTGCTCAACCTCTAGAGGCTGCGATCAATGCCGCTGAAATGTGCGGACTGAACACGCTCGCCGTCGCAAGCGACGCGCTTCATGGTGACCTTGAGCGAATCTCACGCGTGGTTCAATTGCGTGTTTTTGTTGCAAGCGATCTTGGTTTTACCGACCAGTCGCTCGTTGCAAACGGCGTAAGTGACATGATGGTTGCAATTTTTGGAGACGCGGGCAAGCACGTTCGTGTCGCACTTGGATCCATTGGACTCCCGCTTGGAGCAACCGTAGAAGTCGAAGCCGCCTTCGAGATATTCGATAAATAGTGTTTTTATCGGACTGTTTTCTCTTTTTCTCAATTTTTATCGCCCTTCTAGGCTTTTTTACACTTGACGGGAACCGTTGTGTCCACAATCATGTACATATATATGGGGGAAAAGACCGGCTGCGGTAACTATTCGATTTTTCTGCGATTCAGTTGACCGCTCTTATTCGCCCTATCTGGGCACATTTGATTCCGCCGCACTGGTCGACATTTCGACGCTGCGTTCACCTTGGAGGTGTTTGCTAGCAGGTGCGGTGGTACTTTTCACAACATAATATGTGCGAAGACCGCCCGGTTCATAGTTGCACTGTTTGTAACTTGAACCGTAAGTTTTCATTCGGTTGATAAACCGGCGATCTTCGTGTGATGTACGTTCCATCGTGTCAGGGATGGGCAGCGTGACAACAAACCATACGAGGTTTCCAGTGAGATCAACTACCCGTTCTACATGTTTTATTTATTTAGGAGATACACAAATGATAAAACGCAAAATACGAGGTTTTACCCTCATCGAACTTTTGGTCGTGATCGCAATCATCGCACTCTTGATGGGCTTGCTCTTACCAGCATTGTCCGGTGCAATGGCTGCTGCGAAGAAAAGAAAAGACCAAGCTCAACTCAACGGTGTTGTCAAAACATTCCTCATCTACGCTGATGGCGAAGCTGACAACTCATTCCCGCTCCCGAGCCACATTGACCGCAAGGCAACAAACTTGTCTAACAATGCAACTCCAGCCAGTTACAACGGACCTACTGGTCCGATCGAATCTGCAGGTTTTGGTGCTCCAAACTGGACGTACAACAAAACTGGCAATTTGTATTCTGCAATGATTGCACAAAACTATTTCAACCCTGACGTCCTCATTAGTCCTGTTGAAATCAACTCAATCGTTGTCATGAAAGGCGACTCTTCAAAGAATGCTACTGAAGTCCCTTACGATTACGAAGCATACGATCCATCTCCAGAAGTTGACCAATATTGGGATCCACTATTCTCAGGCGATATTAGCGGTAGTGGCGACCAATCATCTGGTCTCGATGATGTATGCCATACATCGTACGCCCACCTTGCAATGTGCGGCAAGCGCCGTGACATGCTCTGGAAAGCAGGGCAAGACAGCCACACAATCGTTCTTTCTAGCCGTGGACCAGTCAATGGTGCGTACGAAGGAAATGATTTTGAAAAATCCCCAACGCTTGAACTCTATGGTTCGCCAAAGCAATGGGAAGGAGTCTACGTTTCTGGTGATGCTTCAGCGCATTACGCAAAATCAATCTGGCCAACTGGCATCGTGTATTCACCACAAGATTCATTTGCTTCAATCAAAGACAACTTGTTCCAAGCAGAGTTCGCAGATTACTCAGGTGGCGTGCTAAACTCTGGTTCTGGTTCAAAAGACCTTTGGTTAATCATGAACAAGTGGGCAAGCGATCCTGACGAAAGCACAAGTGACGACGTCATCACCGTTTGGGATGAACTTCGCCCGTAACCCGTAACCACAATGACATGACCTTTCGTTCATGTATAACAAATGGAGATTTTATTTTATGAAACAACATAAAAAAGGTTTTACGCTCATTGAGTTGCTCGTGGTGATGTCAATCATCGCACTCTTATTGAGTATTTTAGTTCCTGCTCTTGGCCGTGCTCGTGCACAAGCCATGATTCTTAAGGATTCGAGTCAAGTCAAAGCAATTGCTGATGGCTGGACAACTTGGACAAGTGACCACGATGGTTCTTTTCCTATCCCAGGTCTTGAACAACGTTTGCAAGATACCGTCATCGGCGATTACGTCAAAGGACGTGGTCCTGAAGACGTATCTCTCAATGACCACGGCTCAATGCTTTCATTGTGCGTCATGCAAAACTTGTTCACCACTGACATTCTCTTTTCACCTACAGAACCAAATGGTGCGGTCTATGTCGATGATGACTATGACTTTAGTGTGTACGACCCAACTCCAGGTGGTTGGATTTTTTGGGACAACACGTTTGACAACGCTCTGACAGATGATCCTGCTAGTTCAGAAACGTGCAACAATAGTTATGGCATTATGCCGATCACTGGTGAACGCCGAAAGCAACACTGGGGTATTAGCCTCCAGAACGACAGTGGCTACGCCGTACTCGGCACACGTGGTCCACTAGATGGTATTGTTGACCTTACCGATCCATCGCTTTCACTTGGTTTCCACGGCATTACAAATGAATGGAAAGGGATCATCGGATATGGTGATAACCATACCGAAGTGACCGATACGTTCTACCCAGAAAACGTGTCATACACAAGTGCTAGTGGTGTCACAACTCCTGACAACCTCTTCGCAGAAGAAACAGAAGCAATTGACCCTGCTTTTGGATCAGGCGACGGTACAGGAGCTGACGTTATTTTGACACACACTGCTGTTGGTGAAATTGATGCAAATAATGGCAAGTATGGTGGTATTACCAACTTACGCCACGATTGATTTTTTAATCAATTCAATTTGTTACGTAACCGACCGCAGTTCCAAACTGCGGTCGGTTTTTTTAGGTACTCCATCACCGACCCATAACACCTCGTAAACAACCCGCGGGGTTGTTTACTGCCTTACCATACAATACACACATGCTTGCAATCGCAACATTGCTCTCCTTGATCGCCACATCACCTCCTACGCCAGTGCCGGCGTACCGGCAAGCTCAAGATATCGCAGTCATCACCATCGAAGGCGAAGTTGATCACATCACTGCAACCTCATTCAAAAGGCGACTCGAAGAAGCAGCAAATGCAGACGCCATTGTGATTGACCTCAATACACCGGGGGGAGGACTGCTTCCAACGCTTCAGATTTGTTATGAAATAAAAAACAACGCTCCTTCAAACACTGTTGCATGGATCCATCCACACGCCTTCTCTGCAGGCACAATCATCGCACTCTCTTGCAGAGAAATCATTGTGTCACCTAACAGTACGTTTGGTGACGCTGCCCCAATCACCCCAATGGGACCAATTCCCGCAACCGAGAGGGCGAAAATCGAATCACCGATCCTTGCCGAAGTGGTCGACTCTGCACGAAGAAACCATTACGACGAACATCTTGTTGAAGCATTTGTGAGCGTAGGCATTGAACTTTGGCTGTTGCATAACATCCAAACAAACGAAACCGTGTGTGTAAACAGAGCAGAGTTCGAAACCATCTTCGGCGAATCACCGCCGCAAAATTTTTCCCCCATCGCTCGTAACGTCCAAGGCGAACCTGTTTTTTCACCGTTTTTTGACACGATTGCAAAACTCAGTCAAACTGATACAGAACGTTCCACCGAACCATGGGACCCTGATTTCGCACAACAACTTCCAACAGGGAGACCAACACTCAATCATGAAGATGCGCCGGCATGGAAATTGGTTAGACAAGTTGTTCCGAATGACAGACTGCTCACTCTCAAACCTGCTGAAGCTGCGCAGTATGGACTCGTTGATGGCGTTGTTGCCGATGATGCTGCGCTTAAGGTTTGGTTCGGCGCACAGAATATTAACCGACTCGATGTAAACTGGTCGGAAAAACTTGTTCGCATTCTAGTCAGTTGGCCCATCCGAATCATTTTGATTGCAATCTTTCTCGTCTGTGTCTTTGTCGAATTCGTCACAGGTGTAAGCGGTGCTTTCTCCACAGGCGCAATTGTGTCACTTGCACTCCTGATAGGCGCACCTTGGCTTGCGGGACTCGCTGATATTTGGGAGATTGTCGCTGTGGTCGCTGGCATTTCCTTGATCGCATTTGAGTTACTTCTCATTCCGGGAACTGGTTTTACCGGTTTCATTGGCGTAGCCTGTTTGTTTGTCGGCATCATTGGAACGTTCATTTCTGATGACATCTACTCTGCAGAAGGACAAGCGCAATTACTCGCCGGACTTGGCACTATTCTCGGCGGTGGGGTTTTGGCAGCAATTGCCAGTTGGTTTATCATTCGATACTTCGGGGGGGCAACTGCAATGCAACGACTTGTTCTCGAAGATGCTATTTCTGCACACGGCACGACCACCGAACGATCACATGATGATCTTCTCATCATTGGGGCATCGGGCATCGCAATCACTGATTTACGACCTAGCGGACGTATCCAAATCGACAATACCCTCTTTGATGCCACTACAACAGGGCAATGGATATCCAAAGGTGCATCTGTCCGTATCATGCACACAGGAATGACTCTTGAAGTCGAAGAAGTTACACCATGATCAATCTACTCGCACAAACTACTGCAGCACAAAGTTCATCTCCAATTCTTTGGGCGTTCATTTTTATTGCGATCGCCGTAGTCATTTTCTTTATTGAAATTTTTGTGCCATCTGGCGGCTTACTCGCGCTGCTTGGAGGATTATCCATCATCGCTTCACTCATCGCGTTCTTCGTGCACGACGTCAACACTGGTCTCATCGCAACTGGAATCTACATTGTCTTTGGTCCAATCATTGCCTGGATTGCATTTAAAATTTGGGCATCTTCACCACTTGCAAAACGAATGATTCTCGGCGATGTTGATGGCGGTGGAGAGTTTGCCGAACAAGAATCTGAGGCTCAAAGACGGGAACGCCTTGATCAATTACAAACACTTGTTGGATGCAAGGGTGAAACCGTCACGGTGCTACGCCCAGTTGGAGTTGTAAGAATCAACGGTCAAAGGCTCGACGCAATGGCTGAATCGAGTGTCATTGCAGCAAACAAGACAGTTGAAGTCGTTGAAGTCTATGACAATCAAATAAAAGTGCGTGAAGTCAGTCGATAATTTTTGCAACGTGTGAACGAACGCACAATTTGCTATCTTTATTAAGACACGCCATGGAGACACGAAGTTTTCTAAACACCACTTCTAATCCAATAATCTCACTTTTCATTGTTCCGCACGCCCTTCTTTGGCCAAAGTGATACACTACGCTTGATAAAAGACGAAGGAGTTTTATTATGAATTTTATTGCAGCAGTATCACCATGGATGATCGGCGGCGTAATCGTCGGCGGAATTTTTCTGCTAATCATTATCGCATTCGCATTTCAATATATAGGTTTGTACCTTCAAGCATGGGTCAGCGGTGCAAAAGTTGGATTTATTGATCTTGTCATGATGCGTTTTAGAAAAGTAAACGCAAAGTCAGTAGTCATCAATCGTATTAGCGGTAAGAAAGCTGGAATTGAAATCTCAACAGATCAACTTGAAGCCCACTATCTTGCAGGTGGACGAATCACAAACGTTGTGCGTGCAATGATTGCAGCAGATAAAGCGAAAATCGATTTAGGATGGGAAACTGCAACAGCAATTGATCTTGCTGGGCGTGATATTCTCGAAGCAGTTCGGACAAGTGTTGACCCAAAAGTCATCGATTGCCCAAGTGAAACTGGAAGCAAAAGAACTATTGACGCAGTTGCGGGCGATGGCATTCAACTTCGTGCTCGAGCACGAGTGACTGTTCGAACAAATATCGCACGGCTTGTTGGCGGTGCAACAGAAGAAACAATCATCGCTCGTGTTGGCGAAGGAATCATCTCAACAATTGGTTCCGCTACAACCCACTTGAAAGTGCTTGAAAACCCTGACAACATTTCAAAAACTGTGCTCGCAAAAGGACTAGATTCTGGAACTGCTTTTGAAATTCTTTCAATCGACATTGCAGATGTTGACGTCGGCGAAAACATCGGTGCAACCTTGCAAGCGCATCAAGCAGAAGCAGACAAGGCCCGCTTTCAAGCTGAAGCAGAAAAACGACGAGCCATGGCAGTTGCTCAAGAAGTTGAGTATCGCGCTGAAGAACAAAAGAACCGCGCGCTCGTCGTTCTTGCTGAAGCAGAAGTACCAAAAGCAATGGCTGAAGCTTTCAGAAAAGGTAATTTTGGCGTCATGGATTATTACAACATGAAAAACGTCATTTCAGATACGAACATGCGTTCATCAATTGCTGGCAATGAAACCGAACAAGATAGTTAACTAATGATAATCGCAAAGAATAAACCGGCGATCCTTGGCGGCGAAAAAGCGATCACACTCGATCAAACGAAGGCGAATCATTGGCCAATCATTTCTGGTGAAGATGAGCAAGCAGTCCTTGATGTGCTGCGTAGTGGTGAACTTTCAATTCACCCTATAGTCGGAAAACTTGAAGACGACTATAAAAAATTAACAGGTAGAAACTTCGCACTCACACATAACAATGGAACCTCTGCAATCCTTGCTGGACTGCACGCACTTGGCATTACCCCGATGGATGAAGTGATCGTGCCTTCCGCTACATGGTGGTCGAGTGTCATGCCGGTTCTCCATTGCGGTGGGATCCCCGTTTTTTCGGAACTTGAAGGCGAGTGCCTTGGGCTTGACCCCGAAGATGTTGAGCGGAAAATTACAGAAAAAACAAAAGCAATTGTTGTCGTTCATCTTTTTGGGATGCCATCCAAAATGGACGAACTCCAAGCAGTTGCCGACAGGCATGGGTTGAAAATTCTAGAAGATGCCTCGCACGCTCACGGTGCAATATACAAAGGGAAGCCAATCGGTTCCTTTGGTGATGTCAGCATCTTTAGTATGCAAGGAAACAAACTTGTGCCAAGTGGAGAAGGTGGCGTTTTGCTCTGTGATTCCCAAGAGCTACACGAATCTGCCATTCGCCTTGGTCATTATGAACGACTCCTTGGGCTTGAATCTGAAAACCGGTACTTTGCTGCAACTGGTTTTGGTTGTAAGTTCCGCATGGCACCAATGTCTGCTGCACTCGCAAGAACACAATTACAGCACTTAGGTGAAAGAAACAAAAAACGAAACGTAAACTGTATCTATCTTTCTGAAAAATTATCAACCCTTGGCATTCAACCATTTCTTGCACCTAAAGATGTTACGCGAGTATATTTTGAATTTCTAGTTCGATACGACGAGCACGATACAGGTTTGCCAATCAATGATCTTGCAACAGCGTTGCAAGCAGAAGGCGCACTTATTGCAGCACCTCGATATCCGCTCCTCCACCAACAACCCGTGTTCACCCACGGTGTGTGGTCAAAGATAGCAAGGCTTCCAGCAACAAAGGAAAAACCCTTGCATATCTATGACCCCGCAGACCTACCAGCAACAACAATTGGTAATGGGTCCCTTCTAAAGTTACCCGCATTTCCTTCTGCGACGACAGGTTTGCTAGATCAATATACTGAAGCATTCTCGAAGGTACTCTCTCACGCAGACGAGATCCCTCGATCAGAATAATGTCCGATTCGCAAAAACAAGTTCCTCCAGACGCTGATGAAATTCTTCGTCATTTGCGTGCACCTTCGGTGGCGATTGCAAGGTGTTTTTTACTTGCGGGATGTAGTATTACAAAAGTACTTCGACGTATTTCTTGGAACGCGTCAGGTTTGCAATCAATTACACATCTCGACTCACCAGTTCTTTTTGCATCAAATCATCAAAGCCATGTAGACACGCATGCCATTCTCGATGTACTTCCAAGACGACTAAGAAATCAAACTGCTGTGGCAGCGGCATTTGACCACTTTGGAGATTCTGATGGCAACTCCTTAAAAAAGAAATGTATTCAGTTCACCGTTCTTGCTGTTTGGAATGCCTTTGGAATTGAACGGATACATTCCCCGCTTCGATCGATCCGAACCATGTCCACGTTACTCAAACAAGGTTGGTCCATCGTGCTCTACCCAGAGGGGACTCGAAGTGAGTCCGATGAAATTGCGCCTTTTAAACCAGGCCTAGCGGTTGTTGCAAAATTAGCGAAATGCCCTGTCGTTCCAGTCTTTGTTACCGGTGGGAGAACGATATTACCGAAGGCTACATATATGCCCCGATCAGGAACCATGCGTATTTCCTTCGGTACACCGATGTACATCGAAAAAGGTGAATCTGCTGAAGCCTTCACAGACCGCGTTGAAGAGGCCGTTCGTGAACTGAAAAACAACGGATGATTGACGAAACTCTCCAAGTTGGTTGGGGTGGTGTTGATATTGCACTGCTCATCTCTCTGCTTCCACTGTTGGTTCTCAGTGCATTTTTTAGTTGCAGCGAAACTGCATTCTTTAGAATCACACAAGCGCAAAATTTGCAATTACAACAACAAAAAACACCTCCTGCAAACGCCGTGCTTCTGCTGATCAAACAACGCCGTACAGTCTTGATTACTATTCTTATCGGGAACATGACTGCAAATGTCTTTTTCTTTGTAGTGAGTTCAGTCATCATGTTGCGAATTCCTGGCGGAGTTGCGGCAGAAGTGAGCATTGCATTTACCACGTTGTTTTCTATTGTGATCTTCGGTGAAGTATTGCCAAAAATGGCTGCGACAGCAAGACCAGTTGGTATTGCGATGTTGTTATCCCCACCGCTTCTTCTTCTCCACCATTTCATTACACCACTTAGGAATTCGATCGACTGGTTAATTATTACTCCTCTTTCAAGACTTGCCACAAGTGAACCCTCTCCACCACTTGACGCACAGGAACTCGCTGCCCTTGTTGCGCTTTCAACAAGCGATGGCATTATTGATTTAGACGAACAACAAATTCTTCACGACGTTGTTGCGCTTAATCACATACGCGTACGAGAAGTCATGAAGCCACGCGTTCGAATGGTAGCAATTGAAGCATCTACATCCGAGAGCGACATCCGAGATGTCATATCCGAGAGTCAACTCACACAACTTCCAGTGTATGGTGAGGATCTTGATGAGATTATTGGCATGTTGCATACAAAAAGATATTTACAGCGAACTGCTGAAGGTGACACGATGTTGCAAACTTGCATGACCCAACCCCTGTTTATTCCTCAGGTCGCAACGCTCGATCAACTTCTCAATCACTTCAGAGAGACGAAGACACGCTTAGCAATTGTTGTAGATGAGTTCGGCGGAACTGCTGGCATTGTCACTCTTGAAGATGTGCTCGAAGAACTTATCGGTGAAATTGGTGGCGCTACTGAGAGAGACGTAGATCCACCAAAACAACTTGAATCTGGCGAATGGCTTCTTGACGCTGACACTGGTGTTCGGGCGTGGTTCTCTGCAACGGGCCCACTCGTTGAAAGATTTCCCGCAGCAACTATGGGAGGATTGATCGCAGCTAAACTTGGTCGAATACCAGTTATTGATGACACAATCGAACTTGCAAATATCAAGTTAAGAGTCGCATCAATGAATGAATACCGCGTTGCAACTGTCATTGTTTCTGTACAGGAGTTACAGACATGACACCACTTCTTATCGCAATTGGAATTCTACTCGCAGGTTTATTGTTAAGTGCACTCTACTCCGGTCTCGAAACCGGTTTATACACGATCAACCGTATTAGACTTGACGTTCGCGCGGCAGCAAAAATACCAAGTGCCCTTCGGGTCAAAGCACTGATTGACAAACCAACCCGCATGCTTGCAGTACTTCTTATTTGCAACAACATCGCGAACTATCTTGCAAGTTATGGAACTGCGAGATTATTGGATCAAACAACACTTGGGCCGTTCCTTTCAATTACAGTCAATGCTGTTTGTTTAATTCCAATTCTATTTATTTTTGGCGAAGTGTTGCCAAAGGATTTATTCAGGGCGCACACTGATTCGTGGACATACACGTATTCACTCCCCCTAAAGTGGGCGGACGGTTTGTTTCGATGGACAGGAGTTGTGCCGGTTGTTTCAATGATTGGAAGTGTGGCACAAAAAGTACTCGGTTCAGAATCAGAAATTGAACCATCGCCCCGAAGACGTTTTGGTTTATTATTTAAAGAAGGACTTGGAAGTGGGGCAATTAGCGACGAACAAACTTCGTTAGCAGACCGAGTGCTCACCATGCGCTCGCTCACTGTTGCAAGTGAGATGGTGCCATGGGCAAGAGTTTCGTGTGTCAATATTAATGCAACATCAAGCCAACGCAACGCAGCGCTTAGGAACTCTCCGCACACACGTTTTCCTGTCATAGATAAGAGCGGACAAGTACAGGGCGTACTCCCTGCGATTGCTGCTCTTCTTGCATTAGAAAAACCGACAAGCGAAATCATGCAACCCATTCAATCCATCGACGCAACGATGTCGGTTGGCCAAGCAATCAAACAAGTACGAGAGAGTGGTCAGGCGATGGCTATAGTCACTTCGCCACAGTCTAAAATACCAACTGGGATCGTCACACTCAAAGATCTTGTTGAACCACTAGTCGGTGAACTATCTGCTTGGTAGTTGAATGTCTTCGATTTTAAGTTGCGACGATCGGTGACCTCGGTATTCATTGATTGAAACGGTTGCAACTAGATTAATTGTTTTTCCCTTGGGTAGCTGATCAACCATTTCGCCTTGATTCCACCATACACAACGAATGCTTACACCTGTTTGTGAAAGTCGAATGCTGAGATGAGAACCATTTTGTCCCATCGTATTGCAATCAACTATTTTAGCACCGTTAATTTGAATTCTCGGCTGGGGGTTCCCTATGCCAAACGGACCGATCTTTGCAATCGAACACGCTGCTTCGATGGTGATCTCTGATAGATCTGCAATCGAATCAATTTTAACAAACGGTACCAATTGTTCTTCTGTAATTTTTTCGTTCGCATGGGCGGTTATTGCCTGCACAAATTCTTCATACTTATCACGGTGCACTGTTAATCCGGCAGCGGCAGTGTGCCCACCGTACGTCACAAGCAATGATTCACAAGCATGCAACCCTTCCAAAATGGAATAGTCTGAAGTACTCCGCGCAGACCCAACAAAATTTTCGCCATCAGAGCCAAGGATGATCACTGGGCGATGAAGTTGATTCATGAGTTGCCCCGCGCAAATGCCTACGACCCCCCGAGCCCACTCTTCCTTATGCAGCACAATGCACCGGTTCGACAGGTCGTTAAGCGAGTTTTCTTCAACCATTTTCAATGCATCTGCTTGAATATCGCGCTGCATTTTTTGACGGCGCTTGTTCAGTTCTGCAAGTTCCCCCGCTGCTCCTTCTGCAAGTTTTCCATCAAGGTGCGTCAACAAATCGAGCGCAATCGCTGCGTGTGACATTCTTCCTGCTGCATTAATGAGAGGCGCTATTCCAAAACTCACATGGGTTGCATCAAGCGAACTACCTGGAGTTTTGATTTCATTCATGATCGCACGGAGACCACCTTGTGATGTTGTCGGCAACATTTGGAGACCCCACCGAGCAATAATTCGGTTTGATTTTTTAAGTGGAACCATGTCAGCAATTGTTCCAATTGCAGTCATTGGAATCATGTCGAGCAGAACATCTCGGAATTTTTCATTCACCGTTGGACTCTCTGACCAAACTTCTGCAAACGCCCATGCGACTTGGTAAGCAACGCCCACACCCGCAAAGGGGGTCTTTAGATTTCCCTCAATCGCTGGATGCACGATTGTGGCGCACGTTGGAAGTGCTCCATCCTTGCGAAACGTGTGGTGATCTGTAATGATGAGTGTGACACCAAGTTCATTCGCTTTTTGCGCGGCTTCCACTGCGGTGATGCCACAATCAACGGTGATCACCAAATCGATTCCTTGTTCTGCAAATTTCTCAATTGTTTCTGGTCGAATGCCATAACCCTCATCGAGGCGATCTGGAATATACACAGAGGGTCCTTCCCGCCCACTTGCTGCGGTGATCATGTGATACAACACTGCAGAGGCAGTAATGCCATCGGCATCATAATCCCCAAAAATGAGAATTCTTTTCTTAGACCGCACTGCCTCAACGAGTAACTTAGCCGCTTTCATCGCTCCGGGCAGTTCTGATGGTTTTTCAAGATCCTTCATTGTGGGGTTCAGGAATGCATCCCTCGCCTCTTTACTCTCGAATCCCCTCGACTCAAGAATCCGCCCAACCAAATCCAGGCGTGGATCGGATGCCTTAGGCGTTTTCCATCGTTTTGTTAATCCCTTCATCTCACACATCCTACCCACAAAATCGCTTAGGGCTCCTTTTGACCCTCGGTCAACTTGACCCGGGGTCAAGTTGACCGCGGGTCAATTTTGGGTATCATTCTCAAGTTACTGATTTCACAGACTATAGCCATGCCCAATCTCTACCCATCAATTTTGTTATTTGGTCCTCCCGGAGTAGGGAAAGGTACACAAGGACAAATGCTTGGATCCATTCCAGGTTTCTTTCATCTAGCAACAGGTGACATGTTCAGATCACTCGATAAAGATTCTGAAATTGGAATGGAGTTCACGAGGTACTCAAGTCAGGGTTTACTTGTTCCAGATTTCCTCACTGTTCGTTTGTGGAGACAACATGTTGATCAATTGATTGCGAGAGAACTTTACAACCCAGCCACCGACGTTCTGTTATTAGATGGCATCCCAAGAAGCGTTCCACAAGCCGAATCCATGAAGGATTTCATCAATCCACGCATAATCATTCACCTTGTGTGTGAAAATCTTGATGAAATGATTCGGCGAATGCAAAAACGGGCGACGGAACAAGGGCGACCTGATGACGCTGACGAATCAGTTATTCGAAAGCGTTTTGAAGTTTACCACGAACAAACTTCTCCTGTTTTGGCTTGTTATGATAAATCGATCATCTCTAAAATTGACGCGCTCGGAACCCAGGCCGAAGTACTTCTTCGAGTACTAAATGCAGTAGTACCTGCTCTACGAACATATTCAAAGACATCTGTTTAAAAGTTATACGCTTTCGCTTGCTTATTCATCATTACATCCTATACTTGCATGCTGCTCTTTGAAAACTTAGGGGCCGACCTGGTTTCGACCGGACAGGGAAGGCAATACATTGCGTAACGTGGAGCATCCTTGCCACGTAAAAAGGATGCACAATTTTTAGTTGGCAACGCTAACTACGCACTCGCAGCATAACCTGCGACACATCGTTCTCGACGCCTGATACAGCGCGGTGTGCAAAACTCGGGCTGGTTCCAAAGTGCTAGCAAGCCGCGGAGGAATGAGAAACTTAGTTTGCAGTGGTACGCGTCAGTTTGTCACATGTAGTGACGCAGTACCGAAATTGAACATGTGACTACTTGCGTAGACGTGTATTGTTGACTGTTTCGGCACGGGAGTTCGATTCTCCCCGGCTCCATTCTATCTTTTCCGCGAATTTCGCACGTCCGTGCGACAATTCGCTTTTTAGAATGTAATATCTTCTTTGCATTTGCACCTTCGTGCAGCAATTCGCTTTTGTGGAACCCAGAAAAAAAAGATTCGTCGCGTTCTCTGTTTTCATTCACTCTTCAAAACAAGCATCGGCATTGGTCCGGTCTGCACGTAATCTGGTGTAATCGAAAGAGAGTAAAGCATATTGATTCGCTCATCTGGTGCATCGTTTGGTGCTAACTGCGATTGATTGATCAGCGCTCGAAGTTCTTTATACAGTGCTTCGATTTTGACTTTTACATCTGGTTTTACTGGAATCCAACTTGATTGAGAAAAAGAACACTCAGTACTTTGATCTTCATTTCCCAAAGTAACATTCTGCTCATACGATTCCAACATGAGAGTCCCAGTACTCCTCCGCAGTTTTTGTAACCGATGCATTTCCAATATAGATTTTTGATTTGCAACAACATTTATAATTCCTTGCGGCGCAAGTGTTCTATACATAGTCGCGACTGCAGTTCCGGTACACCTCTTTACAGGCAACTCTGCGATGAGTTCTGCATCAAGTAATATCTGCATGTGGTAATGCACGGTTTCTCGGGAAAGAGTGACGTGCTCACTTAACTCAGTGACAGTGCATTCCCCAATTTCCCATAGTGCTTCAAGTATTCTCAGCCGCTTTGGAGACTGAACTGCTTTCCAGTGCTCTTCCACTGAAAGATAGAGCGTGACTTCAATGGGCTTTAATGCAATAAAAAGGGAGGTTTAGCGAAGTGTAAAAAACAGAGGTTGATGTTTGGCCACTTTGTCGATTTCAGTATACTTGCTATTCAGTGTCAGGATTATCTATCACCAGTAAGTTTTTTAAGAAAAGTGAGATGAGAGAAAGAATGAACAAAATAATTCAACATGTTGTTTTACAAATAAGCTGCATAGCAGCCACAACACTTGCTTATGGAGATATCTACCAATGGATGGATTGCGATGGGGATGGCAATTTGCTGCTTACTGAACTTGATGCAGAACCAGGTGTGGATCTTTCTGGCTTAAACCTACATTGCGCAGACTTAATGCAAGCAAATCTACAAAATGCCATCCTACATAAAGCATACTTGTCCAATGCACAATTTAACGTTGCAAATTTAAACTCAGCAAATTTGTCACAAGCAGACTTGACCGGTGCAGATTTGCGATACGCGAATCTCGAATATGCAATTCTCATTGGGACAGATCTAACAACTGCTAATTTAACGCAAGCCACTTTTTATGGCGCTGCCCTTTAGGGCGCTGTCTTTGCAGGCGCTGACCTCACGAAAGCGGCATTCCAAGGCGCACTCATGATGGGCGCTAATTTCATGCATACAGATTTGTCAGTCATTGGCGGCTGGAGTGGCATAGACTGGACTGGCGCCTGGTACAACGACAACACCTCATTTCCAAATGGCATGAATCCAGTTGACCTTGGAATGATAAACATGAGTCACGGAGCGTGTTGTGTTTCAACAGGATGTTTTGTAATTGAAGAAGTGGCGCGTACTTCCCTCGGCGGAGCGCTTATTGGCAATGCAACATGCGAAAGTTGTGTAGCGATTCCTGCAGGCGGTTGCTGTGTTGGTAACAGTTGTAGCGTGCTCACAGAAGTCCAGTGCAGTGAACTTACTGGCTCTTGGCTTGGTGAAGGAGGAAGTTGTAACGACTGTGTTACTCCACCAACATCGTGCGCTTCTGACCTTAACGGTGATGGCGAGATCGCCATTGATGATCTTTTAATTTTGATTGGCGCATGGGGCATGTGTCCGTAAACGAGGCCTGTTTCTCTCTGAGATTCTGGGATTGGTACAATATCCTGAATGCCCGTAGAGAAAACAGCAAAGAAGAAGCCACGCAAAAAACGGGTCAAAAAACAGCTCTCGCTCATTGGGTGGCGAGAGTGGATTTCGTTACCCGACCTTGGCGTAGATAAAATTTCTGCCAAAGTTGACACTGGTGCTAGCACTTCTTCGCTGTACGCAACCCACATTAAAGTCTTTGAACGAGAGGAGATAGAATTCGCTAAGTTTCGTGTGACATATGGAAAACCAGGAAAACGAAAGTTTTCGACAGCAGAGGCACCACTTGTTGGCTTCAGAAAAATAAAGAGCTCCTCCGGAGAAACTGAAGAACGCCCAGTGATTCTCACATCAGTCTGCATCATGGGTCAATGTTGGAAATCAGAAATAACACTCACATCAAGACAGTCGATGCAATTTCCCATGCTCCTTGGAAGAGCGTGCATCAAAAAACGATTCGTTGTAGATCCAAGCAGAGCAAATTTATCTGCAAAACAGGAAATTTTGATATGAAAATAGCACTCCTATCACGCGCCCCTGCTTGTTATTCATCAAGACGCATTGTTGAAGCAGGAGGACAAGCTGGTCATGAAATGGTTGTGCTCGATTACTTACGCTGCCGAATGGATATTGCAGCAGGAGACCCTGCAGTTTTTTACATGGGCGAACGCGTAAACGTTGATGCAATCATTCCACGAATTGCTGCTTCCTACACTTTTTATGGCGCTGCAGTTGTTCGACAATTTGAAATGGGCGGTGTGCTCACTGCAAACTCTGCACTTGGAATCAGCCAATCGCGTGACAAACTTCGATGTCACCAACTTCTTTCTCGCAAAGGCGTCGACATGCCCATTACCGGCTTTGCACATGACATCCGTGACATCGACACACTGCTTGAATCAGTTGGTGGAACACCTGCGATCCTAAAATTACTTGAAGGATCACAAGGAAAAGGCGTTGTGCTTGCAGAAACAAGAAGGTCTGCAGAGTCCATCATTGCTGCATTCCGTAAACTAGATGCCAACTTTCTTGTCCAAGAATACATCGAGGAGGCAGGAGGGTGTGACATACGAGCACTTGTCGTTGGCAAAACAGTCGTTGGCGCAATGATGCGAACTGCATCTGATGGTGAATTTAGAGCAAACCTGCATCAAGGTGGTAATGCAGCAATCCTCAAACTTTCAAAAGAAGAGAAGGATCTTGCACTCAAAGCAACTCGATCCGTAAATTTAAAAGTGGCAGGTGTTGACTTGATTCGATCAAGTCGCGGCCCTCTCGTGCTTGAAGTCAATTCATCACCAGGGCTAGAAGGTATAGAACTTGCAACCGGAAAAGACATCGCTGCGAGAATTGTTCGATTCCTTGAGCGAAATCAAAAAACAACCGCGAGTCTTGTCAATTAACAATGTGTGGTCGATTCGCAAACGAGCTGAACAGTGTTGAAGCATGGGATTCTTTTTTTGACTGTGACAATTCGATCACTTCTATTGAACAAGATGTAACCATTGGGTACAACATAGCCCCTACACAGGTGATTCCAATCGTTGTGCATGACAGTGACTGCTACAGCTGGATCGCCGCTCGCTGGGGAATGGTTGCACCGTGGGCAAAAGAAATTTCAACAAAGTATGCAACATTCAATGCGCGAAGTGAAACGATTTCAGAAAAAGCGACATATAAAAGCGCTTGGAAGGCAGGAAAACGATGTGTTATCCCTGCGATTGGGTATTTCGAATGGAAAAAAGATCAAGATGAAAAGCAACCATATTTTATTCATAGAGACGAACCGATTTTCTTTGGAGGGCTCTACGAACCTTCACATGATAATATCTGCGCATCCTGTACCATGATCACCCTTCCTGCGAGCAGTGCCATGTCCCCGATGCATCACAGAATGCCGCTCATGTTCCAACAAACAGATCCATGGCTCAACACAGACTCGTTTGTTGGGCATATTGAAGCACTCTCGTGGCATGCAGTTGACAAAACCGTCAACAACCCGAGAAATCAAGGCGGATCGCTGACAAATCCCTGCAATGACTAGCAGCTACCCCAAGCAGCTATCAGTACGAGTAAATCGTCGATGGAAACACTTCCGTCACCGTTGAAATCTGCTGAGCAGGTATCGTCATTGGCACATTCTCCCCAAGAACCAAGGAGTATCAATAAGTCTTCAACATTCACGATTCCGTCATCATTCACATCACCCTGGCAAGACGGTGCAACAACCTGAATCGTTGCAACAGTATCTTTTCGATTTTCAAAATCATTCCAAGCTCGAATCCGCAATGTTCCCTCTTCATTCAACTCTAGCGGGATGGCGGCTGAACCATAGGAATCAGCAAACACCGGTGAGTAGTACACCGTGTCCTCACCGTTGGCTGGTTCAAAGGAATATGAAATAATTGCAGGTAACTCTTCTACAGCATTGAGTGGTATTTCATATTGCACATAGTAGACCCAATCTGAGTAAGGAATTGTCATTGGCATCTTATAAAAGGCGTATGGGTTAGGGTTAGCAGTCCACACTTTCATTTCTGGATCACCAAGTAATTGGGTTTCGTACAAGTTTCGCAGCGCCCATTCGTTGTAGTTGGTTTCGATGAGTGCCAGAAGATGACCCCATCGAATTGCATACGAGATATTTGGTGTACTCGTGTCGTACGACAGCCACAAAAACCACTTTGCAAATTTTCCAAATGTGACAATCCAATTGTTCCTTGTTGCTCCAACATGCGCTACTGGACCATTCGTTCGTTGCATCCACTGCTCTGCGATACACTCATCGCGTTGATGTATAGAACTGTTTTGGCAACCACCAGACCAGATGATCGGCGTAGAGGTTCCGTTTGCCAAATTCTGGATGTGGGTATTGGTTAAACTGCCACTCGTAGAAGTCCAACTTGCCCAGGCAGTGTCATTACCATGCCCGTGGTACATCACAAAGTGCTGCCCTTCATTAATGTCATCGATAACATCATTTGATGTATCCGTTGCAACTTCGCCTGAACGCACAGTAAAATCAAGAGACCCCGCATCGTACTCCATCGCTTGTATTGCATCAACAGTTTCGTGAAATCCCTGATCAGTGAAACGGTACACCGTCTGCTGTACATTGTTGTACCATCCTCCATTCCAAGGTGGTGATTCTTCGTACTCTAATATTTTGGCCACTTGCTCTTCAATATCCAAAGGAACATCACCCGTTAATCGGCCGATCCCAAACGATGACCACAGCACATCCTCAACACAGGCATACCAATAATCAGAGGGGCGAACACTCGACCATATAACATCTGGGTGCATCGGCACAAGTTCTTCATCGCCCACGAGCAAACAATATGCATCTGTATC